>NZ_PZZP01000001.1:306060-612120 GCF_003046315.1 Desmospora activa DSM 45169 | reverse complement strand
TGCGTATATTACTGACACCATTGACATGGGCTGAGATCGCCCAACATTCCCCTGTGTGTTCAAAAGGAAGTCGATATCCAAAAGCTTCTAATTTACAACCTCCCCAGATCCGCTCCTTAAAAATGGGTTCAAAAAATAAAGGCGCTTTTTCCATCCTTCTCTCCCCCTATCGATTCGACATTGGAGATTCCCATCGAGAGAGGTTGCACGGAATCACCATCCCTTTTTCAACGCTTCATGATGTTTATATTTGAAGGATTGATACACATCTTCCGCGAGAAGGAGACTTCCGGTAATCCCCGCATCATCTCCGAGCGAAGGAGGGCTAATATACGAATCAAGATCAAATGAATCAATATCGACGTATCCAGCCATTCGTTGGCTCACCTCTTTCCGTATCAGCGGAAATAAGTGCGCTTGCTTCATCACTCCTCCACCGATGATAATTCGTTTTGGCATCAGGATGAGGATGTACTGGGCAATCGCCTCTGCCAAATAATGCGCTTCCATTTTCCAAACCTCTTGTCGGGAAGAAAGGGAGGCTGCCGGCGCTTGAAAACGCGCCTCAATCGCAGTTCCAGAAGCAAGCCCTTCCAAGCAATCGCTGTGATAGGGGCAGTTTCCCTGAAATGTATCCGATCCATGTCGTTTTACAGAAATATGCCCCATCTCAGGATGAGAAAAGCCTGCCAATAGTTTGCCGTTGATGATCGCTCCTGCACCGATTCCCGTTCCTACGGTGATATAGAGACAGCTATCGACTCCTTGTGCGGCTCCTTTCCTCGTCTCACCAATCACAGCCGCATTTACATCGGTGGTAAGTGCAATTGGAACCTGTAACCCTTTTTTCAACGTTTCAAATATAGGATATCTCACCCACGGAATTTTGGGTGTATGTAGGATTTTTCCATAATCGTGATGAGTTTCTCTCAGCTCAATCGGTCCAAAACAGCCAACACCAAGAGCGGCGATCGCGTGTGCTTTAAAAAATTGCAGGATCTGAGGCACTGTCTCTTCCGGTGTCGTTGTCGCAAAAGAGCTGCGTTCGACTATTCGCCCATTGCCGTCTCCAATGGCACAAACCATTTTTGTACCACCGGCTTCCAATCCGCCTACTCGTTGTTTATTCATTCGGTGCATTTTCCTTCCCATCTGAATTTTCTTGTAATTACTCCTTGAAATATCGTACTTAAGGACAAAGACACTGTCAATCGTATGCGACAAAAATGGTTCTATTTGGTTCCCTCGATCTTGGAGAGATCTTTAACTTCTGCGCCAATCCCCCTCTTTTTGCATGTATAATATTCAAAAGGATATAAAAAGGGGGGATTCAAACTGCACGATATGTCGTTGTATGAGTTGTTGGGAGATGAAGCAATTTCAGCAGTAGTCAACGAGTTTTACGATCGGATGATCCAGGACCCCAGAGTCAACCACCATTTTATAAACACGGATACTGATAAACTTCGTATGCACCAGATGTATTTTTTGGTAACGTATGCGATGGGGGGGCCACAAGTTTACAACGGTCGTAAATTAAGCCTGGCGCACAAAGGGCTGAATATTACCGACCAAGAATATGAGATCACGATTCGCCATCTGACCGGAGCCTTAAGAAAATTTGATGTCCCACTGGAGATCCGCGCAAAGATGGAAGCATTTATGCGGGGAGTTAAGCCCCATGTTGTCTATAAATAAAATTTACTTATATTCGCAAATTCCCGATGATCAATCAAGTTTTCAGCAAAACAGCCACTCCATCTATGAGTGGCTGTTTTGCTGAAAAACCCTTTCAACCCTGTCCCGTCACCTTCCGCACCAACTCTTTCACTGCAAACCGACTCAGTTTTGTTTCACCTGCTTCGATTGCGCGTAAGGTCCCATGGGCGAGGGTAAGCGGGATCTTGCAAAAGTCGAGCACCGGTTTTGATTGAATACGGTTGGTATATTCATCCGCCATCGCTAGATTACGACGGGCATAGGCAAACATATCCTCCGCCTCCCAGCCATTAGGGTAATAATCCACCTTGCCACGAGCAAGATCCTCGTCCCGGTTGCGGATGATATTGACCGCCTGCAATCCCCGGCCGTAACCGACGGCCAGCTCTTCATCCGCATCGGTGCCGTCATACCACTTCCATAAATCGTTCAATAACAGCCCGACCAACCCGGCCACATAAAACGTGTAATCGTCCAAATCCTCCTCCGTCTGAACGTTCCACCCTTTTAACGCCCAACCGGCCATCCCTTCCGCCATTGTTGCCGTTCTGCTGTATACAGCCACTTGGACGGATTCCGGCGCGAGTCTACTCCACTCGCCCATCCGCAGTGTTACTTCCGGCAACAGGGATTGGTATGGCTTCATCGGTGCAAGTAACGCATCCTCCTGAAATGGTTGTTGCAAAACTTCACTGATCGAACGCAACAGACTCGCTTTCGCTTCAGCCGGAAGTTCTGGATGATCTTCGATCTCATCAATCGCCCGCATGCAGAGATAGGCAGACGCCACGGCTTCTTTTAAACCGGACGGCAAGCGGCTGATGGGAATAAAGAAGGTCCGGCTGGTAGCACGGAGGATGTCCATTGCATCCTGATTCCGCTTCGTTGATTTACTCATCCTGGGCTTAGCCTCCAATTGATCTTTTTTCCATTTTACCCTACACCGAGGGTGATGCCAAAATTCAAGGCAATCGAAACTTCTTTCCCTCTTAATCAAGAGATTTTCGTAAACCAATATACCACATCAATCAACCCATAAAAAACAGCAGCCCCTATCAGGACCGCTGTTTTTTATCATTAAGCAAAAATGAAGATCAATACACTGACAGCCAGACAGTAGACCGAAAAAATCACCAAGTTGCCTTGTTTCATCACGTGCATAAACCATTTCAAGGCAAAATAAGAAGCGACCAAAGCGGCGATAAATGCAACCAAGTAGGGGAGAAACATATCCGGATCACTCATGATCTGCATAATCGCTTCGCCTTCTAGAATCATCCCGCCTAGGCTTACCGGGATGTAGAGTAAAAACGAATAACGAAGGGCCGTTTCCCGTTGTAGCCCGATCAGCATCGCAACCACAATCGTTGCACCGGATCGGCTAATTCCGGGAATCAAGGCGCAAGCTTGTCCTAAACCGATCAACAATGCATCTTTGACACTTAGTTCCCCATCATTTTTCCGACCACGAAGGTTGCGGATCACCCATAAGGCGATTGCGGTCACAAAGAGGGAGATACCGATCATTTTTACACCGGTCAACTCTTCCTCGATGACGTCATTAAAGAGTAATCCCAGTACTGCCGCCGGAACTGAACCCAAGATGATAAACAGAATAAAACGGAAATCCGCTTTTTGTTCAGGGTTGCGGTCTTTTAGATACGAGATGCTGTTCGCCCCGAGACGGGCCAAGTCTTTGCGGTAAATGATCAACACAGATAGAAGGGAAGCAAAGTTGACCAACACTGCAAATCCTAAACTGCTATTCCCTTCAATCCCCAGTCCAAAAAAGTGATAAAAAATTAAGAGATGACCACTGGAAGAGACCGGAATCGGTTCCGTCACACCTTGTATTAGACCCAGCACCAGAAATTTCAATATTTCCAACCATTGTTCCAATGATCTTGTCATCCTTCCTCTGTTGTTTCGCATTCTTTACTGCATCATTATTTTCACCATATTGGATGCCGGGAGAAAGGACAATAGGTATTCCGATCTAAAAACGGATCAATCTCTTGACCCATACTCATAAAAAAACAGACAAAACGCTTTTTGAATACGCTCAAAGTTGTTTAAGCGGTAAAATTCATTGGGGGCGTGTGTCCGGTCCCCTTGTGATCCCCCAAGCGTTACAGACTCAGCCGCTAAGATCCGCTTAAAAACACTTTTCACAGGTACTGTGCTTCCTTCCCAGCGCCGCTTTACCGGGTTTCCCGATACCTCTTCCAATACCCGCTCAAGCGCAAACAAGCCCGGATGGTCATCTGGAAGGCGATAAGGATCGGCACCTGGTCCCATTTCCACGGTTACCTTCACATGTTTAGGGGCATGTTGTTCGATGTGCAGCTGCAAATGGTGACAGATCTGCTCCGGTTTTTGATCCGGTACCAGTCTACAAGTAATTTTCGCATATGCTTCACAGGGGATGACTGTCTTAGTACCCTCCCCTTGGTATCCGCCCCAAACCCCGTTTACATCTAATGTCGGCCTAGCCGTCACTCGTTCCTGTGGGGTGTATTCCGGTTCACCAAAAAAATCTTCAATTCCTGTATTGGTTTTAAATTCGTCCAAATGGAGGGGGAATGCAGCAATTTTCTCCCGTTCCGCGGACGTTAACGGACGAACCTCATCATAAAAACCATCGACAAGAATCCGTCCCTCTGCGTCCCTCATCGAATCCAATATTTGCGTTAAAGCATGAATCGCATTGGGTGCCAGGCCGCCACCAAACCCCGAATGCATATCCGTATCGGCGCTCTTCACCTTGAGCTGTAAGCTAGCCATCCCGCGCCTTGCGGTTGTTACCACCGGCTCTTCTTCCGAGCCGACACCCCCATCGGCAATCACGACTAAATCGCACGCTAGTTGTTGACGATGTTTTGCAATAAACGCCTCCAACGATGGACTGCCGGTCTCCTCTTCTCCTTCAAATAAAAACTTCACATTAACCGGAAGAGTTCCCGTCGTTGCCAGTAATGCCTCACAGGCGATAATGGGAAGCAAGATGTTTCCCTTCATATCGGAAGCGCCCCTAGCATATACCCGTCCATTTTTAATACGAGGTTCAAATGGAGGCGAGCTCCACTCTTCAAGCGGATCGGCGGGCTGCACATCATAGTGACCGTAGATCAACAGCGTCGGCTTATCCTCTGCCTTCATCCACTCCCCGTATACGACGGGATGACCATCGGTTTCCATAACCTGCGCATCTGCAATACCCGCTTGACGCATCCGGTTGGCAACCCATACCGCCGCTCGACGTACCTCTTCTTGATAAGCCGGATCGGTTGAAACGCTTGGGATACGAAGGAGTTCTACGAGCTCCGCCAAATAACGATCTTGATTCTCACGTAAATACTCTTTCCATCTGTCTGACAAGATGCAATCCCTCCTAAACATTTGCCCAAGTTAGTCTGAATCGGCAGTTAACTTCATTCCGATTGATTTTTTTGTTACTAGTTGTTATCGTTGTACCACTCGTTCCAACAAACGGATCATATAGGCATCCAAACGCTCTCGGATCAATTTGTCCGTCAGAAGAGTTAACCGAATCAACCATCCACTTTACGACACGATCCGGCAATGTGTGTTCTAGGGTGTTTGTCATAGGCACCTCCCATTCTATTATCGATGAAACAATGAAACGCTGTCCAATGGTTCATTGTTAATTTTAGCCCCTACTCTAGTCCTTCACCCGGCTTCGCTCTACTTTGGCACACCTGCCCTCTGGGGTCCCGGTGGCGTCTGCCTGAGTAACGATGTAAGCGACATAGAAATACATACACCTCTTCATTCTCTTCTAATCGAAAAGACGATCCCTTCGCTACAATTCGGACGGGATCGTCTTTAACTCTTATGTCAACGGAGCCGGATTAAATAGGCAGAGATCGTTGTGCAACCCCCAATATTCGACCCATGTTTTTTTTCTGCCGCTTGCAACATCCAAGATAAGATGGAAAATTTCCCACCCGATCTCTTCAATGGTGGCATCACCCGTTGCAATGCGACCAGCGTTGACATCGATTAGATCATGCCATTGCTCTGTCAATGCGGTTCGGGTTGACACTTTGATCACCGGTGCCATCGCCAATCCGTACGGCGTCCCTCTTCCAGTCGTAAACACATGCATATTCATACCGGCAGCCAATTGTAAGGTTCCACATACAAAATCACTCGCCGGTGTCGCCGCAAAAATCAAACCTCGTTTTGTCGCCTTTTCTCCAGGGGATAACACCTGGACAATTGGACTGTTGCCGGATTTCACAATCGAACCAAGCGACTTTTCCACCACATTGGACAATCCGCCTTTTTTATTGCCCGGTGACGGGTTTGCACTTCGGTCCACCTCGCCCCGTTGTAAGTAATCGTCATACCACTTCATCTCACGAATCAAGGCACGACCCACTTCTTCGTCTACCGTGCGTGGCGTTAATAAATGGACAGCATCCCGCACTTCGGTCACTTCTGAAAATAAAACCGTCGCCCCCGCTCGTACCAGCAGATCCGCCGCATAACCAACCGCCGGATTGGCCGTAACGCCGGAAAATGCATCGCTTCCCCCGCATTGCAGACCAACCACTAATCCGGATAAGGGACAAGGCTCCCGTCGCCGCCGATTTAATTTGCTCAATCGCTCCTCAGCCATATTCATAATGGATTGAATCATCGGCATAAAACCCGGCTGTTCCTGCAACGAAACGATGCTTGCTGGATCCCCGTCCGGTACCAATCGTTGCGGAAGCAGTTTTTCACAACCCAAACCTACGACCATGGCCTCCCCGCCAAAGTTGGGATGAGCGGCCAAGTGTTGGATCGTGCGGATCGGTATGACGGCTTCCGGCGCATGGATAGCGACACCACAACCATAGTTATGGTTAAAAGCTACGACATCGTCTACATTGGGATATTTGGGGAGCAGTTCTTCCTTGATTCGCTTAACCGCAAAATCGAGCACACCCACCACACATTGGACACTGGTGGTAATTCCCAGGATATTTTTTGTTCCAACACTTCCATCTTCGTTTCGATACCCTGCAAAAGTATAGCCTTCAAGAGGAGGAAGGGGCTTTGGAACACGATTTGCAAGCGGCAATTCATCCAAACGAGGAGAGGTCGGTAACTTGATTACTGCTTCTTTCACCCATTTTCCTTTTTCGATTGGGCTTTCCGCATATCCGATTACTTCGTTATAACGGATAATGGGATCACCTCGATCCAAGTCCGTCAAAGCCACCTTATGGCCTTGGGGAATCGATTCTTTTAACTTTAGGCCGCATGGAAAGAGGGTTCCTTCAGGCAATCCTCCCGCATTGACAATAACCCCGACATTGTCGTTGGTATGCACCTTAATGTAAAGGGGGGTATCTCTTTGTTTTTCCGGCAACGTTATCACTTCCTTTCAATTAAAAATCTTAACGAACCAGACAAGGACGCTTGGGATCAAACTTCCAATTTGGGATGATATACTGCATCGCTTTGGCGTCATCGCGCGTGTGAAGATCCATTTGCAGATAGAGTTGATGCGCTTTTTCAAGCTGAGCCCTATCCACTTCCACTCCAAGGCCCGGTTTGTCAGGAACCGTTACCGCTCCGTCAATAATCCGTAAGGGTTCTTTCGTCAATCGCTGCCCATCCTGCCAAATCCAGTGGGTATCTATCGCCGTAATCTCCCCTGGCGCTGCAGCCGCTACATGGGTAAACATCGCCAAGGAAATGTCAAAGTGATTATTGGAATGAGACCCCCATGTCAGTCCCCATTCATGACACATCTGTGCAACTCGGATAGAGCCCTGCATCGTCCAAAAATGCGGATCGGCCAGCGGGATATCGACGGCGTGCAACTGGATGGCATGCCCCATTTGGCGCCAATCCGTGGCAATCATGTTGGTCGCCGTGGGGATACCCGTTGCTCGCCGGAATTCCGCCATCACTTCGCGTCCGGAATAGCCGTTTTCAGCACCGCACGGATCTTCGGCATAAGCGAGGACAAACTGCATATTTCGGCACAGGCTGATCGCTTCTTGCAATGACCAGGCCCCGTTGGGATCAAGCGTAATCCGAGCATCGGGAAATTGCTCGGCGAGGGCTGTTACCGCCTCCATCTCTTCTTCTCCACGAAGAACGCCACCTTTTAGCTTAAAGTCCTGAAATCCATACCGATCATACGCCGCTTCCGCCAGACGGACAATCGCTTCAGGGGTCAAAGCTTTTTCATGTCGCAAGCGAAGCCAATCATCCTTCGCATTGGAATCTTTTACATAGGGAAGGTCCGTTTGACTGCGATCCCCGATATAAAACAGATAACCCAACATTTTAACATCATCACGCTGCTGCCCCTCTCCCAGTAAAGCCGCCACAGGTACATGGAGAAACTGGCCCAAAAGATCGAGCAAAGCTGCTTCCAACGCAGTAACGGCATGGATCGTAACGCGCAAATCAAAGGTTTGCACCCCGCGCCCGTGTGCATCACGATCCGCAAAAGTGGTTCGCACCCGATTTAAAATATTGCGATAGCGACCGATCGATTGTCCGATTACCAAGGGGTGGGCTTCCTCCAGGATCTTTCGTATCTTTTCACCTCCGGGTACCTCCCCAACTCCTGTATTGCCGGAGTTATCGGTAAGAATCACAATATTGCGCGTAAAAAACGGGGCATGGGCTCCGCTGAGATTGAGCAGCATACTGTCGCGGCCAGCCACGGGAATCACTTGCATATTGGTGATGACAGGTGTGCCGGTATGATTCATATTCATCATCCCTCCACTTGCATCATGGTTCAACTATTTTTGGTCAATCCGGTTTGGTTACCCGCCAATTCCTGTGGTAGCTCTATTCTTTCCACCTTGTTTACGATAAACAGATAGGATAGTGCTCCGATAATGAGCATCACCGCAATAAACATAAGCGCTCCGGCAAAGGATTGCGTCTGGCTCAAAATAAAACCGACCACAATCGGTGTAACAATACCGGCTAGGTTGCCGAAGGTATTAAAGATTCCGCCACTCAGCCCGATAATCTCTTTCGGTGACATATCGCCGACAAGGGTCCAAGTAAGCCCAGCCATTCCCTTAGCAAAAAACGCAACCGACATAATGATGATAATCAGCCCCGCTGAAGAAGTATAGTTTGCAAAGATGATGGAGCTGGAAAGAATAAAACCGATGATGATTGGTGTTTTACGGGCTACGGCTAATGACTTGCCCTGTTTTAGCAACCAATCCGATAAATATCCCCCGATCAACCCACCCACAAATGCCCCCATATAGGGCAACGACGCCATAAAACCCGCTTTGAGGATCGTCATATTCTTTTCTTCTACCAGATAAGTGGGAAACCATGTCAAGAAGAACCAAACGATTGTATTCATTGAAAACTGCGCAATATAGATCCCGATCATTTGTCGGTTGGTTAATAGGAGACGAACGTGAGACCATTTGATTTTATGCTTTTTATCCCCGACATCCGCCAGACCCCCGCCTTGTTGGATATAATCGATTTCCGCTTGGTTGGTACGAGGGTGGCTTTTAGGATCGCGGATCAGTTTAAACCAAAAGAACGACATAATAATCCCAGCCAAGCCGGCGGAGTAGAAGACCGCTTGCCAGCCAAAGGTTTGCAGCACCCACGCCAATATAGGAGTAAACAATGCTAAGCCGAAGTACTGCGAGGAATTATAGAACGCTACCGCACGCCCCCGTTCATGTTGGGGAAACCACATGGTTGTGATGCGGCTATTTCCGGGAAAGGAAGGGGCTTCGGCAAGTCCAACAATAAATCTCATCAGAAAAAGGGAGACAAAACCGACTGCAAACCCTTGAAAAAAGGTGAACAACGACCATACAAACAACCCGATACCATAAACTATTCGCGCCTCAAACCGATCCAGCAACCATCCGCTGGGAATTTGTAGAAAGGTGTAGGCCCAATTAAAAGCGGAAAAAGCAAATCCCAACTTTACCGCATCGAGATATAGATCGTCTTGCATAGCAGGAGCCGCAATACCAAGAGCGGTCCGATCGATATAGTTGATGGCGGTCGTTACAAACAATACCGCTAAAATCAGATAGCGCACATTGGTTTTTTGTAACGGCGCGTGAACCGCCTCATGTTTGCTCGCCATTCCTTTTCCCCTCCTCGGTATTTGTCTTTATCTCTCAAATTCAACCAATGCGGCCAAAAGTGCTTTAATATATCCAATCGAATAGACATACCCGATGTTGTGATAGCTCCATTGAATGCATGTATGGGGCCAACTCGCATTTGGCTCGGGAGTAACCCCTTCCAAGATGGGAACGTGGTCTGGATTTAAACAACCGCTGAAGCCCACCTTGCGCAGCTCCAGTAAGATTTTAAACATGTTCATATCACCGTCATCCAAGAGCGCTTCTTCAAAAGCGCCGGCGGTTGGTAGGCTTCCGCGAACATTGCGAAAATGGACAAGAAATAACTTTCCTTTTCTCCCGTAATGATTAATCTCGTCTAATACCAGTGCACTTCCGCCCTCTTCGGCTCTTGTACCGACACAGTACACATAACCGACATTTTTACTGGGGAAGGTGTCGATGATCCGGTGAAAGCCTAACCCGCCAAAGGGGGTATCTGGATGGGGGACATCGGAAGGGTGCATACCCAATAATACACCCGCCTCTTCAGCCATCGGCACCAAACGTTGATATGCTTCACAAAATCGTTGCCAATACTGTTCATGCTCCTCCTGCGTTCGCTTCGGCCCCACTTCGGTGACAAAGCCGAGGCTTTCACCGCGGGCAATCGCGCCCCCTCGATGGATGGCACGATATTTTTTGGTCAAATGGGGAAAGGTATCCCCTTCAAACCGTTGTCTGGCAATGGGAATCCCCGCCTCGCCAAACACTTTCATTGCCTGGACCGCATTCTCCAGCTCTTGCTCACTTCCCGGTTCATTTTGCATAAACTTCGTCGTTAAATCCGGTAGCGTGACGCGGTTGATATCAAGGCCGAAAGAACGGAGTCTACGCTTTAATCGCAACAACTCATCCAAATCGGGATAACCTTGCTCTTTTACACCTGGAAAGGCAGATCCCTTTCCAAAATCGATGCAATCGACGCCCAATTGGCTTAGCTGCCTTAAATCACCGTCCGTCAAGTCAACCGTATACGAGGTAATCGATACTCTCATCATGCTCGATCCCTCCCTCTCTCTTCCCAATAGCGAGACTCTCGTGCCCAAAGTGGGAATATCTCATTTGGTAAACGCTTTCATCAAAGCGATTAAAGTGGGATACCTCCGTTTACACCCCCGCACTGAAGGTATCCCCGCCTGTGAACCACACCCACTCACCTTGGGATTTTCACCCTTTAACAAAGACGGTTTTTGTCGCTGTAAAAAACTCAATCGCAGCCTTTCCTTGCTCACGGGAATGGGAGCTGGACTGTTTCATCCCACCGAATGGGGCTTGCAATTCCACCCCTGCCGTTTCGGCATTCACCCGCACAAGACCCGCATCCATCTGTTCGATGAAAGATAGCATATAGCCGATATTCGTCGTAAAGATCGAGGCACTTAATCCAAACTCGGCATCATTGGCCACTTCTAGTGCTTCTTTAAGTGAATTTACTTTCATCAGCGCCAGCACAGGGCCAAAAATTTCCTCACGGGCAATCGTCATCTCCTGGGTCACATACTCAAACACCGTAGGCTTTACAAAATATCCTTTTTCACAGCCTTCCTCGGTGTAGCGGCCACCACCGGCCAGGAGCGTCGCTCCTTCTTCTTTGCCCAATTCAATATAGCGCAGCACTGTCTTAAACTGACTTTCGCTGGCACAAGGGCCCATCCATACGTTTTCGTGTAAGCCGTTTCCAACCGTAATTTCGTTTATTTTTTCCAGTAACTTTTCTTTAAAGGCATCATAAACTCCACTCTGAATGATTACACGGCTGGTAGCGGTACATTTTTGACCGGTGGAACGTAAGCCGCCACTGATCGTCTCTCTCACCGCCAAATCGAGATCCGCATCATCCAGCACAATGACAGGGTTTTTTCCACCCATTTCAAGCTGATATTTCGCTCCCCGTGCCAATGCCGTCTGTCCGATTCGCTTTCCAACTTCATTGGAACCCGTAAATGTAATTCCGTTCACATCCGGGTGCTCAACAATCCCCTGCCCGACAACGGAGCCTGATCCGGTTACCATATTGAAAACTCCCGCCGGAAGGTGTGCCTCTGCAAAACATTCCATCACTTTGGCACAGGTAACCGCCGCTTCACTCGCTGGCTTAATCACCACAGTATTGCCGTAGATCAACGCCGGCGCCATTTTCCATATGGGAATGGCCACCGGGAAATTCCAAGGTGTAATCACTCCCACCACACCCAGTGGAACGCGAGTGGTAAACATTAACGCTTCCGAGTCAGTAGAAGGGATCACGTCCCCTACCTTATGCATCCCCTCAGTCGCATAATAACGAAGGAGAGCGATACCACGAGCAGTCTCCCCTTTGGCCTCCGGCAAGGTTTTTCCCATTTCCTGCGTCATCGTTTCTGCAATTTCAGCTAGGTGTGATTCCATAATAGTAGCCACTTGGTACAAGAATTGACCACGTGCGGGGCCAGATAGACTTCTCCAGTTCACCTGCGCTTTTTTGGCTGCACGTACCGCTTGCTCTACATCCGCTTGTGTGGAGTGTTGAACCGTTCCTACCACCGCTTGATTGGCAGGATTGATACTGGATACCGTTTCCCTGCTAGAAGAGGCGATCCAGTTTCCATCGATGAAATTTTTAAACGAGTCCATAACGTCCCCTCCCCATTCCTATTCAGTCAACGCTTCCTCTTTCGGAAAGTTTTCCAATGCATGTTGAATAATCGTCTCCAATTCCGCATAATGTTCGGGTTCCACAACGGTAAGCGGTGGGCGAACCGTTTTGCCCACCGGCAATCCCACAATCTCCATTCCCGCTTTGATCAAGGCGACCGCATATCCGTTTCGTTGTTTGCGAATGCGGTTAATCGGTAAAATCACTTCTCGATAAAGTTGCGAGAGCCGTTTTTGATCGCCGTTTAAAAGTGCCTGATAAAATAATCGCGAGATATGAGGAAGATAATTGGACATTGCGGATGAATAGGAACGATACCCCAACGCATGGTAAACCGGCATGGTAATTTCGGCAAAGGGCATGCCGTTAAACCATTCCAAGCGGTCGCCGATCGTCTGTGTCAGTTCGATATTTCGTTCTACATTGCCATAACCGTCTTTAAACCCGATGATTTGGGGAATTTCTGCTAAATTCATTACGGTCTCTACTTGAAAAACGGCATTGTCCCGTTGGTAAATGATTGCGTCTAAATCCGTATTTGTAGCAATCATTTTAAAGTAATGGTAGAGCCCCTCCTGTTCACCCTGAACCAAATACGGGGGAAGAATCAGATAACCATCCACTCCTACTTGTGCAGAGATGGTTCCCAACTCCAACGCATGCGAGATATTGCCTCCCACCCCCGAATAAACGGGAACTCTACCATCGGCAACCGATACTGCCGTTTCCAGCATTTCCTTATATTCATGGGTACTTACCGCGTGAAATTCACTTGAACCACAGGCAATGAAGATCGACTGCAACCCTTCTTCGATTAAAAACGTAATCGTTCTCTCGAGTGCATCCATATCCAACTTTCCCTCCGCAGTAAACGGAGCGACCGGAAAACCGTGGATACCATGAGGAAACACTCGCTTTTCAGTTGTCATCAGGCTCTCTCCTCACCTTGTTTTTTCCGACAGATAGGGCTTTCTAGGTGCATAAGGACTGTATCAGCCTCTTGAAGCAAAAGCCTTCGACCCCTCCTTCTGTAAGCGATTTCTTAAATCATATTGTAAGACAAATAGGATGATAAGACAATATAATTTTTGATTAAGTTTGAATTTCGTTGCAAAAATAAAAAGCCCTCTGATCGTTCTCAGACAGGCTTATTAGTGGACATCGATTACTCAGGGGAATGGGTTTTTAAGATTTTTTCCCGCACATAACGAAGATGACGATACATTTGGCTAAACGCTTCATGCGGATCCCGTTTGGCCAGTGCCTCGTAAATCGCCGAATGGTACTCCACGGTGAGATCGCGCTCACGGTACGTGATCAAACTATCAGTTTTGCTATGGGCAATCAGCAGGGCGTCAATCATTCCTTCTACTACAGGATTATCTGCACTGTAAGCAATGATGCGATGAAATTCTTTATCCCATTCTCCATAATTGTTGTCCTTGCTTTCCGCGATGCGGTCGATCGTCTCTTTTAATTTGGCGAGCTCTTCATCCGTTATTTTTTCGGCAGCTGTTGTTACCAGTCCCAATTCCAAAATCATTCTCGCCTCGATGATGGCCGGTAAATTATCCATTGACAAGGCCAGCATAACAGAAAATGGCTTGCTCCCAATTTTATTGTTAAAAAAGGTGCCTTCCCTTGTCTTACGGGTAATGACTCCCATGGTTTCCAAGGAGCTCATCGCTTCACGTAAAACCGGTCTGCTCACCTCAAGTTGTTCCATCAATTCCATTTCAGAAGGGAGCTTATCTCCAGGCTTCAATTGACCATTGATCAATAATTGAAGGATATGTTCAATAACTTGTTTGGATAATGTATTTCGTTTGACCGACTGAATGGATGGCCTCCCCTTTTCCCCTTCCATTAAACCCCTCTTCTCCAAAATGATTTGCCAATAATATTGTAAGACAAATTTTATGAAATAACAATCAAAAGTCATGAACATATGCGGTTGACTTTCCCTGTTCCTGTCACTAATGCAGCAGTGTAGGAAAGGATAAAAAGTTGGCCGATCACCCATTTTCCCCCGTTCCCCATAACAAAAACCCCTGGATTGAGTTCAGGGGTTTTATTTTTTAATCACAAGGATCCAGACCTAAACTACGTCGGTTGGCTACCATTTCCTTTCACCCATATCCCCTTTACCAATCACTCAAACATAGCAATCAGCTCCCGGGTGTATGGATGACGATCTGGAGCGAAGAGGTCTTCTTTATCAAACTGATCCACAATCATCCCTTGGCGCATCACCATGATTGAGGTACTCATGGAATAAACCGCCGCCAAATCGTGTGAAATAAAAAGATACGAAACCCCCAATTGCTCTCGCAATCCATCCAGCAAGCGGAGCACCGATTCTTGCGACAAAACATCCAGGCTGGCCGTCGGTTCATCTAAGATAATTACTGCCGGTTCAATACTGATAGCCCGAGCGATGGTCACACGTTGCTTTTGCCCGCCGCTCAGCTCATGGGGATAGCGGTTGCCTAAGTCTGCCGGCAGCTCGACCGCTTCCAACAATTGTGCGACAAACTTCCGGCTATTGGTTGCATGAAAGTGTTTAAATTCAACCTGATTCCTATAATGCAGATAGGGGTCTAAAAGTGAATCTTTGATTTTCAGCTTTGGATTTAACGCAGCAGTGGGATTTTGAAAGACCGCTTGAATGTGTCGACGGTATGGTTTTAGCTGTCGCTCGCTTTTGTAATGAAGAGGAGTCCCTTTAAACAGTATCCGTCCCTGATCGATGGCGTCAATCTGTAAAAGGCAGCGGGCAAGTGTACTCTTGCCGCAACCGCTCTCTCCTACCAGGCCGAGACACGCCCTCTCCTGCAAGGAAAAACTGACGTCTTGAAGCACCGAGATGTCCTTATCAACGGTTTTATAGATATTTTCCGCCTCCAACAGGGTCATGGCAACACCCCCTCAGGGGTTAGCGCATCCCGTTGAACCAAGGTTGGCATTGAGCGAATCAGCGTCCGTGTATAGGGATGGCTCGGATTACCCAGGATCTTTTTTGCCGCTCCGCTTTCTACGATGGCCCCTTCATTCATGACGGCGATCTGGTCGGCGTACTTCTTCACATGGCGCAAATCATGGGTGATAAACAAAATTGCACATCCGGTTTCATCCTGTAGTCGGGATAACAGTTGTAAAATCTGAAATGAAGAGACACTGTCCAAAGCGGTGGTCGGCTCATCCGCCACCAGAATATCCGGCTTCAACAGCAGGGCGATGGCAATCGATACCCGCTGAAGCTGGCCACCGCTCAGTTGAAAGGGGTATCGATTGTACAGTTGTTCTGACAGGCCAACGGAACGAAGGGCTTCCTCCGCCTGTTGTTTCCGGGCTGCTCTTGAGAGATTGAGATGGGTCCGCTGATACTCCTCAAAATGACGCCCAATCGTCAGAAACGGCGTAAACGAGCCCTGATAATCCTGAAAAATATACGAGAGACGTTTTCCACGGAGCTGGCGTATGGCGGTTTCGGAGAGGGTTACTATATTTTTGTCACGGTAACGAACATCCCCAGTGGCGTACAGATTTGGCGGCAAAAGCTGTCCAATGGCCGCAGCGGTTACGCTTTTGCCGCTACCGCTCTGTCCCACAAGCGCAAACCATTCTCCCTGGTGAATATCAAAGGAGATCGAATCGACGATCCGCTTCTCTTTTCCCCAGACGGACAATTGCCTGACGGCTAAAATGCTCACGGTTGTATCTCCTTTTTCACATCAAATCGATCACGTAAGGAATCTCCGATTATATTTGAGATAAAAACAACCATCACAATCGCCAATCCCGGATACACCAACAAGGACGGATTGGCACGAAAATAGGGGCGAGCGTCATTAAGCATCGCTCCCCACTCCGGTACAGGCGGCTGTGCCCCCAACCCAATATAGGAGAGGGAAGAGATCAGCAAAATAATCTTCCCGAGATCAAGGCTGGCAAGGACCAACACATTCCCGATGATATGGGGAAACAAATGCTTCCTCATAATCCCGCCGGAACCGAGACCGTTAATTTTAGCGATAGTGATGTAGTCTTTTTGACACTCGTTGATCACGGTGCTACGTACGAGCCTGGCATAGCCGACCCATTTTACCGCCACAATCGCCAGCAACAGATTGCCGATGCCTGGCCCTAAGAGACCACTCAGCACAATGGCCACAATCGTATCGGGAAACGCTAAAAACGTATCGCCGATGCGCATAAATGTACGATCGATCAAGCCCCCTTTATACCCGGCAAACACCCCAAAGGGAACACCGATAACAACGGCGAGCACCAGCGCCAGAAAACTGTAACCCACCGTTAGTTGCCCGCCGAGCAACAGCCGTGTCAACACATCCCGCCCCAGATGATCCGTACCCAATGGGTGTTCCCAGCTCATGGGTTCCATTTTGGCAGCCATATCGACCAGTGTGGGATCATGCTTCAGTATAAGGAAGGTGTAAATCACAACTGCCAGCAGAAAAGCAAGCACCGTAAGTAAAGCTGCCTTTTTCCAGTGTTTCTTGCTTGGCTGCCGTTTTTTTGCTAAGACGAGCTCCATCAGCTTCCCTTCCTTTCCTTCAGCCGCAACTCCGGATTTAAATAGCGATAGGATAAATCGACCCCGCTATTAACGACAAAAATAATCACCGCCATCACAAAGATATAGCCTTGAATCATCGGGTAATCACGTTGTCGGATGGCGTCCACCACCAACTTACCGATACCTGGATAGGCGAAAATCACCTCGATCACCACAACCCCGCCAATCAAGCTACCGAGGCTAACACCAAAAACGGTGATCACCGGCGGAAGGCTGTGGCGAAAAGCGTGGGCAAAAAAGATTCGTCCCTCTGATAATCCCCTTGATCGGGCCGCCCGTATAAATTCCTGACTCAAGGAATCAAGCAAACTGGAACGCAGCAACCGCACATAGACACTAGATATAGCCAGTCCCAGTGTCAACGACGGCAGTATAGCGGAAAAAAGCCCCTCCCTGCCCATGGGCGGAAGGAGATTCCAACGCACCGCAAACCAATCGATCAAGATGAGCCCCAACCAAAAGCTAGGCACGGCTGCACCAAATAAGGACACGCCTCGACTCACCTGGTCAATCCAACGGTTTCGGTATAACGCAGCCAAAGAGCCGAGGGGAATCGCCACACACAGCATGACCAACAACGATCCAATCGTTAACTCAATGGTTGCCGGAAGGCTGGCTAAAATCGTATCCAGCACCGGTTGGTTGGTTATATAGGAACGTCCAAAATCCAGTTGCACAAACTGAATTAGCCAATGCCCATATTGCACCAGCAACGAATCATTAAACCCCAGTTCCTCCCGCAGCTCCTCGATTTGTTGGGTGGTCACCGAGACATCATCCACTCGCAGAATCGATAACACTGGATCTCCTGGAGCAAGTCGCATAAAAAGAAAACTGACAAAGGTCACAACCAGGAGAAAAAGAGCAACCTCCAGAAATCGCCTTCCAATAATACGAAGCATTTAGTTCACATCCAACTCATTCGTCAACATATAGTACTCACTGCGGGTCGTCACCCAGTTTTTCACTTTATCCGCGTTATAGGCCACCAAGGTATGGGGATATAACACAAATGAATTAAGCACTTTTTGATCCACATATTGAGCGATTTCTTCCGACAGCAATGCTCGCTCCTTCGGATCGACGGTTACATTTAACTCGTCCAAGAGAGCGGTCAATTTATCATCATCGGCACCGCTAAAGTTTAAGGCTCCGTCCGGATGGTATGTTGCGTTTAGATAATAACCTGCATCCCCGCGCGGCGCCGTCAAATTACTATACGTAGTTAAATCCCAGTCTCGATTGGCGGCCATATACTCCTCTGGAATTTCAATCTGACGAATCTCCACTTGGATGCCCAGTTTTTTCGCATCCGATTGAAACACTTGCGCAATCAGCGGCAAATCCGCACGGGAACCATAGGTAAGCAAGGTAAAACGAAGCGGCTTCCCGTCTTTTTGCATCACCCCGTTCTTTTCCGTGTATCCCGCCTTCTTCAGATAGGTTCGTGCCGCTTCCGGTCCGCGCTCTTTCTTCGAATAGTCCGGTGCAAAGGAGAATGAAGGCATAAATGGCCCTTCTGCCACTTCCGCATGTCCGTGTAAAATCGTATCCACAATCGATTGCCGATCCAATAAAGCGTCTACCGCCTTACGCACATTGACATCTTGCAACGCTTTTCGTTGGAGGTTCATTGTCAACTGGTGTACACGAAAAGTAGAGGTGGACTCTACCGTGATCCCCTCCAGCTCCTCCAGATGGGGAACGCTCTCCACCTCCGGTCGAAAGACAATATCGGCGCTACCGGATTCCAACGCAAGAGAGCGGGCATTAGCATCTTCATTAAAGGAAAATTGTGCAGATTTCAGCTTTGCTGGACCATCCCAATAATCGTCATAACGTTTCAGCTTTACCACACTGCCTGGTGTAAAAGACGTAACCGCAAAAGGCCCCGTCCCAATCGGCCGATTGACAAAATCCGTCTCCGTTACATCGATAATCGAAGTATAGGGACTAACCAATTCAGACGGAAATTCCGGAAAATACCCTTTTGTTTTGATATGTAGCGTATTTCCATCCACTTCGATCGACTCAATCCGCAGTGCATTTTTGATGGCGACATTATCATTCATCGCCCGCTCCAGTGATGCTTTTACCGCTTTTCCATCCATCGGCTTTCCGTTATGAAAGGTAACCCCATCCCGCAGCTGAATCGTCCACTCTTTCCCGTCCTCACTGTCCCAGCTTTCCGCCAGCCACGGCTCAATTTCCAACTTTTCATCATTCAAACGAACCAAAGTTTCCGTAACCCCGGCACGTAACGGTACATAGCTGGAATCCACATTGGGATCGAGTGAATGGGTCGCAAAATTAAAAAGGAGGTTTACCTCTTTCTCTCCCCCTCGTTCGTCACCAGAGCCAACAGAGCAAGCGGTTAAAACAACAATCGATAGAAGTAGAACCAACCCTAATTTGTATTCTCTTTTCATCCTCTTCCCCCACCATGACAGATGTCGTTGAGGGTAATGATAGCATATGAATTTATCGTTGTAAATCAATATCATTACGATTTGTTGAAAGTTGAAAGACAACTGTTCGATTGAGATGAAATGTATTTATCCCAAATAAAAGCATATTTAAGGTGCAAACACGCTTACCACATCGCTTGTGCATAACAATTAGATCGAAATTACTCTCAATAATATGGCCAAAAAAAGACGATTCGCGTACCCACGTTGGGATGCGTATCGTCTTTTTATTAAGTGAAATGATGCCTACCACTTGGTGTGCCTTCAATTGTATGTTACTGCAAGAGCGGAGCCAGAAGAACGACTGCAATAAGAAAATCGAAGACAGCACAAAACTCCGCATACCCTCGCAGGACCATCATTCCAGTCCGATGGTGGACAAGATCCCAGACTGAGTGGCCGAGATAACCGGCTGCCAATAGGATCAATCCGATTTCTCGATCGACGTACAAGGCTACCAATGCGATCGTAGCAAAAAGGAGAAAGGCGATCGTTTGGATCAAGATTGTACGGACGCCGCGAAGGTGGCCGCGAATGGCGCCTGAAATCGGATATACCAGTGCAGCGATAACAAGAATCATCGACATCGGGTCCGCGGAAGCTGGCAGTCCTGTAGCAGCGATGGCCAGCGCCACCAAAGAGGGCCATCGTTTTTTTATCAACTGAACGATAACATTCCATTTCTGTCTCCGTTTTCTTTTCTTTGTGACATCTTCTCCGTTGGCTATTTCCATCGAAATTCCTCCCTTTCTCGGTTGCATATCAAAAGTATCACGATGCAATTCCCTTTTCGTCTATCTGAGGTTGATTTTTGCGCAATGCCTCTATCGATCGATAGATGATTAAGGCGGATCGACTTGATATAATGATGAAAACCAACCAATTGAAGGAATAAAATGATGAAAAAATCCATCTTTCACTCGCGCGGTTTCGATGGTGTCCATCTCACCTTTATCATTCTCTTGTTTGTTTTGTTTCTTCCTGACAATCCGTTTCAAGATATCCCCGTTCTCCTTATTCACTTCAGCTTTATGGTCGGTTACCTTTTCATCATAGTAAGGCACCAATCATGGTGGAATCAGAAGCGATATATTTTTGTCGTTTGCACCCTTGCCATCGTGGTGGGTATCATTCGCTTGATATTCCCGGACTACCCGGATCATCGCATTTTCTGGCCGCTGTTATATCTACTGGGTATAGCAGAGCCTAAGTGGAGCCACACAACCAATCCCCTCGCGGTAATCACGGTGATGCTCATTTTTGTCATGATGATGATCGACCAGCTTTCTGTAGGTGCGCTGTTTGCCGCTGTCTTGATGTATTTCGCCGTTAGAAACCAAAGCTTGCTTCGTCTTGCCCATCAAACGAATCAAAAACAGCTTGCGCAATTAAATGCAGCCTATTCGGAATTGCAACAAACCTCGATCCAGGCGATGGGCTATGCAGCGTTGACGGAACGGACCAGACTGGCACGTGAAATTCACGATGGGCTTGGACATCAGATGACCTCACTCATTGTGCAACTACAAGCCTTGAAGCTGATGATTCCAAACGATCCAGTCACCGCTACAAACAATGTCGATGAACTGCTGAAAGTCGCTCGCACAGGCATGGAGGAAGTACGGCTTGCTGTAAGAGAATGGTCAGAAGATGAAAAAGGCCTTGGCCCGATTGCGCTGAAAGGTCTGGTATCCCAGGTAAAGGCCAATTCACGCTTACAAATGAAATACAAAGAAATCGGCCCCCTCAGTGAGTGGCCGGTAGAACGGAGTGTTATCCTTTATCGAGTCTTGCAAGAGGCGCTAACCAATATCCTTAAACATGCAGATGCGAACCAGGTTCACATTTATTTGGAAGAGAAAAATAAACATGTGAAGTTGATCATCAGCGATGACGGACATTTCAGTAGTGAAAAGACGTTAACGATTGGATTTGGTTTAGGCGGAATGATGGAACGATGCAAAGCAGTCGGCGGAAGCATTCAATTTACGCCAAATTCGCCACATGGCTTAAAGATAGAAGCCGTTATTCCACTTGAATCCTAGCGGTTAGAGAAGGGGAGCTTCTATGCAAACCGAGAAGAAAATTCGAATCGTGCTTGCAGATGATCAGCCTTTTATTCGAAATGGATTGCGTTACATTTTGGACATCCAATCTGATATGCAAGTAGTGGGCGAAGCTGCGACCGGCCAGGAAGCGATTGACGTAACTTTGCAAACCGTCCCCGATATGGTTTTAATGGATATCCGCATGCCAGACGGTACTGGGATCATGGCAACAAAATCGATCGTGGAATCGTTACCCAAAACAAAAGTGATCCTCCTAACCACTTTTGATGTGGAAAAATATGTATTCGATGGAATTCGTGCAGGGGCTGTCGGTTATTTATTGAAGGACACCGATACCGAGGAAATGCTGACGGGCTTACGTTCGATTTACCGCGGGGCGACGCTATTCAACAGCACCACCGCCAACCGCGCCCTCCAACAAATATTGAACCCCGATGTGAACCTGTCTGATCAAACTGAAAAAGTACGTCTCCTCGACACATTGACAGCGCGTGAAACCGAAGTGTTACAGTTGTTGGCTTACGGTAAACGGAATCATGAGATTGCGCAGATTTTATGCATTACCGAAGGTACAACCAAAACACACATCCACCGTATCATTCAAAAATTAGGGGCCAAGGACCGCACACAAGCAGTCGTCATGGGAATTCGGATGAAGCTTGTGAAATAAAGAAGTTGGTATTGGTTGTCAAACATAGGAGGAAATCGATAACCATTACTATCCTTTGTCTTTCACGTTAGGAATAACCCCGCTTTTAAGACGGGGTTTTCTCAATGGTACGGTTATTAACTCAAATCCCTCACACTTCCGCGCGAAACGTTTTCCCCATCGGCAATCCCAGACCGAAGTAATGTCGGAAATTGTAGATCAACGGTTTCCATTTGGTTGGATCAATATACCCCTCGGATGTAAGAATCTCCTTACTGGCGTGAACGCAAATACTCTCCGTCTCCACAATAACAATTTCCCCGCTATAAGATGGAACCCGGATCGCCTTAACCCGGGCTTCGATCTGAAGAGGGCATTCCCAAATCCGCTCAGGACGAACCACTGCTGAACGTTGAGGGGTAAAGCCTGCCTCGGAAAACTTCGCTTTACAATAGCGGAAACCCATGCGCTGTTTCATTTCCGGAACCGGATGTTTCCCTGTCAACGGGGCGAGCTTCTCCACCTGCTCCCACAAATGCTGAGCCGGCAGATTGATCACACATTCCGGATTTCGGTTCAAATTTTCAAATGCTTTGCCACCGATCCCCAGTCCTAATATGATATAAGGGCCCAAAGCCCAGGAAGAGGAGAGAGGGCTAATATTGGTGGAACCGTCTTCATTCAAGGTGCTAAGAAGCAATACCGGAGTCCCATAGTAGAGAATTTTTGGTTTAATCTGCATATGATCGCTCAACGAAATCACTCCTGTAAATTATTCCATCCCCAATATAAAGCAGGGAAAACTCGATAGGTATCGAAATATGGATTACAAAAAAGATTGGAGAGCGAACATGATCCATGCAAAACTTCCTGAGATCGCCCGCTTGTTCAGCGATCCCTCACGCGTTTCCATGCTAACCGTTCTGCTGGACGGACGCTTTCACACCGCCGGAGAGTTGGCATACCAGGCAGGCATCACACCACAGACCGCTTCTTTTCATCTTCAGAAGCTACAATCCTGGGACCTGTTGGAGTGTGACCACCAGGGGCGCCATCGTTACTACCGTCTCACTTCCAATGAGTTGGCCCAGTGGATGGAATCCTTTTTGGGGGCAACACCTTCACCTGAAATTCGCTCGCTCCGTCAATCCACCCAGTTAAAAAAGCTGAAAAAAGCGAGAACTTGCTATGATCACTTGGCGGGAGAGTGCGGGGTAAAGTTGTTGGAAGGATTATTGGATCAAAAATGGTTGACAGAGGCAGAAGAAAAAAAGCTGGTTCTGACTGAAACGGGAAAGATAAAGTTGATAGCGTCCGGGATTGATGTAAATAAAGCATTAAAAAAGCGACGATCCTTTGCTCACCAATGTTTGGATTGGAGTGAACGTCGCTATCATCTAGCCGGAGCGCTGGGTAGTGAAATTCTCCACTTTCTTCTCAGAAAGAAATGGTTAATCCAGTCGGACGCTTCACGGGCACTCCGTCTATCAGATGATGGAAAGGAATCGATCACCTATTGGTTGGGAGTCCGATGGGAATAGGAATCGATTGGTAAACCACAAAATCCCCCGCCTCTCCGAGGAGAGGCGGGGGATTTATACTTGCCTGTATCAACTTTGGGTCACAATGCGTTCCTTTAATGCTATTGACTCCTTTCCTCTTTTTGACCATTACCCGGTTGATATTTAAATTACTAAATAAAAGTAAAATCCACGTAAAACAAACACCACCGTAAGGAAAAATCGATCGGCTACTATAAGAAAAATCGCCTCCTCAAAAACGAGAAGGCGTTCAATTCCTCAACTACATCCCATGGTCCCTACTAGAGTTCGAAATATCAACTGCTTTTAGTTGCTATAGCCCAACTTATTATGCGACATCATCCCTAACAGGTGATTCGGTAAAGATATTGTTGGAAGGAACCAACCACAATTATATGTATTGATTAGTCATTTGGAGCAGAGGTATTAATCTTTAGCTATTTTAGCATCCATTTCATTCCTAATTAATAAATACATAGCAAAAGTGACCGTTAAACCGAGTTTATCGCAGTACTTTTTGAAAAAATCAAACTCCGCACGGGTTAGATTCGTTTCAACCTTTACAAATCCATCATAATCATTCGCAATATCTTTAAGGGAAATTCGATCGGTTAATTCTGCTCGCAGTTTTTCCTTCTCTTTTTCGCTTTTATCTTTAACCTCCAAATGAAGATTAAGTTTTTTCGCGCTTTCCTCAATTTTCTCTTCAATAAAGCCATTATGTATCCTGGTTTGCATTTTGTTAGTAGAATCCCCCTGCCAATATCGTTGTTTATAGTTAGGTTTTATTTTTTGCTTTATTTTTTGCACCTGGTCATATAGCGTTGTAATTTTTTGGTCAGTGATATTAAACTCACCTCGATCCTTTAAATATTCGATCCATTTTATAAACTCTTCCCCAGTGTTTTTTCCTCTACCAAAATCTCTGTGATACCTTTTATGACACTTTACACACAAAGCTACCCCATTCAGTGTATCTTTTTTAATCTCCGGAAATGAATGGCGTGCATATAAATGGTGAGCCTGTAAACTCCAGTTTTTTTCTCCACATACGATACAACTCCGGTTAAAATTTTCTTTAACCTTCTCAGCCCAACCCATCTGTAACCCTCTTCATATACAATTTGGGACAGAAATCAGATTACCATACTGCCATTCTTTTTATTACTAGTAATTTATACCAGATTAGCCTATCTTCTTTTGGATATGAAAGTGGGTGTTGAATCATAAAATAAGAAATCCCCGGCCCTCCTTCCGAAGCAGCGAGTGATTCCCTCATCTTCCTTCTTGCCGAAGTGCTTCAAAACCTGCGCTTTCCCGAATTACATCAAGCTTCCGGAATACTTATCGATTAACAGCAGGTAGATAGCCTGAAAGGACAGCGCCTCCTCCCGGGTGGTTGTCTGCAGTAAGCTCTCCTCCATGCTGGCGAATGATACGCCGTGAGATGGTAAGCCCCAATCCGGCGCCTCCTGTCGCACGATTTCTCGATTGCTCCCCCCGGTAAAGAGGCTCAAAGATCCGTTGGAGATCTTCCAGCGCAAAGCCCGGCCCTGAATCATGGATCGTGAACGTTATTCGGTCTCCCTCTCGGCGATATTGAATGAAAATTTTCCCATATGCAGATGTATACCGCACAGCATTATCCAGCAAATTACTTATCGCTCGCTCCAATAAGTGTGAATCGGCATGAATCATACAGTTATCCGATGCGTGATCGGTAACGATCGCGATCGGTTTCTGTTGCGCCTGCGGCTCTATGCTATCGATCGATTTCTGAACAATGTTATGAAAGTCAGCCGTTTTCTCACTTCGTTCGGCTTCCTGGTACTCGATTTTCGTAAAGGTGAAAAGCTCCTCAACCAACCGGTCCAATTGTGCCGTTTTTTCCTTACAAACGGACACATATTTCGTCATTTGATCCGGTGTTTGCGCAATGCCTTGTTCCAGCCCATCCAAATAACCACGCAAGGCAAATAACGGCGTCCGCAAGTCATGAGCGACGGCAGCGATAACGTATCTTCGTTCCTCCTCTAGCTCCGTCTGTCTCATATGCGAGCGTTGAAGTCCATTCACCATAACTTCAAAGCTATCATGAACCTCGACGATTTCTCTGATCGTCGCGTGGGGAAGCTGTACATCCCAATCGCCTGCAGCAATTTGACGAGACGCCCGACTCAACCGCTCAAGGGGAAGGAGAAGGAGCCTTTGCATTTGCATGCCTATAATAAAGAAAGCGAGCAGAAGACCTGCGAACGCCGCAAACATGGGTATCGTATGCGGCCGACCCGCACGAATATCCAACGACTGGGTCGTTATGAGATGAGCCACCACAAAAAACACCCATGGCAGTAGCAGAAGGAGCACCAAGCCAAATAAGAAATGCGTACGAATACGAAGCTTTCTCATGTTATACGCCCCTCAAAGCGATACCCTACACCCCATACGTTGATCAAATATTGCGGCTGATCCGGATCGCACTCAATCTTCTCGCGAAGACGGCTCAGATGAACGCGAATCGTATGCTTATCGCCGATGCCATCCCAAAATTTTGTGAGCAATTGGTCATAGGTAAAAACATATCTGGGGTGTTCCGCAAATAACCGCAGCAACTCATACTCCTTTGGCGTGAGCGAGACATTTTTATTATCAACGAACACTTCACGAGTGGATAAATTGAGCTTGATGTGGCCAAAGTCCAAAACTTTGGCCGTGCTTGCTTGCTGCGTGCCAGTACGTCGTAAAACCGCCTTCACACGGGCAACGATCTCGCCAGGTGAAGCGGTTTTGACGATATAGTCATCACCGCCAAGAGTCAGTCCGCGGATCTTGTCTACATCATCGCTGCGAGCACTCAAGAACAGGATCGGAACGTTGCTTTCCTTCCGTATCCGCCGGCAGAACTCAAATCCGTTTTGCCCCGGCATCATGATGTCAAGAACAATACAATGAATGGCACTCTGTTGAAACAAGGCCCATGTTTCAGTAGTATCACAAGCGGTGACAACTTGAAAATGATCGTTCTCCAAAAAATCCCTCAACAATTCAACGATACGTTGGTCATCGTCTACAACCAGTATCGTATTTATCACACTCATCAATATCCCTCCATCAAATCCAAGTATATCATTTCTTTAAACCACCCCATGTTTTGAGATGCTTTCTTGATTGTTTTGTGATCTTTTTACGACCCGATTTGAGATATTCCGTTGTTATGATTCGATTGCAACACGGACGGCAAAGATCGTGAGGAAAGTCACGACCCACGCAGAAAGAAATGAAGGAGGGCTTCAAATAGGCTTAAAAAACAACTGACTGATGACGGTTCAAAGCGGAATCTCACAGGCTGAAAACCTTCTAACTAAATAAGATACGGAGGATGAATATATGCTAAAAGTTCAAATTGTGCTGTTTGATGGCTTCGACCTGTTGGATGCTATTGCCCCTTACGAAGTTTTTTGCGCCGCTACAATGTATGCTGATAACGCGTTAAGCGTAGAATTCGTCACCGCGGAAGGGCCGAGATCCGTAACTAGTAGCATCAATGGGTTAAAAATTGAAGCGAACGGCAGATTGAACCCCGAACGGGCGGGCATTATTCTCGTGCCTGGCGCGTCCGGTAAAGTCGAAGGAGATGGCCCCGATTCGGTCCCGGCTATTCTGGGTCGAGCCATGAATACAGATTTAACGGGTTTGATTGGGCAGGCACTTGAGCAAAAAAACACCATAGTCGCCACGGTATGCGGCGGTTCTCTGGTGCTGGCTATGGGAGGATTGCTGGAAGGCAGACCAGCGGTCACAAACCGTCTGGGCATGGAGTTACTAGGAGCAACGGGGGCCATTCCCGTTCCAGCACGTGTCGTGGATGACGGTAACCTGGTTACCGGCGGCGGCGTCACTTCCGGGCTCGATGTCGCTCTGTACCTGGTGGAACGTGAGCTTGGACCACGTATCGCACATGCGGTAGAGCAGCTATTCGAATTTGAACAGAGGGGGACGGTTTGGCGAGCAACAGGAATGGCGCCTAACAGTCAGACATGGAGTGGTAACGAACCAATCACAACAAACACGTCAGCGTCGAATGACAGCACCGTGAATAGCAAAATTACACAGGCTTCTCTCTTCGACGGGGATTGGGATACAACCATCGCTACACCAGTCGGGAAACTACAGGTCAAGCTCTCGATCTCGACAAGAGACGGGTTGATCCAAGGTACGGCAACACAAGGAGATGAAACGGTCGAATTGATAAACCCCAAGCTTCAGAACAACAAGCTTACCTGGGCCCTTCCAATCACGAAACCCATGCGCTTAAATTTGAAATTCGAAGTGGTAGCCGACGGCGATCACATGACCGGAATCGCCAAAGCTGGTTTACTGCCGGGATCACAATTAACAGGAAAACGCGTTTCCTAGGGCCTTCTATTTTCCGTTAGCAAAGGGGAGGCATGGTATGGCTGGCGGAGAGCTTTTGTGCTTTTTGCAACGAAACGAAGACAGCCATTCCGAACCAGGGCTTCGTTGTACGGATTTATTAGACACGCCCCAACTCGGAAGGGTGTATGGATCATAACGATGGATAGCCTCGGGGGTTTTGGATCAGATGGGAAAATGGAAAATATTACACAATCTTTTAGCCTGTGTCAGCATTCTATTAATCCTTTACGCCTTGATAAAAAATTATGTGATCGATCCTGGTGCCGTAGAATTTTTAAGCCATAAAACCGGACTGAAGCGTGAGCTTAATCTCCCAGTCTGGTTGAAAGTAATGTATGTCCATGTGGCATTTTCCTGTATTGCCATGGCCTCGGGGCTACTCAACTTTTCGACTCGCATTTTTAAAAAAAGCCGTAAGTTTCATCGTATAAACGGTTACGTTTATATCGTGTCTGTCCTTCTTGTGGTGTTGACTTCCGGCTATATGGCACCCTACGCCACCGGAGGAAAAATCAGCAGTATCGGGTTCAATCTGATCAATATGATATGGCCGCTTATCACCATAACAGCGCTCATCCAAATCAAAAAGAACCGAATCATCCGGCACCGGAACTGGATGATCCGCAGTTACGCCTTTTGTTTTACGAATATGGTGATTCACCTTATCACCACCCTGTTTCATCAGGGATTCGGTCTTATGTACGCTACCAGCTATACCATTGGCGTTTACGGCTCCATTGTGTTGCTGCTGATTATTCCTGACATCATCATCAGAACGATCGGTCAATCCAGAGAGGTTGCCAATTCTGCATAAATGAAAGTTGCCCGTCACCTCTGCATGATTGATGTAGTGTACGGGGACTTTTATACTTTAAGTTACGCGAAAGGAACGGGTACAAAAATATTTTTTAGCTTACTCCTATCGTTTGTTTTAGTTCTAAGTCTAATTGTCCCGACAGCCAGTGCGAAAATAAAAGAGACTAAAGATGCATCCAAGGCCAAAAGGTTGCATGTCCAAATTGTATTATTCGATGGTTTCGATCTGCTGGATGTAACAGCACCATATGAAGTATTCGCTGCCGCGGGAATGTACTCCGGAGAGAAAGTTACAGTGGAATTGGTATCCGCAGAAGGGAAGCGTTCTGTCCCGAGCGGCTTGAATGGGCCCTCCCTCGAAGCGCAAACCGCATTAGACCCAAATCGTTCGGGAATTATTTTGGTGCCTGGAGCGGCGGGTAAGCCGACGGGAAATACGGAAGATACCATCCCGAATATATTAAGACAACCCAATGAAACTGACTTGCCGGATTTGATGAAACAAGCTTTTGACAATAAGGAAGTCACTGTGGCTACCGTATGTGGAGGTTCTTTACTGCTGGCGATGCAAGGTTTGTTGAAAGATAGACATGCCGTTACCCATCATATCGGTATGGATGCGTTAGAAGCTGCCGGCGCCATTCCGGTTCAGGCAAGAGTCGTTGAGGATGGTCCACGCCTTGTGAGCGGAGGAGGTGTTACTTCGGGACTTGACGTGGCCTTGTATTTGGTTGAGCGTGAGTTAGGGCCCCAAATCGCGAATGCTGTAGAAACGTTATTCGAGTACGAGCGAAGAGGTACCGTGTGGAAAGCGAAAGGCATAGCACCGATCGACTTTACGACGAGTCAGTAAGGTCCTAGAAGAAAAGGAGTTGCTATTTTCGAGTAATACCGCGGAAGGAATCAAGGCAATCGAAGGTATGCCCTTCGCTTCCCAATAGGAAGTTAGAAGGGCGCTTTTTCCATAAACAGGAATTGCAATGAAGATGAATCCGAATAAACTTATCAATAGTTATCACCTTTCGCATCATCGCCAAAATATCGTCATTCGTTTCGCTTCCAGGCATCCATATTCAGTTCATTGTTTATGGCCGCAGCGGCAAATGCGCCCATAGAGGCTGCAGTAATGGCCTGATGCAGTCGTGATGCCACATCCCCAGCGCTATAGACGCCCGGAACGTTCGTTTTTCCAAAGTCATCGACGGCAACCGTTCCCGCTTCTGAAACGTGACATCCGACGGCACGCGGTAAGTCCGATCCCGTAACCAGCTCTGGTTTAAAAAAGATCCCCGTACACGGTATGGTCGTCCCGTCCTCAAGAACGACTTGTCGTACGATCCCGTCATCTGAGTCGATAGACCGGATCGGCGCTTCGAATACAGGGACACGATGCCGGCGGAGCTCCTCGCGTTGCTCGTCCGTCAGTTCATCGGGGCCGTTCGTACAAATGGTAAAACGGCTTGTCCATCCGGATATAAGTGGAGCGAAATGCATAACGTCAGCCCCCTTACTAATGATGACAAGAGGCTTATCCCTTAATTCCCAGCCATCACAATACGGGCATATAAAGGCGCTTTTCCCATAAACCTCTGCCAATCCTGGGATGTCCAACGTCCGATCCTTCATTCCGACGGCAAACAGCAGCTTTTTACTGGCAAAGGCTTTTCCTTGTGCAGTCGTAATTTGAAAATGTCCGTCTGTTCCCGCTATCGAGACGGCCGTGTCCTCCACGAAAGAGACCGAGGGATAGGCGCTGCTCTCTTCCTTTGCAATTCGCCGAAATTCACTAGGACTTGTTCCATCGCGGGTAAGAAACCCATGAGTCTCGCGAGTCACAGCGTTGCGTGGCCGGCCTTCATCGATCACCGTCACATTTTTCCTCGCCCGCCCCAACACAAGGGCAGCGTTCAACCCTGCCGGGCCTCCGCCAATAATAGCCACATCGAGAAGTTGATGTTCCATGTCTTAAGCACCTCCACAGATCTCCAATATCCATAATCAACATGTATGAAAATGCATCACTTATTGATTACAGCATGGTTTTAGTCCTTTGAAGCAACACCTACTGGTTACCAGCAAGAAGCGTGTGTGCGCAACCTGGACATAATGTGAATCGTGAATCGCAAGTTTATACATCCGTGAGACGCCGTTTAGCACGGTTCGTTTTGTTTTCTCTTTTTAAAAGCTGGGTTAGGACCCCTCTTTTACATCCATTACGGCAAAATTGATGAATCTTTTGACCGAGTTTAGATCGTGACATCATGGACGGGTGTACATGTGCTGATCCTGCAATCGAATCAGCACCTTGCCAAAACGACCGCCCTGCCGGATATCCACCTTGTCCGACGGATAAGTCCGTTCCAAATACTCCGCCACGACTTTCCGGTTCCGCTGATCAGCAGGCAGATCAAAATTTTTCAGCCAATCCATCACTTCCATCAGAGCCGTTTCTCTGGATACCTGTTTGGTTTTCATTTCCCTAGTTACTAGCGACTCATAGGAATAGCCTTTCAGATACAATAAATGGAGCAAATATGCCATCTCCAGATATTCGGTTTTTAGAGGCTGATCTGTAACCAGAGGCCAAATCTCATCCACCAGACTGTGCTCCCTGGAGCCGGCAGATAGACTGATATAGCAAAACTGTCGTGCGCAGCTCAGCACCCTCTCCACACTTTCCCAATCGACAATAACCGGGCACATGGAGACAAATACGAAATCAAAAGCTTTCCTCCATCCCTTTGCTTGAAGATCAATCTCTTCGAACGGCTCAACCACAACCTCAACCTTCCCGTTTGTTATGCCTATACTATTTTCTTTTAACAGCTCGGCCATAGGAGGATTAGGCTCCACGGCGGTAACATTGGCCCCACGCTTTGCAAACGGCACCGTAAATCCGCCCGAGGCCGCTCCAATGTCTAAAATAGAAGTATCTTCATATGTAACACCCTGTCCTTCCAACCAATTCATAATCCATTTTGTTCTTTGCCTGCCTTCTTCGTTAAACGCCTGCTCATTGAATGACTTTGCCCGATGGTCAAAAACGTGCACGGGGTCAATTCCGGCTTTTTTCATCTTGTTCACTGCTGTATGCGGATCTTCCTTCCAAGCTTTTTCCCAAACGGTGTCATTAAAAAATTCGTTGGTCATGATGCGTCTCCCCTTTTATTCATGGTTTGCAAATAAATAATATCTGCTTTTAGGTCGGTTCCATATTGATGCCGATGACTACTTTACTTCCATTCGCTGTGGTAAAAATCAAACGGAGATTATTTTTAATAGACTTTAAAGATACTGCATATCCCTAATACCTTCAAAAAAATAGCCACACTTCACAAAACAACCGTTATTTTCTTGGCTAGTTCCGACAGTTTTTGTTTTCTCAAATAATCCTCCATTTCTTCTTCTGCCGATACCATCACCTTCTGAATCAAACAGTCGGGGCCATGGTTCAAGTCACAATCGAACAAAGAGGCTGTACCTTCAATGGCATGAATAATATCAAGGAACGAAATTTCTTCCCAATCCCGCTTTAGCCGATATCCGCCATGGGCACCTGAAGCGGATTCAATCATTCCCGCCTTAGCTAGTTTGGTTAATATCTTGGATAAATACGTAGGCGAAACCGCTTGCCGCTCTGCCAACTGCTGAACACCGAAAAACTTATTTGGGGTGGCTGCTGCAAGAAAGAGCATGGTGTGAAGAGCATAGTTCGTCGCTTTTGAATACTTCATCGCGCAGTGTTCACCTCAATTAAAGACCTTCTCTATCCAGAATAACTTTTATATTTAGGTAGCGTCAATTTATTTTTGCTCTTACAGATAAAAGGACAGAGCCCCCCCAAGCTTCGTGATGTAGTTAACTTCCCAAATGCTTCATATTTCCAGAAAGTATATTCCGACTTTAAAAAACAATTGAAATCAGCAACGGGTAGGTGAGAGTTTAACGCATTGGACACTTGCCGGATCAAGCTATACATTAAGATTATCTATCTCATATCAGGGAATCATTTTCCCAAGTATAGACACTAACTCGCTTCAACAACCGACAATCATTCTTCTCAAAGACATGTAACATCGGTCGATTGTTTCTATCGGTGGCCCCGATATAAGTGCTTGCACCAAAGTTTCTTTTTAGTAGTGACAGTGATTGTAGATGGATGACAGCACTTTTTCCTTTTCCTCTCTCTTCGGGGACCAAACCAAAAAAGAAAAGTCTCCCCTCATCAAATGTATGCGGTTCAATATGCGGCATGGTGATTCCGATCGCCGTTCCGTTTTCAAACACACCTAGCAAACTGTTTGTATAGTTGCTTCCCAGTTCCCCTTTCATCTGCTCCAACCACTCGGATACCGACACTGAGGCATACGGGGACTGACTCATCGTTCGTGCACATATTTCCCGAAAGGAAGACTCCGGCATGCGTTTCATCATAAATGGAGTGGTGACATCGCTCAGATCAGAAAGGTCTTTGTGTACCATGACACGCCTCTTGTTTCGCGAAAACCCTTCATGCTCGAATTGGGTCACGTAGTCACTAAAATGAGGCCCCTTTTCATCCAGGACAAATAAAATGCGCTCAGCCCCACTACCATACACACTTTTGGCTTGATGAATCATATCGCCAACGTCTTGACAAGATATCACCTGGGATTGCGACTTTTCTTCCAAAATAACCGAGCGACCACCATCTAATATCCGAAAATAACGCTCCATCTTTTTCCACCCAATCATTATCAATGTTTGTTAGGTTTCTTATTCTTATTTTACTGCAATCCTTCCCCATTCCCTTCTAATTTGCTTCCTTTCAAACCAATCCCCCACCCCTCCATTCGGAGAAGTGGGGGATTCCATCCTGGTGGGAGCGAACAAGCCCTGTCTTTGCACCCCGAAAATACTTCAGGCGGAACTCAAAGAGCGTGTCCGGACCGCGCTGGATGCTTTGGATCTGAGACGTCGTGGCTTTTGCGGGATTGGATGTTGTATGATTCTCCGTTTGGATATGCAAAAACCCCAAATCCCGTATTTGTGGGGATTCTGGGTTTTGCATTGATCCAGTTCTCATTGTCCTTTATTTACCTACCCCCATCTCTTTTTCTCTTTTAGGGCTATATAAGTCTGAATAGAGAAAACACCTTAAAGATGACACCCAGGTAGACACCATAAACCAAAATCCACCTCAAGATTTTTATCTTCTTGAACGGGATTTTCGTATAAATACTTATTAGGTGAACCTTTAATATTTTTTTTAATAAAAGAATTTGCCCTCCCCAAGATGCTCCTGCATAGCAAATAGAAAAAAATGAGTTATAACCCTGAAAAAAGAAAAGAACAACCGAAAAACTAGAAAATAGCAAAGGAATCCAGTAAACGGCCTTACAAAAACCCTGTACATGCTCATCCGCTTTTACAGGAAGAACAAGTAATTCGTTTTGTTTTATCCCATCTTGAAACATTAATACCAACAAAAATATCAACACCAATGACGACAAAAGTATACCGAACCATACAGGCAGATGAAGGCATAAAAATACCTGTATAGCCAGAGTATTTGTAATAATATAAACCAAGGAGGATGGTTTTTCCAAAAATCGTATTTTCCAGTAATGTTTTATAACGATATTCAGACAGTATGGAAGAGGCAGAACAGACTGTTTCTTTTTATGAGAAACTAGAAAAGACGGCTGTTGAAATCCCACTCCCGTAATCAGTTTGACAATAAAAGGATTCCATACCTTCTCATCGCCATAGGAAATCACTTTTCCCCATTCAATATCATTGATCATAGAACGAGAATATAAACCCGCCCATATGACGATAAAAGAACCGATACATATAAAAAACACCATCCACTTTGGCGAAACAATATGAGTCAAGGATATTCCAAAGGCAACCACTAGCAACAGTCCAATACATAATAAATACATCAATCGGACAAAAAAGGACCGTTGGAAAACCAACCATTGATAAACCCCTGTGCCTCCATCCACCAACACAATAATCCCTAAAAGCCAAAAACCCTCTAACCAAGACACCATACCTAGGAAATATACCAAGGATATCATCAAGCTCCACAGGCAAAAACGAATGATGTGCTGATATCCAAAAAGCATACGTAACACTTTTTCCATACTGACAGGAAGAAAACGCAGTAAAAATTCAGCAGAGGTCACTTTGATTCGCGGGCTAATCAACGCCTGAAATAAAACGATTCCCCACCATATAAGGACAACCATAAGCAAAATAGACGGTGTATACAAAGAAAAACCGGAATACGTATCGATTTTTTCCCGTAATATGATTAAGCTAAAGATTATTAGGGGAATCAGATACAACAAGCTGACCCAGTCAAAAAGGATTAAACATACCCGCTTATATATGTGAAGAATCCGACTCAAGCGACTCATGAAGATGTATCGAACCACCCAAGCTGTTTTTCTACTCATGAGTCATTCTTCTTTCTATACTTTTTAATTGGCCAATTGCCCCTGTTTCCTTCACTGCTCCATTTACTAAAAGTACGTATCGATCACATAACTCTCTAATACGATCCAGCAGGTGTGACGTTAACAGGATACTCAATCCCCTTTTTTTTCGCTGAAACAATTCATCTTGAAGGGCTTGTGTTGCATGGATATCCAATCCGATAAAAGGTTCATCGACCAGGAGTAAAGGCGTATCGACTAATAAATTGCTAATCACGTTTACCTTCTGACGCATGCCTTTTGATAGATTGTGCGGAAATTCATCCAGCTTATCCTTCAAATCAAAGATGCGGGCATAATAATCCACTTTATTTTGATAATCGTTTTCAGCTACTCCATAGCTGGTTGAATACAGTAAAAAATGTTGCCGTATCGTTAATTCCGGGAATACCATCGGTTCTTCCGGTATATATGTCAATTGTTGTTTAAATTTCATGATTTCTTTGTCTTGGTCAAAACCATTCAAGCAGATCCTTCCCGTTGTTTTTTTGTACAATCCCATGATCGACTTCATGGTAATCGACTTACCAGCTCCGTTATGACCAATTAAGGCACAAATTTCCCCCGGTTTTAATAAAAACGATACATCTCTAATGATTGGCTTACCATCTAACCCAACACAAAGGAATTCGACATCCAGTAAATTATTCCCCAATATATTCCTCCGGCCTTTCTTGTAAATTCATCCGTATAGAGATGTAAGTTGGCTCTTCCAATCAACACCCAATTCGTCCTCATACCATCTAGCATAAGAATAACACATAAAAAATTTTTCTACGGGTGTAATACCCAACTGCACAAAACTTTGGTAAAGAAAGTTCAGAATCAACCGTTTCACTTGAAAAGACAGGGTTTGTGTTTCTTGATTATAACGAGGAAGTGATAATAAAAACTGGTGAAAATACCCTGGAATATTAGCGGAGCCCGTTTTCCAACCGTGTTCCCCTACAATCTTCATAAATAAATCCCCATCAGGCATTTTCAGCTCTTTCTGCTCGAATAACTGATGGGCATTCACTAACAACTCATCAAATATATAGCACCATTGTGATACCCATCTATTCTCCTCGATTCCTTTCATTATTTTTGTCATTTCATATTTGTTTAGTTGGTATTGCTCCTCCATCTGGTTTCTTATAACATCGTTCTTATCAAAACGATACAAAAATGCTTCTGCATGAGAACGATAACTTAATTGATGGCGATCAGGATCACCCAATACCTTAGTAGCTGAATACATCATGGAAATCGCTTTTGTAAAACGGTTAATATCATTATTCAACATATTCCACATGGCTTCTCCCGTACCCAGATAATACTTGATTAATAATTGAGTTCCTTTCTCTCCCCATATATCTGTTCTAAATCGAGGGATGGATATTTCTAATGTTAAATCCTCCCTAATTTCAATTATTTCCTCCTTATCCAATTCAAATAGTTTGAGATGTTGGGATCGATGCAACCAGGATGTTTCATCAAATTCCGAATCCACTTTGTATTTAGTTAGGCATTTCGACAATTCTTGTATAAGATTTTCTAACGATTGATCTTCCTGCTTCATACACCATTCCAAATGGGGACCATATTTCCATCCTCTTCGAAGAAAACTTCGTACATGAACCGATTGGTTTAATGGAATTAATTTTTCTCTAATGAAATTATCATGCGATGAATAATCATACATATAGATTTTAATTGACTGCAATTTCATTGTTTTCCCTCCTCACTGAATCTAAAGCATGACTTAATTGAAAAGCGATCTCAGCCTCTGTCATCGGAGATATACCTAATCGGTTAGAATGCATATGAATCCAAGACCAATAGGTTTGACCAACAGCGGTTTCTTTCGGGTGCCAATCTTCGATTGATTGGATCTTTATATTGTTGTATATAAAATCCCCTTGATCATAGTGATTCTTAATCTCTTTGGAAAAAAGAAGATACTGTTTATAAAAAGATGGATGGTCATTCATCCAACTATTTTTTAAAAAACTGCGATATACCGACTCATTTTCCTTGTAGAAGTTACTAAATTTAAATAAGACAGCATCAATTTGATTGGGCAGATATGCCGTAATAGTACCGATACAATAGGAACGCAAAAAATCAATTTGCTTTTGAAGAGACAATTTCATACTGCGAACCATATATATAATGGATTGCAGACCAAATTTATAGCGATCCTTATAGCTTTTAATATTTCTTCGCTGCAATATCTCTAAAATGTACATTGAAGAATAAGTAAACTGCTCTTCACTTAGCGCCATTACCTTTGGACCGTTATATCGCCGAAGCTCTGGAATATAATCGATCTGATGAATGGAGTGGTTGGCAAACCACTCCATGTATTTCGTTTCTTTATCCAAAAGCATTTGATAACGGTGGTAAAATTCTATTTTATTCAAAGTAACCTCACTTGGATTTTTATAAAAAAAATGATTTACTACATGGTAAAATGTTTTTTCTTCTTCATCTGACAGTTCTTTTATACGTAAGCGCAAATGTGGTCCACCCTTCCAATAGCGAATAAAAAAGAAATACCGTTTCCTTATCACTTTATCCAGAAAGTGTTCTTTTAAAAAACACAAAAGCTCATCCATCTTATCTTCATCATGGTAAAAAACGTGATAACTTTTCCAACCCAATTTAGTTGCCCTCCTTCTTTCTATATATTTCGATCAAAAGTTCACACATATGACCCTCTCCATTAACCTGCAATGGAAGATCTTCATTTGGAAGTGCTTCTTCAAGAATAAATCCCTCATGCATGACCTGAATCTGATTAAACAAGACCTGAACCATATGAAAACTCCTTGAATCAATATATTGAGGTTTTCTCATACCATCCTGATATTTTTCCGAAACATGCTGAAAGCGTGGATTGGATTGTAAATAAAACTTGTCTGGCAAGTTGTTATGTTCTATCCAATCTCGAAATTGTATAAACTTATTTAACTTGTCTCCTAATCCTTTTTCAAATTCATTCATAAAAGCCTCTTTATCAACCCACCATTGTTGTCTTTGCAACACTATATTTCCCAAACGAATTCGTGGTAATTTCATCACAGGACCTTTTTCAAGAAAATCGTATAAGTAATCGTGAAACACTAAACGGGGATTAAATATTTGCGTTAGATATATCAAAAATCGAAACATAGGTGGAACTAAACCTAAATTAAGTGTTTTTAGGTATAATAAACATACCTTTTTCCCTTTCTTTTTTGAAAAGAAATATAGCTGATCTTTTTTTGAGTCATATCTGAGACTTAATTCCTCCAAATGAATTTGTTTCTCCAATACTTTATTGCAATTTGTTCCTGAATAAACATATTCATATTCTGTTATTTCTGGATGAACGTTGGCATTAAATCCAAAAACACCACTTATTTCAGCATAAATTACGTCTTTGTCTAGTTCTTTAATTATCCGTCGGACTTCATTAGAATAAGAAAATTGACTGACCTTTGATAGTTGTTGCATAAACCGATTAATAAAGCGCCCATAACCGTCAGAAATCCTGTTTACAACAAAACTATTTGAAGAAGGTTGTATAAAGTAAGACCAGGATTGTGGCTGAAATTGGATTAATGTATCGGATAGTTCATGATGGATTTCACGTAATATCGAGGGATCAATCTCAATATCATCTTGAAGGTGGTCTGCTATCCACTCCATTAACTTATTTCTTAATGAAATCCATGTTTTGTAGTCATCAATTCTGCCAAGATATTCCTTCCTTAAGTTACTGTTTCTCGTCACCTTCTCAACAACATTTTGAAAGGAATATAAGTCGTCACATACCCCATCCTTACCATACATCTCAATAAATATTTCCCTAATCAACAGTTTAAAAGGAATTTGAGAGTCAAACAATACAAGCATCGACTCCAGGTCGCTAATATTTTCAGAAAATTCCTCGAAATTAGTTTTGGGTAGCCACACAGGTTGATTTAAATAGCAGTTTTCGTAAAAGAAAGACTCTGAGTTAGGTGTCATACCGCCGTTTATTTCAAGATGATCAACGAGTGATTCCCACTCCTGTTTTAACTCCTGTAAAGTAGTCACGATATCACTTTTTTGAATAAGTTCGCGCATCTTTTTTACTCTTCTAATAACGTAGTTTATGTCAATGAAGTACTTCTTTTGTGTTTGTGACAATGCATCAATTATCTGACTTAAAAAGTCTGAGTTCTTTTCGTTGAATGGGGAGTGTACATTCAATATTTGAAGTTTAATAAGCTTATTCAAATACTGATGTATTTTTTCTCTCTCTTCCATTGACCCATTTTCAATTGTCAGTCGAGAAAATTCCTCTATAGACATGAGATCTTTTTCCATAAAGCTTTGAAAAACCTTAGCCAATGATGGTTGTATAGGGAGAGATACCTTTTTTTCTTTTTGAACAATGAACTTCCATTGGTGAATTTGCTGATCTATCATAACATAATGCATATAATTATTTTTCACTGTTAGAAATGGATTGATTTTTAAGGGAACATAATATTTTAATCTATCGACCAAAATGCTCCACAAATATTCGGAAACTGAATGATTAAATTCCTTTGTGAAATACCAAGATAAAGAAGTTATTTTGAATTCATCTCTCCATTGTCCTTCCCCTACTAATGTTAATGAACTAAAAGGGCTTGTTTTGGCAATCATCCTGGTTAAAAGCATGGTTACTGTTCTTTCTATCTTTCTCATTTTTTTATTTTGTTGATCAACAGGTATGGATTTATATTTCTCCCATTTATCAATCAGATCGGTGTTTGTTAGTGCGATTGCTCTCATTAATTCCGGTATTCCAGCTAACTCCTGTAATGTTCTTCTTTTTTCTTCCCACTCCCACTCGAAGGTTTGTTTTAATATTTGATCCAGTCGGTCTATTTCATTCAATTGTTTATTCCATTTTTTCAAAATAGCAGTATAAACGTCCGCATCCTCTTCCGTCTGTTCCACCTTTTTAATTAACCCTATCTTCCGCTTCCATTTAAGTAATCTTTTTTTTCTTTTCGGATCTTTTTCTTTTTTGATTTCCTGATACAGTTCAGAACAAATAGAGTTGCTAAGGTGTATCATACGGGAATAAAGGGCTTTTCTTTCCTGATAAACATAAAGGGTGTTTTTTAGGACTAACCGATCTAAAGTATTTATAGGAACTGGCGATAATCTTACAACAGGTCTCGAAAACAGTTGATTCATTATTCATTTCTCCCATCTTACAAAAATGGATGAACTTTAAGCGAATTATCCCCAACTCTGTAATCATATGAATTTTGGATTAGTACTTTCACTACATAAAGTGGAATATCCAATACTTCAAAAATTGAAGGGGTCAAATCAACCACTATTACATCACCTGGTAACTGTTGCAACAAATTTTCCCATGTGATCAATGAACTTTTAAAGAAATGGGAGGGTGAAATCATGGGAATCGATGAAAGAAAAGAGAAATCTTCAATCGCTTCACGATAATACAATACATGATCTTCCATTGTTGAAACCTTTACTTCTTTCTTTTGCAACACCTTATATCGCTGGTGTTGTCGTTGATCTAATTCTCTAAAATTTATATATCCAGTAAATAACTCAATTAAAGCACCTAAGACAGCTTCCTCTAAGCTTTTACCGGAACCAATCGAATTTAACACATATTTTCCCCAAGTTAAATGAACCCATACAGTTATAAAAACTCCCCTTCCTGTAAGAAGAATTAATAGTTTAGCTTTTTGATTACTTGTAAAAAAATCGATAAAGTAACTAATTTCTTTACTATGTATAAAGTAATCTAATGGCAGTCGTACGAGGTTATCTTTATTAAGCCAAGCTCTTAAAGCATTATTCCTTTCCATATATTCCATTAATGCGAAAATAATAGCTTCTTTTATTGTTCCACCTATTGCTGTTCCGTTTGAAGTAGCCCTATAAAAGCGCTGTTCATTCGACTTGTTTTTGCTTTCTAAATACACAAACTGAACTGGAACATAAACCTTTCCCTGACGAAGTGAATAACCTTCCATCCATTGATATTTCTGATTTTCATAAAAAGGCTTTGATAGAGGAATAGCAAAAAATTGATCCGGATGAATGGCCTTATCAATCTGTTTCCAAGAGGATTTAATAAATGCATCTTCATTACTAAAAGCGCTGTATAAGGAAATTCTTTCTAACGACTCCAATAATGCTATTATTTCTGATTGTCGTCTATCAAAGCTCCTTCCAATACCGAAGTTTACTTTTCCTTCACCCGTAATCTTTATCCTTGTTACAAACACTTGATCTATCTTATAGACTTCCTTTTTTGAAAAAGGACTGAGCGAATTAATTGGAATAAACTCTAAAATATCTTTTAATATATTAAGATTCCATTCTCTCTCTAATGATTGGTAACCCTTAAAAATTAACGGTTCCTCTTTTTTTTCTCTAATTACATAATAGGACGCACAGTTTCTACATTGATAGTGAGGAAAGGCAGATCTTTCCCTCCATCCATTACTACTTAACATCCAAATTTTATATAATCCATTAAACCTAATTTTATTTTGAACAGCATCAAATATTTTTTGAATTATACTCCAGTCAAAGACATCATTGAAACAATATGAACTATGATATTCGAGGAAACATAAGGGGCAACCGATTTGCCCTCTATGATAATAACCCAATTTGATACTATCATCCTCATATTCTAATATATAAAATGGACCAGATTTCATAGCTTTTATAACTAAGCTAATCCACGAATGTACCCCTTCATCCCCTCTTATAAGCACTCGTTTCTCTTTAAATTTGATGAGCCAATTTTGGAAGGGAGTATAAATCCAATTATCAGATTTCAATTGTAAACTATTTTGGGAATAAAAGTAAATTTCCTCGTCTCTACTCATATACTTCAACCCTTCCAGCAAAATTGTTCCTGGCCCCTTTTCTGCTCTTAGCTTCAGATTATCTTATGGTTAAGCAGAGCAAGTAAACCAGAAATAAGGAGGAACAGGCAACGTTGATCCTACTGACGCCGCACCTTCAGTATTACCTGTGGTTCCAGGAATAGCAATTGCTTGAATCTCTTCAATCGAGAGATCTTTTTCCATTTTTTCAAGTTCAGTTACATCCAATTGAAATTTCAATATTATCACCTTTTTCCTATTTTTTGAGGAGCCAGGAATCATTTAGTATACTATCAAATGATTGAAATATTGTAAACAGGTAAATTCAATTTATTTTCTATAATGTGATTTTAATGGTTACTTCCATAAATCAATAACCTCTATGATCTGTGTAGAACACGGGGGCACTTAGGAGGAGATATGTAACCTATCCCACAAGACCCTAGACACATGCTAATTGTAGAAAAAAAGGAATAGCTCAGGGGCCGACCATTGTATCGCTGACGGGTAGTCTTCTTAAAAGGAAGATGATGTTCCGCTCTTCTCCTTTCCAAGCGTAAAAAATAGTTGGAACAATAGAATCTATTTCTGAAGTCGATTAACATACCATAAAATAAGTGCAAGTAGACAAAAAGACCGATAAAGCTCAGAATGACGCTTCATAACGGACAATCAAGCGGTGATAATTATCCATCCAAGCAAAGCATCCTTCCACTTTCCAACGATGATGATAACTGGTACTAAGCTTGATCGGTCGTCCACGCTTAGGTGAGCAGCGCTTTCGGCGCTCAAAAGTAGAGGTACAGATTTTGAATCGATCCCGGTCCCATCTCCCGTCCACCGTTGCAATCATCGCCAACAGGTGGTTGGTGAGCCGTATTTTCGGTGCATGTCAGTATAGGGGCGGTCTGTTTTAAGGACATGGAGGACGCCATTGATTGTTTTTCTGGGATCTACTGAAGGTCTACCCATGTTCGTTTTTTTCTTTGGCACTGTGCTTTATACTCGCTAGCTACTTTTGAAATACTGCTGCCTTCGCCGTTCGAGACTTTCACCCTAGAGAACGTGTCCATGCCGGGCACACAACCAATCCCCCACCCCTCCATTCGGAGAAGTGGGGGATTGGTCATACTGCCTCACCTTCCTTCTTCCCAAAAAAATGCTTCAACGCCTCATACACTTGCCCTTTCTCCCGGATCACATAATGCATAAATTTGGGATCGTAGATGTGTTTGTAGGCGCTCATGAGGGTGGAGTGGCGATTATACTGATTTACCTCACCGTAACCAAATATATTGGACCGTTTCATCAGTTCCATCACCAGCTTGATACAGCGGTCGTTGTCGGAGGTGAGGTTATCGCCGTCGGAGAAGTGAAAGGGATAAATATTGTAGCGGTGTGGTGGATAGCGGGCGTCGATCACTTCCAGGGCTTTGCGGTAAGCGGAGGAGCAGATGGTGCCGCCTGATTCCCCTTTGCTGAAGAAATGGTCTTCGGACACTTCCTTGGCCTCGGTATGGTGGGCGATAAAAACGATTTCCACTTTATCGTACTGTGTACGTAAAAAGCGCGTCATCCAAAAGAAAAAACTGCGGGCGATGTATTTCTCAAAAATGCCCATGGAACCGGAAGTATCCATCATGGCGATCACAACGGCGTTGGAATGGGGAACAACGATCTCTTCCCAGGTCTTAAAGCGCAAGTCTTCATCGGATATGGGGGCAAAGCTTTTGTGACCTTTTTGCGCGTTTCGCTTCAACGCGTTGAGGAGGGTTCGTTTTTTATCGATATTGCCCATTAAGCCTTTTTTACGCACATCATTGAAACGGATATCCTGAGTCTCTAACTCATGCAGCTCTTTCTCCTGCAACCGTGGCAGCTCCATCTCGGAAAAGAGCATATGCTCCAGCTCTTCCACCGAGATCTCCGCTTCATAGTAATCGTGGCCGGGGTCTTCCCCCGCTCCTTGCCCTTGACCCGGTTTTCCTTTTACCGGTTCCCGTCCGATTACATCCCCGACCTTGCTTTTTCCGTCTCCTTGACCCACATGCTTCCCCTTATTGTAATTAAAGCGAAATTTATACTCCTCCATCGAGCGAATAGGGATTTTGACCATTTTCTTGCCGTCGGAGAGGATAATGCTCTCCTCTGAGATGAGATCGGACAGATTTTTTTTGATCGCTTCCTTTACCTTCTCCTGGTGACGCATTTGGTCTTGATGACCTTTACGGTGCAGCGACCAGTCCTCTTCCGAGACAATAAAGCTGGTATCCGACATTCCGGGGCACCTCCCATCTCTCCCGATCTCCCACTAGCGGTTCAAGAGGCTCCCCACATAGCGCAGCAGTTCGTTGGCACTGGCGGTGGTGTAGCTGTATTTCTCCACCAGTGTGGCAATCACTTCATTAATTTTTTTCAATTGGGTTTCATCCGGTGTTTTGGTGGATGTGGTAATTTTAACCACATCTTTTAGATCGGCGAACAACTTTTTCTGGATCGCTTCCCGTAAGCGATCATGACTGTTGTAATCAAATTTTTTCCCTTTGCGGGCATATGCGGAGATGCGGATGAGAATTTCTTCGCGGAATGCTTTTTTGGCGTTTTCCGAGATGCCGATCTGTTCCTCGATCGAGCGCATCAGCTTTTCATCCGGTTCCAACTCTTCTCCTGTCAGGGGATCGCGGATCTTTTGCCAGTTGCAGTAGGCTTCTACATTGTCGAGATAGTTATCGAGCAAGGTTTTGGCCGATTCTTCATAGGAATAGACAAACGCCTTTTGCACTTCTTTTTTGGCTAGTTCATCGTACTCTTTGCGAGCAATAGAAATAAAATTCAGATAACGTTCATGTTCATCTTTTGTAATCGATGGATGTTGATCCAAACCGTCTTTGATGGCGCGTAAAATATCGAGGGCATTGATATAATCGGCCTCCGAGCGAATCAGGGCACTGGAGATACGGTTGATTACATAACGGGGATCGATACCGGACATCCCCTCATCGAGATGCTCGTTTCTAAGCTCCTCCACATCGGTCTCCTTATACCCTTCCACCGCTTTACCGTCATAGAGGCGCATTTTTTTGACCAGATCCACCCCTTGCTTTTTTGACTCCTTCAACCGTGTCAAAATGCTGAAAGTGGCCGCTGACCGCAATGCGTGGGGGGCGATGTGGATATGGCCCAAATCGCTTTCGCGAATCAATTTCTCATAGATTTTTTCCTCTTCGGATACTTGCAGATTGTACGGTACAGGCATCACGATAATGCGGGACTGGAGCGCTTCGTTCTTTTTATTGGCGATAAAGGATTTGTATTCCGATTCGTTGGTATGAGCCACAATCAGCTCATCGGCACTAATGAGCGCAAACCGGCCCGCTTTAAAATTCCCTTCTTGTGTCAGGGAAAGAAGATTCCATAAAAATTTCTCATCACACTTCAACATTTCCTGAAATTCCATTAAACCGCGGTTGGCTTTATTCAATTCCCCGTCAAAGCGATAGGCGCGAGGGTCCGATTCTGAACCATATTCGGTGATGGTAGCAAAATCAATGCTTCCGGTAAGATCGGCAATATCCTGGGACTTGGGATCCGATGGGCTAAAGGTACCGATACCCACACGATCATCTTCTGACAGCAGTACCCGCTCCACCCGAACATCCTCAATGCGGTTGCCATATTCCTCTTTGAGGCGAATGCGACAGGAAGGACATAAGTTTCCTTCAATTCTCACTCCAAAATCTTGCTCCACCTCCGATCGGATCGAATGTGGAATCAGATGGAGGGGCTCTTCCTGCATCGGACAACCTTTGATGGCGTAGACCGCCCCGGCATCCGTGCGGGAATACTGCTCCAACCCATCCTTTAACATGGTCACGATGGTGGATTTTCCACCGGAGACCGGTCCCATTAACAACAAGATCCGTTTTCTCACATCTAAGCGACGAGCCGCCGAATGAAAATATTCTTCCACCAATCGTTCAATCGCTCGATCCAAACCGAATAACTCCCGGCTAAAAAACAAATACCGCTTACTCCCGTTCTCCGCGGTTTCCACACCGGCATCGGCAATCATATGATAAACCCTGGAATGAGCGGTTTGTGCCAATTCCGGACGCTCCCGAACCATTTCCAGATACTCTGCGAAGGTTCCCTCCCATGACAGCTTCTCTTCGCGCTCCCGCTGCTCGGCAATGCGTTTCAGGATGTCCATGGAAACCCTCCTCTCAGCTCCATAAACCATTGTTCCTCGTTCGTTGTTTGTACTCCATCGTATTCACCTTTGATTTCCGACATGTGCCCTTTTGCTGGAATCAAATTAGTCGAAGACTGAAATTGAAACGAAATAGGATGGTTCATACGATTGTTTTATCGTATGCGGGTAAAAGGACAATGTTGCGGGTAGGAGCTGGATCTTCTACGATGGCGACCAAAACAAGAAAAATCCGATAGGGGATAGGGACAGGGATTTTCCTGGGGCAGATTTTCTGCTATTCTCAAGGGTATAGTGGGAGCTAGTCTGTTCCAGGATAACAGCAAATCGATCAACAAGGGAGCAAGATGAGATGTCTGATTCATCATCGGAAATCGCGGCATTACACAACCAGGGGCGCCTTTTGATCTCCTGTCCGGACCGGCCCGGTATTGTAAAGGGTGTATCCCAGTTTTTGTTTGAACAGGGAGCCAACATCGTTCGCTCCGACCAACATACCACCGACCCCGAAGGTGGCCATTTTTTTATGCGTATTGAGTTTGAGCGAAAGGATTTGGATCAACAATTTACAGCGCTGAAGGAATCCTTCCGGCAAACGGCGGAAACCCTTGATATGGTTTGGCAGATGAGTCGTTCCAGTCATAAAAAGCGGCTGGCGATCTTTGTTTCCAAAGAAGATCACTGTCTCAATGATCTGTTGTGGCGTTGGCGCGTAGGGGAGCTAAACGCCGAGATCGCGATGGTGGTCAGCAACCATCTGGATCTAAAACCATGGGTCACTCCTATGGGGATTCCCTTTTATCATGTGCCATGTACCCGTGAAACCCGCCTAGAAGCGGAAAAGACGCATCTAAAGCTGTTGGCGGAAGGGGAGGTGGATACCGTCATCCTGGCCCGCTATATGCAGATTATCCCTTCAACCATGGTGGAACGCTACCAAAACCGCATCATCAATATCCACCACTCGTTCCTGCCTGCCTTTGTCGGTGCCAATCCCTACAAACAAGCATATGAACGTGGGGTTAAGATCATCGGTGCCACCGCCCATTATGTCACGGAAGAGTTGGATCAAGGACCGATCATTGAACAAAACGTGGAGCGTGTTGACCACCGTTGCCACGTGGATGATCTGCGACGGATCGGTCGCGACGTGGAACGACTGGTGCTGGCCCGGGCGGTGCAATGGCATCTCAATGATGAGGTATTGGTGCATGGAAATAAGACGGTGGTGTTTCGGTAAGTGTATACCAGTATCACCGGATGTAAAAAACCCGCTTCCTTTGTATAAGGGGCGGGTTTGTTTTGTTGATCGTTCAGGCGCGCTTGGTACGGAGCCCAATCAATCCCTTACCCCTTCTGATCAAAAAAGAGGTGCTTCACCCGGATCTCCTCCTCCAACCGTGCCACACCAAAGGAAAAGCGGGGACTGCGGCGACGATCCGTCGGGGAGCCGGGATTAAAGACGAGGGTGGAACCATGCCGTTTATGATAAGGGATATGACTGTGCCCAAAAATAAGGAGATCGACCGGTTCATCCGCAAAGGCATCCAACGCTCGCTTTCGTGTCGTTCCCCTGTGGCCGTGTCCATGTACAATTCCGACCCAATGGTCGCCGATACGCACCCTTGTCCGTTCATGCCAATGCCGCCGCACTTCCGGAGGATCACAGTTGCCATAGACACCGTAAACCGGTGCATATTGCTTTAGTTCACGGGTTACGGACTCATCCACCCAATCCCCGGCATGCAAAATGGCTGCGGTAGGCTTTTCCAAGGCACGAAGCAATGTTGGCGGCAGCTGTTTGGCCCGCTTGGGGATATGGGTGTCGGAGATAATGATCACACGCATAAAACCTTCCCCCTCCTCTCGCACTAGTAAACGACATACCCCATTAAACGATAACGGAGAACAATTTCCGATCAGCCCGATTAACAGCGGATGGCCAGAGCTACGCCTTTTTTTGCCCTTCACCCTTTACCGTGAGAGCAGCCGTTTCACCACTTCGCTGCAATCCCAAAATCGCACACAGCGAAAAGCCGAAGGTATTGACAAAGCCGTGTACAAAAATCATGAGGGGAATATCGAGAATAACATAATCGCCAATATGGCCGTAACCGTAAAAAAACGACGCCCCCATCGAAAACAGAAGAGAGATGGCGGAAAGTGTGAACAACGCTTGAGCCGGTCGATTCGGCAAATGAGGAACATATACAAATAGAAGGAGTAAGGCATAAAGGAGCAAAGGGAGGACAAATTCAACGACAGCAATAAACTCCAACAACGGATATACATTGCCAAAGGTGATACCAACCGCCACAAATCCCGGTCCCAAAATGATCGCAACCGTCATCACTAGCCACAACCGCTTTAACCCAGGCCGGAGCGCCAGTAGTTTTTTGCCGACGATACCCATTGTAATCGGTGTGAGGAAGGCGGCATAGTGAAAATGGATAGAGGTAAGCAACACGATAATATCACTAAAGTGCAACACCGGCATCCCGGTACGGTGAAGCACCAGCCAGCCGCCACCGACCACGATATACATCAAACCGATCTGGATCAGGAGTTCCGATCCCTTCAATGATCGTTTTTGTTGGAGAAAGCGAGTAAAACCGTACAAGGCGATCAACATCGTGACGAGTAACCACGGCACTGCCCATAACGTAGCGGTCACACCCGGGGATAGGAAAAACGAAATCCCAGCGGCAACCGCGGCAAAAGGTTGGAAAGTGACCGCCCAGCGGTAAAAACGATTGCTTCTATCCGCAACCAAGGACAGGGTCAACGGCACCAACACCAGATAAGCGAACAGAAGCAGAATCATCACGTACTGCAAACTGTCAAGGTTGGTTGTCAACGCCTTTATCACCACAAAAACGGTCCAAATAATCGCACCGATCCCGGCGCTTTTGCGCTCATTGACCATATCTCTTTCTTCACCTCACTGTATTTTGTATAAATATGAATTGTTACAATAAGAAAAAAGGAGGGGTTGATGATGAATATCGTCATCGCGGGAGGAACGGGATTTATCGGAAAAGCGATCGTCAACACTTTCGCTAAAGAAGGAAACCACGTATATGTTCTGACACGGCAGAAACATGCGGATATGGAAAATATCACATTTATTCCATGGTTGTCCGCCGCTTCTCATCCCGAAAATAAACTGAGACATCGCTCCATCGATGCTATGATCAATTTAGCCGGAGACCCGATCAATCAGGGCCGTTGGACAAAACGAAAAAAAGAAGCGATCCTGCAAAGCCGCATCCGCGCCACACAGGAAATGATTCGTATTGTCGGCCATGTGGAGCAAAAGCCAAAGGCGTTTATCAATGCTTCCGCGATCGGCTATTACGGTTATGCTAATGAGCAAACATTTACCGAAACGTCGCCTTCCCTCGGAAACAGTTTTCCAAGCCGTGTCTGCCAGCGATGGGAAGAAGAAGCAAAAAAGATGGAGGCCTTCCATATTCGTACGATTATCGCCCGTATCGGTGTGGTAATGGGTAACAACGGCGGAGCGCTGGCGAAAATGATCCTACCCTATCGCTTTTTTGTCGGAGGAACGGTGGGTACGGGCCGGCAGTGGATTTCCTGGATACATATGGAGGACTTGATTGGATTGATTCGTCTGATCATCGAGAATGAGGAAATCAACGGACCGATCAATTTAACCGCTCCTCACCCCGTTACCATGAGAGAATTGGGTCAGGCGATTGGGACGACCCTCAACCGTCCCCACTGGTTCCCCGTACCGGAATGGTTGATGAAGCTCGTCTTTGGCGAAATGAGCGGCTTTTTACTAAAGGGGCAAAAAGTACTGCCGGAAAAGGCACTACAACATCAGTATCCATTTCGCTTTTCCCGGATTGAAGCAGCGTTGTCTAATTTAAAAACCCCTCCCTCACCATAGAGAAGCGTTTCTTCTTCTCACGCCTCCCATTGTATCGAAGGATGATAATCCCTAGCAATATCTCCCTCTTTTCGTACAAGAGACAGTCGCCTTAATAGTCACATTAGTCTATTGACGCTCTCTCCCAGAAAATCTAAGATAGAGTCGTCTTTGGAAAATATTTTTCTTTTAGTGCTAGAGAAGAAAGAGGGGGAGACTCTTGAAAGCATTTTTACAAGGCAAGATGGTAGCGATTCTCGCCATGGCTCTCATTTTGGTGTTAGCGGGCTGCGGCGGAGATAAAGAGGCTACCGGTGATAAAGGAAAATCCGAAACGCCGGAAGAGAGTGGCACAACGGATAGTACCGCCAGCATCTCCGATGAAGAACTAGTCGATAGTATCTCGCTCTATAATGAGTCTGCCAAGAGCAAAGAAGAGATTCAACAAGAGCATACTTCTGCGGTCACCATTGTTGTAAAACGGTCCGAGCAACAAAAAACGCCGACAAAAACGGATCTGGACAACCAACAGTATCGTGATTTTGTCATCGGTGCTGCAACCGATCTAGAAGGGTTAAGCGAAGCGGAACGGAAAGCAGTCGGGGACTACGCTAAAGATGTAGCCGATTATGACAATAAAGAGAAGAATAAACAGATTGAAGAACTGCGGGATAAAGCAACAAAAGAAGGTTTAACTCCCGGAGAAAAAGCGGAATTGATCAACCTGTTGCCGGCAAAAGATTCAGTTCCCCTGAAACAAGATAAAGTTGACCCGGAACATAACGGGGACACCGGTGTCGATAAGAATAAAGCTCCTGGTAGCAACTCCCCCGATCAAGATAAAGCAACTGAGGAAGAAAGCGGGGAAAGCAGTCATCCCCCCGCCGCTGAAAACGGTACTGACAACCCAGATCAACAATCTCCGAGCGATGAAGGTTCCGCCAACGATGGTCAGGAAGAGCCAGCCTCTGAAGGGGAAAATAACGAACAAGAGCAACAAGAACCGCCTGCCAACGGTGAAGAAGAAGCCGAGGAGCAACAGCCTCCTGCCCCTGAAGAAGAAAACAAAGACGAAGAGGGTAACGGAGAAAACGGCACTGATCAAGATGGCAGCGAAGAACAGCCTCCTGTTGAGGAAGAAAAACCCGCTGATGACGGCATGAAAGAAGCCAACGGTTACGACCGTGCAAAAGCCCGGGATTACGCGTACCAATGGTGGAACAGTCGGAACAACGAACAATACGGTTTTTATAGCCGTGAAAGGGATTGCGTTGATTGCTGGTATGACTGCACCAACTTCACTTCCCAGGCAATGGTCGCGGGTGGGCTGGTACAATGGAAGAGTGACCCCTGGTGGTATTACAGTGACACCAAACCGTCCTATGCTTGGGGGCTGGCTAACAGCCAGTATAAACATCTCCAACAACGGGCAGAGCCTGCAAACAGCCTCTCCGAGCTAAAAGTGGGGGACATCGTTCACGCCGATATCAACGGTGACGGTCATATCAACCATAGCGCCATCATCACCAAAATCGAACTCGGCCAAATCTATGTGACCCAACACACCACCGACCGTAAAGACGCACCTCTGAGCACGTGGTTCTGGAACGGTTACAACGTTTTTGGTTGGAAGATGGGCACAGCCGACAATACTTCGCGATAAACAATCACCCCTCCTGAACATTGGGAGGGGTGTTACTATGTGGTATAGGATGACCACCCACAGGCCGAACCATTTTCTCACTTAAAGATAATTGTAAACCCGTCTAACTCCACTTCCGCCTCTTTTAACACATTGACAATCGGATCGACTGCATTCCCCATCGCATCACGGCTGTCGAAAAAATCCTCCCAGATCAGGGTTACAGGCAGCTGTATCCAACCTGTCAACATATCCCACAACGCATCTAGATTACCGCCGTAATAAGCGGGAAATCCAAAAGACTCTCTAATTTCTTTATGAAAATCGTCGCGATTTTTAATTCTTTTCCCGGCAAGATATACTTCCTTCACCGACCAAACTCCCTTATCTCATTCGTTGAAATGTATTGTAGTGGTCTTCCGTTTTATAGATTAAGCCATCATTGGAATAGACGATTCGATCCGCCCCGCGGTATCCCCCGGTATAATTAATATCGCACTCGCGCCAAACCCTACCTTCTCGAGAAGGCAGTTTCCCTTCTCGATTTTGAAAGATATCCCCGCCAATGCTTTTACCGGGTGCCACATCATGCAGATTTCCCTTTTGCGGATCCCAACCGAGTGCATATGCTTCCGACTTGGTAATAAAATTGGACGGAAGGGTTCCATGTTGTGCAATATATTGAGCCACTTCCTCAAAACCGGTAAGCGCTTGTGTTTCAGCGGTATCCGTAGCATTCGCCGTTAAGCCCCCACCGAAGGAACACCCCACCACTAGCAACAACGCCAACATAAACACGCCGATCCTGCTCAAAGCTTGCATATTTTCTCTCCTCCCATATAGGTAATGACGGTTACGCCTTAAGAATTACCCACAACCAGCTTATCGTAAAAATGAAACATTTGCACGATTTGTTTTGTATCGATTTTATTAATTCAAGAAAAAAAGGCCACCCTTAACCGGGTAGGCCCAGTCTCATTCTTTAACGGAAAACAGTTGCCAACATCCCTTGCGCAGATTACACAATAACTATTCCAACCCCGGAAATCCGTTTTGTCGCAATGCTTCATACAGTACGACCATCACCGTATTGCCCAGGTTGTGGGATCGAACCACTTGACGCATTGGAATGCGGATAGTCGTATCGGCATAAGCCTCCAAAATCTGTGGTGGCAAACCGCGACTCTCCTTGCCAAATACAAAAATATCCCCATCCTGATATTCAAAAGCCGTATACGATCGCTTTGCCTTTGTCGTCGTACAAAAAAAACGACTGTCGGGAAATTGAGCGGCAAAGTCGGAAAATGAATCATGATAGCGAACATCGACCAAGTGCCAATAGTCCATCCCGGACCGCTTTAAATACTTGTCCTCCGTTGAGAATCCCAGAGGTTTTACAAGGTGCAACACCGATCCGGTCACAGCACAGGTGCGGGCGATATTGCCTGTATTATTGGGTATTTCCGGCTCAACCAAACAAATGTGAAATGGCATCTGTACGATTCCTTTCTCCACGAGCTTTTCATCATACCTTTCTATTGTAGCCAAAAAAGCAACCACAACACCAGAACCCACGTGAACACAAAAACCGGATCTCTCGATCCGGCTGATAACTGTTTTTCCAATTTAGCGAGCTTTTTCTCATCATCCCGGGATATGATAATAACGGTACTGGCACCGGGGTGTCCACGCATAAGAATCACGGTAATCCCAGTAACGACGACGAGCATTCACGGTATGGGCGTTAACCAAGGGCATACCCATGGGATCAAAAGCGGTAACGATCGTATTGTGTTGCCAATGACCATTTCCATCAAAATCATAACAGATAATATCTCCCAACTGCAGCTCTTGCGGTGAGCTAACTCGCGCCGCTCGCGTCGTTCCTCCACGATCTAAGTAATTTTTTAGGGAATTGGCTACCGCCCAGCTATAACTCCAATTTTCCCGACTGCCCCGATACCACCACCCGCGATCGCGTCGTGGGGAGAATTCCATCGCAACCCCACCGGCATGGATACATTGGGAGATAAAATTGGTACAGTCATCCTCAAATTTTTGGTAACGGGGGTTGGCCCCGTTCCACCATGTTTCCGCATATTGAACCGCCCGCATACGATTGTAGCTAGATGTATTTGCATCACCCTCCGACGGCGGATGATAATAGGACCAACCCCGTGATGCCTCTTCAAATTGATAAGGCATCACCGTACAATCGACGATCGACCAGCCGTCTTGCCCTTCTCTCAACTGAATGCGGTAACTACTGAGCTCCTCTTGTTCATGCAGATCACCCTGAATTTCATAGAGATAGCGTTGATGGACGGCGACATTCATCTCCATTTTGTCGTCTTCCTCTTGCTCTTCCCGCAATACACGAAAGCGCGTCTCTCCCTTGAGAGGTTTTAACTCCCTCATACGCTGCTGCTCACGCAGGCGCACCCACCGCTGCCGCTCCTCTTCCACCCATTCTGCGTCACCGTCCGATACCCAAGCAAAGAGGCGATCTGGCTCCCCTTCCACCCACAATTGATTCTGACCGCGAAACCAGATTGCAACAGGCTGTCTCCAACCGCGTTTCTCCATTAGGCACCGACCCCTTTGAACATCTCATCATTAAGATATGAGCGATCCATGTTCAGGTATGCCCCTCGTTTCACTCCTTGCGCCCATTTCCGGCACAGCTTCAACAGGGGGACAGACGGTCAGCACCCTGGAGAAGAACTCCCCTATAACTAGGACATCCACGGGACTTTTTTTACGAGAGGGAAAAACTCCAGTTTCAACCGTGAGATTAAAAACAAACGTTGGACAAGGGAGCCCTTTACAGGCTCAACGGTTTCTGTGAAATTTAGGGTTAGTCATGAGAAGAGGTCAAGCCTGTACCAACTATTTTTTTAATAAACCCTGGTAAATACTACCGGGGTGTAGCAACCGCAGACTGAAAATCTTCCCGCAGCTGAATAATGGACGTTTGACGCAGGTATTCACGCTCTTGCGCATTCATCCAATTGTAAACCTGGTTGTGCAGCGGCGAATACAAACGCTGGGTGACAATGGTGTGCCCTTTGGCGATCGTCTCTTTCAGCCCCCGCATCTGTTTCCAAAACTGATAGTAGGGAAGTTTGATTTTCACCATCGCTCCTGCTGCACCTTCCACCACATACCCTTCCTCTTCGATCCCCATATGGCTGGTAACCTCCCGGTACCAACGGTAAAAGTCCAGCCATGAATCAAAGGTATGGTAGTGTTTTTTAACAGTGACACCGAAGGATTGGGAAATCGCCACCAATTCTTCATACGGCTTCTTAGAAAATGTGATATCGCGATCGATCACATCCAACAGCACCAGCTGATCCCGGTCATACCGGATGATATGGGGATCTTTTTGCGGCAGGATCACTTCAAATACCCAGGAGGTGTTCTCATCCCGCAGCGATTGGGTGATGACCTTCGCCTGCTCCTCTGTAAACGCCTGGTAAAACAACTCCCGAAACCAATGGCTAAACGTATTATCAATCATCGATTTAGAGGAAAAAACGAGCTGCTCTGACGCTTGATCATAACCGAGGATGCCGAGATAACCGTTTGGCTTCTCATATAGATCAATCGGAAAACACAAATGATCGGCCAAATACCCCAGCTTTGTCTCCGGTCGTTCCTCGATGTTGAAAAATTTATTGTAGGAACGACTCACAATCTCCTCGGTATGGGTATTGATAAACAATCCACGCGCCCGGACATTGATATCATCCCATTTTCCCTTGTGGAATGCTTGGGTGGTAAAGTTGAAAGACGAAAGATTATCTCCTAGCTTCTTTTCGCGGATGTACGGATGGTTGCGCATATATTCCAATAATGTCTTCACTGACAGCTGCTCTTCTTTCACCTTTTGCGGAACCAATGCCGGTTGATGATAATGGGAATTACGGATCTCATGGGTTTCAAACCCTTCCGGCGACAAGGTGACGATACGCAAGTGGCCGCCGTGTTCCACTTGTCCCTCCAAATTGTAGGACCGTTCCGCCGCTTCCACCGGCAGACGGTAAATATTACGATGACCGTGGATTTGATAGTGATGTCCTGCGGCCCGCTCCGCCCACTCATGATCAATATCTTCCTCATATTCACCAAAGCCTTTGATTAACTGCTGTGTGGAGACAAACGATAAATAGCGAGGAATAGCCGACAACCCTCCATGGGTGACCAGTACGGTTTTGCCGTGATAGGTGTAGTATGCTAGTTGCCGGAACTTCCGGTAGAGCTGACGCACCTCTTTTTTGTCCAGACCGGCCTGCTCCAACTGCGGCGCAGTATGATCACGGAACAGATGAGAGCGTACTTCTTCCTCATTCGCCCACTTAAAAAAATGAATCTCGTGGTTTCCTTCAAGCAGGATGACATTCTTTTTCTGATAGTGTTGCAAAAAGAATTGTAATACCTCGCCATTTTGCAATCCCCGATCCAACAAATCCCCGACAAAGAGATACAGCTCATCCTCGTTAAAGCCATCGCCCAGATACTCCTGCAATGCATCATAACAGCCATGAATATCCCCGATGTGGTGGATCTTCTTCCATTCGCTGAAATCAAGGGGCTGCGACAGCTCCCCCACTACATCCCAAAATTGTTCCGGCTTAATCACCGTCGTCCATCCCTGGGGTTGTTGTCCCTTTAGTCGCTCATACGCATTAAGGATCGCTTCCTCAGGAACGTGCTTATAGGAATCCCGCGCTTGATTGCGGGCCAATGCCGTCTCCTGCGGCACATCGGTAAAATCGATGATATAACAACGATAACGATAACGCTGGCACAGTTTTTTATAAGGGGATATCGCCGACGAACGAACGTGTGTAGCATCGATGATGGTTAAATCGCCCCGCTCCATGCGAAGTTCCAGCAATTGAAACAGATGCCCCCACACATGTTTATCATTGGCTTGGCTGATCCGTGGCTCCCCATGTAAATCATAGACCGGATTCTGGTACATCATGCGAATCGCATCCGGGGAGAGTGTATACTGTGAAAGCCCCTCCCGTTCAATCCAGTGGGATTTCCCCGCTCCCATCGGCCCGCGTAACAAAAATAAAACTCTCATTATTGCTCATCCTTGCTGTATTTTAAGTTTTTAGTCGACATTTCCAACCATCATCAAAAACGATATGAAAACAGTCTGCTACACCAAAAGCATCAGCGGTGGCGGCACCCGCAGCCGCTCGTACTGCAGTTGGTACAGTATCAACAAGACTAATCCCTACATGGATTACTCGGATTACAACACCGCTCACTTCTATTCCCATCGCAGCTAAGGAGCCGAGAGTATTTTTCACTCCAATCATGGCCTCCTCCGTCTCTTTTGGGTCAAGTTCCGGCTGCGCGGAGGAGGAATCAGAAGGGTCTACTGCCCAAATAACCCGCGGATCATCATCAGCGTCAGTCGCCTCCATTTCCACACGCACCTGAGCAAAAACCCCTACCTTATTATGAAATCGGGCCAGTCTGTATTCCCCGGTAGCGGGTGTATCTTCCATATCGATCTCCTCCCTTCACCGGTAGACATTCTTGAACGTCATTCTACCATTTTTTATTAGAAAAAACTACAAATAAATGATAGAAAAACCACCGGATTCACCGGTGGAAAAGTCACTTTTACTTGTTAAGTGGTGGGTGAGATCATTACCCAATCATTCTCAACTGGAAGACCGATTCTTATTAAAAATATCAAAGGCTACGGCAAACAGGAGCACCAATCCTTTGATCCCTTGTTGCCAATCAACCCCCAGTCCGACGATCGACATGCCGTTGTTCATGACACCCATGACGAGTCCACCAACGACAGCACCGATGACGGTACCGATTCCGCCATAAGCGGAAGCACCGCCGATAAAGGCCGCCGCAATCGCATCCAGTTCAAACAGGTTACCCGCTTTCGGTGTGGCGGCATTGAGGCGGGCGGCAAAGATCATCCCCGAAAGAGCGGCCAAAACACCCATATTGACAAACACCCAGAAGGTGACTCGTTTTGTTTTGACACCGGAAAGAGCGGCTGCCTTTTGGTTCCCACCGACAGCATAGATATGGCGACCGAAGATGGTTTTCTTCATCACAAAGGTGTAACCGATAATCAGCACCAATAAGATCATTAAGACATTGGGAATGCCTTTATAAGTGGCCAAAATATACGTAAACCAATTGATTGCGGCAACAATCCCCACCAGCTTAGCGATAAAAAAGCCGATCGGTAACACATCGAAGCTGTATTTCAGTTGTTGATTTCGCCCTCTGATTTCCTTATAGACCAGGAGCAGCGACAACACCATCCCGATAAAGAGAGAGAAAAGATGAAGGTTTTCTCCACCGAAAACATCAGGAATAAATCCGGAACTGATCTGTTTAAATTCTTGTGGAAACGGGGCAATCGATTGGCCTTGCAATACAATCATGGTCAACCCGCGAAACAGCAGCATCCCGGCCAGGGTAACGATAAAGGCGGGTATTTTGACATAAGCCACCCAAAATCCCTGCCATGCCCCGATCAACGCTCCCAATAACAGACACAGGATCACTGCAGGAAGGGGATGAATACTCAACTCCACCATCAAGATCGCGGAAACGGCTCCGACGAAGGCGGCAACCGATCCTACCGATAAATCGATATGGCCTGTAATAATCACCAATACCATTCCGATTGCCAATACGAGGATGTAACTGTTTTGCAAAATCAGATTGGTGATGTTTAACGGCTTTAGCAGTGTTCCGGCAGTTAGGATTTGAAAGAGAAGGATAATCAACAGTAAGGCAATGGTCATTCCGGACTGCCTCAAGTTATTTTGTATCAGCTGTCTCACGACCTGCATCGTTTTGCCTCCTACTGACTGTCATGTATTTCATCAAGGTTTCTTGAGTCGCTTCCTCCCGGTTTACTTCACCGGTGATCTTCCCTGCGCTCATCACATAAATCCGATCGCAGATCCTTAAGATTTCAGGTAGCTCCGATGAGATCAATAATATCCCTTTTCCCTTAGCGGCGAGCTGATTGATAATCGCGTATATTTCGTATTTGGCACCGATATCGATGCCTCGGGTCGGTTCATCCATGATCAAAATTTCCGGCTCTGTCAACATCCACTTGCTCAACACTACCTTCTGCTGGTTGCCGCCGCTTAAATTTTCCGCCCGCTGCAAAATACTGGCGGCTTTAATATTTAATTTCTTGCGGTATTCCCCTGCTGTTCGGATTTCTTCGTGTTGATCGATGATCGCTCGCTTGGATAGTTGTTGTAGACTAGGCAGTGTAATATTGGTCTTAATATCATCGTTTAAGATCAACCCATAGGTCTTGCGATCTTCCGTTACATAAGCGACGCCTTGCTGAATAGCTTGACTGACGTTTTTTAACTCCACTTCTTTGCCGTCGATTTCGATTTTCCCGCTAATCTTCTGGCCGTAGGATTGTCCGAAGATGCTCATCGCAAGCTCCGTTCTCCCGGCCCCCATCAACCCGGCGATGCCTACAATTTCCCCCCGTCTGATGTGCAGGTTGACGTTGTCCACCATTTTCCTGTCTCGCTGCAACGGGTGATAAACAGTCCAGTTCTTCACTTCAAAAATCGTCTTCCCGATATCGGCTTCTCTCTTTGTATCTTGGTTGGACAAACTTCTTCCTACCATCCCTTTAATGATGCGATCTTCGGTGATCACTTCTTTTTCCCGCTCAAGGGTTTCAATCGTTTGCCCATCCCGTAAAATCGTAATGGAGTCCGCTACTTTCAATATTTCATTCAGTTTGTGCGAAATGATGATCGAAGTCATCCCCTGCTTTTTAAATTGGAGCAGTAATTGTAATAAATTTTCGCTGTCACTCTCATTTAAAGCCGCCGTCGGTTCATCCAAGATTAATAGTTTCACTTCCTTGGCCAAAGCCTTTGCAATTTCAACCAATTGCTGTTTCCCGACACCGATGTGTTTGATCAAGGTGTTCGGTGATTCCTTCAAACCTACCTTTTGCAGCAATGCCTTCGTCTTTGTCGTTGTCTGATTCCAGTCGATAATGCCTTTTTTCGCTTGTTCATTTCCCAGAAAAATATTTTCGGCAATCGTCAGCTCTGGAATCAACGCCAACTCCTGATGAATAATGACGATCCCTAAGCCTTCACTCTGCTTAATATTCTTAAATTGACAGACCTTCCCTTGAAACAGAATCTCCCCTGTATAGGAACCATCGGGATACACTCCACTCAGCACTTTCATCAAAGTCGACTTTCCTGCACCGTTCTCCCCGCATAAGGCGTGAATTTCTCCTTCTTTCACCTTGAAGTTTACATTTTCAAGGGCTTTTACCCCTGGAAATTCTTTTGTGATTTTTCTCATTTCCAACAGATGATCAGCCATCGATCTGACCCCCCCTTCAAGAGGGCGTATTCCGGAGCGTATTGATTCCAAACTTTCAATCTCCTAAACACACCCCAGATACGCTCGAATACACCAATGTAAACTCTCTACAATTCATCTGTGACATACCCAGTTTGGATACCGAACGGTTAGCACAAAGATTCGTATGAATGGCAGACGTTAAGGTTGGCGTTAATCCTCTTCAGCCTCAATCGGATGAATCACACGAAATCGATTTATTGAAGTTTCTCTTTTTTATAGTATCCGCCCTCTACCAACACTTCCTCATAGTTGGAACGATCGACAGAGACCGGTTCGATCAGATAGGAAGGGACCACTTTGACGCCATTATCATAGGTTTTGGTATCATTCACTTCCGGTTCTTCTCCTTTTATGATGGCATCGGCGATGGCAACAGTCTTTTTGGCCAGTTCTCGTGTATCTTTAAACACCGTCTGTGTCTGTTCTTCGGCGATAATCGATTTAATTGAAGCCAACTCCGCATCCTGTCCAGTAATCACCGGCATATCCTCTTCGCTGTAACCTACCCCTTTTAACGATGAGATCACCCCGATACTAATACCGTCGTAAGGGGACAAAACCGCATCCACTTTTTCCGATGTATAGTGTGTGCTCAAACGGTCATCCATCCGCTTTTGGGCCGTTTCTCCGTCCCAGCGCAGGGTGGCGATTTGGTTGAAGTTAGTCTGCTTGCTCCGTACCACTAACTTTCCTTCATCGATGTAGGGTTGTAAGACCGACATGGCACCGTTAAAAAAGAAATGAGCGTTATTATCATCAGGGGAGCCGGCAAACAGCTCGATGTTAAATGGGCCTTTTTCCTTTTTCAAATCCAATTGCTGCTCAATATATTCTCCCTGTAAGACCCCGACCTGAAAGTTATCAAAGGTCGTATAGTAGGAAACATGATCACTGTTCATTATCAAGCGATCATAAGCGATCACTTCAATCCCCTGATCGTGTGCCGTCTGCAGGACATCGGTGAGAGCCTCCCCATCAATCGCCGCGATGACAAGAATATCGACTCCTTTTGTAATCATGTTTTCAATCTGTGAAACCTGATTCTCAACCACATCCTCAGCATATTGTAAATCGGTGCGATACCCCAAGTCCTCAAACTCCTTCACCATGTTTTCCCCATCTTTCACCCAACGTTCCGATGATTTGGTCGGCATGGCAATGCCGATATAGCCGTTATCATCCCCGCCAGCTGCCCCACAGGCGACTGTAAAAACCATAAGCGCCAACACCAATATCATTGAACCTACCTTTTTCATCGATAACCCCTCACTTTTTTGTGGTTTTATATTTAATCCAGATTGTGGATAGAAAGCGCTTTCTAATTGTAGTGCTTTAGAGAACCGGATTATTAGCGCAACATCCCCTTCCCTTTAGTGAGATGATGGCGCGTTTTAGGTACGTACAATGGGACCTTTTAGTTCAATTGTACGTACCTCTAAAAGAGGTGTCAATGTATATTCTGAATAATATGTACCACGTGCTGTCAATTTGTCTCTGCCTAGAAAAAAAGAGCCCTCTTGTATGGTCGGTTAACGACCAAAATCTACAAGAGGTGCCCTTACGTGTGACTGGCAACATATCCGCCGACCCTTCGCACACCTCAATATATTACCTTAACGAAAAAACGAAATATTGGTGATATTAAAGTAAAAAAACTTCCGGTTTCACATATGTAGTCCCCATTAAGTTGATAAATATAGCGACCTTTCCCAAGACTCGTTAGACTGGATTTCAATATCCTATGAATCATCGTTTACACTTTTTTGTTCAACTATCGGCTCAATTTCCCTCAAAGTAGTTGATTGAGTTCGTAGGCTATTTTTAATCCGGTGTAGCGGTCGCGTAGATGGTGGGCCTCACGTAGAGAGCGCTGTACCAGGTCAGTTGAGATACCGATCTCCTGGGGGGTTGTGGGTCCTCCGACCGCACGTAGTAACGCAGCAAGTTCAGAGGGGAGGGGAAGCGTCTGCAACAATTTCTGCACCCTTGGCCAGTGTGCTTGCAGGCGGTTCTTCCGTTGGTCGCTTATCTCTGCGTCACCTAGGGCAGCCGCGATGTCGATTTCTGATAAACGATGATACAAATCGGCGATTAGGATGGTGGCTACACCCACTTTTGCTCCGTGAAGAATTTGAGGCTTATTCTTGCGTAACAGCTCCATCTCCCAGTAGTGTGACAAATGATGTTCTGCTCCTGACGCCGGTCGGGAATGACCTACTTGCATCATCGCTTCACCTGACTGGATCAACGCTTCCATCAATACCTTAAGACCTGCCTCAGTTTGATGGGCGATCGGCTCCAGGTTGGCAACACAACTTTCAAGGGCACGACAGGTTTTGGCCGCTGCATCCTTATCGTAGGGTTCATCCGCAAGTAGATGGGAGAGACGCCAGTCGATCAGCGAGGTATACTTCCCCACCATATCGCCCACTCCCGCGGCAACCATTAACCGGGGCGCGTTTTGCAGCACGTCTACATCCGCAATGATGGCAAGGGGTGCGCAAGTTTGAATCGTCTTTTTAACCCCACCTAGGATGATCGGGGCTCCCTTTGAAGCAAACCCGTCTACAGATGCCGCTGTTGGAACGGAGAGAAAAGGAATCTTCATCCGATCGGCGGTAAAGCGGGTAATGTCATGAATCGTGCCGGCACCGACGGCAATGAGAATGTCGGCCTCTTTTGGCACTCCCAATAAGGTGCGGACCAGGGTGGGTTCATCGGCGATAACATCACCGTGCCGGTTGGACCCTATTAAGTAGCGATCGTTTGTGATACCAGCCTGATCAAGCTGGGCGATTACCTTCCGCCCCGCCGCTCGATCCGTATTTTCATCCATGATTACAAAAGGGCGTCGATATCCATGATCGGGTAAAAAAGGAGCCAGTTTTGCCAGCGCTCCATTCTCGATGGTGACGACGATTGGATTGACTGTCTTGTCGACCGTTTGATACGGTTCATGGGATTGCATGGCTTTCCCTCCAGATGATGAGGTTAACGTGGGTCATTCCCACCATTTATATGTACGTACAAATATCAACTCGATTCAATTGTATGTACATATAAAAAGGCTGTCAATAACTATTCTGAATAGTTATCCGTATCATTCATCATCTGACTTCGCGTTGCAGGTCTAATGCGGTAGCACCTCAAGTTGGTACGTAAAAAACCACCCACTCAGGGATGGCTTTCCAATCAATCACCGTTGATAAACAATCTTTCCATCGATTATCGTCGTTTCCACCTTGCTGCGGTAGTCGAAAGGAACACCGCTCCAAATGACAACATCAGCATCTTTACCGATTTCCAGCGAACCAACCCGATCTTCCAGCTGTAAATGCTCCGCCGCACGTAAGGTGATCCCTTTCCAGGCCAGTTCTTCATCCAAGCCGTTTGCCACGGCATAGACGGTAGCAGTGATCAAGGTTTCAATGGGGACGACAGGATGATCGGTGTTGACACTCCACACAGCTGAAGCCGTGGGATTCTTGAGTCGTTAGCGTCCGCAGTCCGTTTCCGTTTTAGACAACGCTCAAGTTCAGGGGTGTATCATCACCCCGTCCCATGCAGTTAGAAATGTACCCGCATAGGCGGCGTACCTGTTACCAGTACGCTAGGCTGCTAAACCCGAAATAGCCTTCGTTATATTAATGGCGCCGTTGAGATCGGCATGGCAAGTGTGTTCACACTCTTTACATCGAAACTTAAGACCATTTCGATTGGCTTTGGCTTGATGTCCGTCTTTGCAAGTTTGGCTGGTATACTCCGGACTCACTAACTCAAATCGAATACCCACCACCTCAGCCTTGTACTTGATGAATTCTTTGAGCTGGTAGAATGACCATGAATGCAAATTTCGGCCTTGATCGGTTCTTTTTGACTTGGCTGTATTGCGAATGTTGGTCAAATCTTCCATGCGAATCACTCCAACTAATGAGGATCTTCCAGCAAACAAAAAAAGGAGAATCACGAAGGGGACGCGAATAATTGTTCTGGTAGAAAAACAGTCCCCATTTCTACTTGATAAAATATAGGAGTGAGGTGACCTCTCATGTTTGATCTCGTCAATCCAAAATTGCCTGAACGTTTATCGGTTCCGTTTGCTCTCATCGAAAACGCATACACACGGTTAACCAGATTGGTTCACGATATGAGCCAGGAGGAAATTGATTATCTAGGTCCGGCCGGAAACGTAAATAGTACCGCTACCTTGATTCAACACCTTGCCTTTACCGACTTGGAATATTTGCACTGTATCAAAGGGGAGGCGATTCCAGAAGCGTTAATGGCGGAATACGGTCCGGATCGTACCGAAGATGAGCGCTTACCGGTGGTAAAGGGACAGCAGGTGGATCAGCTTTTAGCTTCTTACCGTCGGGTGATTGATCTGATTGAGGATTATCTACAGACGTGTACCGATGAAGACGCAACTGCCACTGTAACGGTACCCTGGTGGCCGGAGTCCGCAAGTGTACGCTATGTCCTTTGGCATATGGCCGGTCACTCCATGTTTCACCAGGGGCAGATCCGGCGCTTGCGAGAGTGGTACGCACAGGAGCATCGTTCATAACGGAATGAAAAATGTTCTAGAAGAAAAATTTCAACGGTAGCAGATATAGCAAAGGCACAGCGCTTGAAAGCTGTGCCCAGATTAATGCCAAAGAAAGCCCGGTACCGATTTCCGCTTTCCTTTATCACGAATTTGTTCGTTGCCTTAGCCACCCCATCGGGGTTGGCTTTACTTTGTTGGTAAGTGTAATTACAGTAAGTCGCCTATCTTTCATCCCACGATTTTAATCGTGGGATGAAAGACAGCTTGCTCTGAAGCAGAAATGAATTGAGGTGTTAACTACCCAAGAATCCCACGGCTTTAACCGTGTGAAGTGGTCAATGTCTGTTTCTCCCCTCTTGTCACCTGCCGTTGCCATTTCCTTGATACGCCATCGTCGTCATTAAGGCCATCTCCGCTTGTGTCGTATCCATCCGCGAATACTGCACGACGATCGGAATGTCAGACTGAACCAGAATCGAATAGGGGACACCTGCTGGAATCCCGTGCCCCTCTTCACTTTTTAGTTGATCCATCCGCACATGACGGGTACGCGCAGCCGGACAGGTTACACAAAACCCCGTCAACGGCTCCCTCTCTTCAAAAAACAAGGTGAGCTCCACGTTGGCATCCCGCTCTCCCGTATTGAGGAGACAGACCGCTTCATGACTGGGAAACCGGCCGGAACTATACGTTGGAAAATAGGCATCTGGAATCAACCAAACCTTCTCCCCGTATGCCTCCACATTTTCTCCCCCTTTTGATAGAGATGACTACCTCGCAGCCAACACCTGCTCCCCCATGGCGACACACATCGATTATTTCCGGGTAACCGCTTTCCAAAAACGCCTGTATCGGACGTCTCTTTATCAAATTATTTCCTCACTCCATTGGCGACAGAACGAACAAATCGATTGGAAGGGTAGCCCGCTCTTTCGTCATTCCCGCTCTCCTGTAATCGATTACCACGCATACGCTTGTGGGGCGGGACCACCGGGACCGGGAAAGATTTCATCCAGTTTTTGCAAAACCTCTTCATCCAGCTTCATCTCGACGACACGCAAGCAAGCCTCCAATTGCTCCACTGTGCGCGGGCCAATGATCGGCGCTGTCAAGGCCGGGTGCTGTAATACCCAGGCGAGCGCAACGTTGGCTTCCGTCTCCCCCAGCTCTTTGCACAATTGTGAATAAGCTTCCAGCTGAGCGCGATGTTGTTCCACCCGATTCTGCAGACGGGCGCTTCTGGAACCCTGGGGTGCAGACAAGATATGGCCACTAAGGAGGCCACCGTCAAGCGGGCTCCAGGCAATCACACCGATCCCCTGATCCTGTGCCGCCGGCAGCATCTCTAGTTCCGGCAAGCGACAGAGCAAGCTGTATTTATGCTGCTCCGAGACCAAACCGAGAAGATTACGCTCTTTTGCCGCCGCTTGTGCTTTTACCAGATCCCAGCCAGCAAAGTTGCTGGAACCGACGTAACCGACTTTCCCTTGCAACACAAGAGCATGGAATACTTCCCACAATTCGTCCCAAGATGCATGGCGATCCACATGGTGCATCTGGTACAGCTCAATATGATCCGTCTGCAAGCGTTGGAGAGACCCTTCCAAATGGCGACGAATTTTATACGCCGATAAACCGCCCTCATCATTGGGACCGTCTAAGGGATCGTCCATTTTTCCATACACTTTTGTCGCCAGCACTACTTTCTCCCGCCGCCCTCCTCCTTGGGCAAACCAGCGTCCAATGATCGCTTCCGTCAACCCTCTCGGCTCCCAACCGTAAACATTGGCTGTATCAAAAAAATTGATTCCCGCATCTAACGCAGTATCCATGATGCGAAAAGCTTCTTTTTCGTCGGTCACATTACCAAAGTTCATCGTGCCCAAACACAGCTTACTTACCTTTAAACCCGTACGTCCCAAGTAAGTGTATTGCATCAGAAGATGCCTCCTTTGATGATTTCCAAATTTATAATGGATGGGATATTTGCAAGCGAAGTGCCTTTGCTGTGCTCCTCAGCGGAAACCGCCGAAGGGTGGGAACAAGCGGTGCTTTACAAGCACAAGTCTCGCTATGGTTACTCCGTTCCCAAGTCTGCACTGCAATGAGCGACAGCGAGTTTTGCCCGCTCCCAACCCCGGCGGATGAAGCGGACCGCCTCTCTCCTTGCAAACAGCAAGAGCACGCAGACTCAAAAATCCCTCCCCCAAATCCAATAGCCAGTTGATTATCCCTCTAATAACGAGCGGATATATTCAGCGTTTTGCTTTAAAACTTGTCGGCTCGGCCGCCCTTCGCTAAAATCCTCCATGCTGAGATAGCCGTTATATCCGACCGCTTTTAAATCATCCAGTACCCGTTTCCAGTCTACGATACCGTCCATCAGGGGAGACCAAGAAACACTCCAGGTCAGCGTCCCGTCCTTCCGACGGCTGTCCGATTTCCAAGCGGCGTTTTTTACATGAACATGAGCCAGATAGGGTCCCAGCAGTTCCAGGCCCATCCGGTAATGCTCATACCCCTCATGTACCATATTCCCCGGATCAAAAATAACACCGATATACACTGGATCAAAGCGGCTCACCAACCGGTAGGCCAATCCGGCACTGGGAGCGATCGTTTGGTGATGCGTCTCCACCAGCCCTTTCACTCCATACTTTTGGGCCAACTTTTCAACGGTGCCAAGGTAGGCGAGGGCATGCTCAAATTGATCGTGATAATTCGTGCCGTCATCGTATGATGGGACGCCGACCCGGATCTGCGATGCTCCCAGCATGGCCGCCACCTGCATCACACGTTCGGTTTTCTTCTCTTCCCCGGTCGTCAGATATGGGATCACTCCTATCGTGGATAAACCGTGTCGCCGGATTAGTCGGCGCAATCCTTCGATTTCTTCATCCGTGGCAGCAGGATCGATGGAACAGTGATGATTTCGCCAGAAAGAGGGCTTCTCCCTCTTATATTCCGCAGGCGTCTCCTTCCACCGCCATTCCACTCCTTCATAACCATATTCCGTTAAAGCAGATACCAGCTCTTCCGGTGTCAAATCCGGCGTCATCACACTATAAACGGATAACTTCATCCCATTCCTCCTAGACGCTTGATTCCCGTTGATTACCCCTACAGGTAACCTCGACCTTCCCTTTCATTGAGTGGTTGGGTCGGTTATCCTTTCCACTTCAATGTGTGGCAAGTCGCTCCACCACCGGAAAACCGGCCTCCCTCACAAGAAACCTCTTCTAAGGGCTTATCCTTTTAACCCGGTAATACTAATGCCTTCGACAATATATTTTTGGAAGATGAAAAAGACGACGACAACCGGCAGTAGCGAAACGACAGACATGGCAAACATCGCTCCCCAGTTGGAGGCGGATTGGGAGTCTAAAAACATTTTCAGGGCCATCGATACCGTGTACAGCTCCGGTTTATTCAAATAGATCAAGGGATTGATCAAATCTTCCCAGCGCCAGTAGAACGAAAAGATGGCGGAGGTAGCCAAAGCCGGTGCGAGCAAGGGCAGGATCACCTTAAAAAAGATGCTGTATTTGCTGCAACCGTCGATTTTAGCGGCTTCATCCAGCTCTGCCGGGATGGTGCGGATAAACTGCATCATCAGAAAGATAAAAAAGGGCATCCCGAACAGCTGTGGAACGATGATCGGTTTAAAGGAATTTAACCAACCCAGTTTTGAAAACAAGATATACTGGGGGATAATCACCACATCGTGGGGCAACATCATTGTCAACATCATACAGGTGAACCAAAATCGCTTTCCATAAAAATTGATACGGGCAAATCCATACGCGATCAAAGCAGAAGAAAACACCGCCCCAATGGTGGACAGAACAACAATAACGAAAGAGTTCTTGATAAAGGTGCCGAACGAATGGCCACCGATTCCCGCCCATCCGATCACATAATTGGTCCATACCCATGGATCAGGAATGAGTGAATGGGCAGTTGTAAAAATGCTGGAACTTTCCTTAAATGAGCTCATCAAAAACCAGACCAGCGGATAGAGCATCAACATGGCAAGACCCGCTACAAATAGGTGATAGATCAGCGTTTTCGGCTTAAAGCGGATGCGCCGGATAATCGGGGGTTCACTGATGACCGGCTTTGGGGATATACGAAGCGGCCGCATGTCAATCATTCCTCCTTTGACTCATAATGAACCCAGTACGATGAGGTTTTAAACAAAAGCAAGGTCAACAACGCGATCACCGCCAGCATCACCCATGCCATCGCCGAGGCGTAGCCCATATGGAAGAACGAAAAGGCTTGTTGAAACAAATACAAGGAATAGAGCAACGTTCCGTCCAGCGGCCCACCGGTACCATTGGAGATAATGTAAGCAGGGGTAAAGGTCATAAAAGCACCGATCGTTTGCATCACAAGGTTAAACAGAATAATCGGACTTAAGAGCGGCAGCGTAATTTTAAAGAAGCGATGTCCTGCGTGGGCGCCATCTACACTAGCCGCTTCATAGTATGTTTTGGGGATATTTTTTAATCCCGCCAAAAAGATAAGCATCGGTGAACCAAACTGCCAAGCGGACAAAAATATCAACGTCCATAACGCAGAAATCGGGTCTTGATACCAATAAATCGGTTGCTCCACCCCGAGAAAAAAGAGCAACGCGTTGATCGCTCCGTCATTACCAAAAAGGTTGCGCCACATAATGGCGACAGCTACGCTCCCTCCGATAATCGAGGGCAGATAAAAAAGAGTGCGATAGATTCCGATCCCCTGTAAATCTCGATTGAGCAACATGGCGATAAACAGAGCCACACCCAGCCGCAGCGGTACTCCCGCCAGGACATAGTAGAAAGTAACCTTGACTGAATTCCAATATTTCTCGTCTTCAAAAAACATTTCTTTATAATTGTCGAGACCGATCCATTGCGGCGAAGAAAAGAGGTCATAATCGGTAAAGGACAAATAAAACGAGGCCAGGATGGGGATCAGCGTAAAACATAAAAAACCGATGATAAACGGAGCGATAAAGGTATACCCTGCAACATTATCGTATTTGGTGCGCAGTTTCATTTGATCAACCCCTTCACCCATAACGGCTGACATCAAGGAAAATCTGATCGCTGATCTCTGGGACCAGCGACCAGATTCATCCCTTATTTGTTCCTGGCCAAAATTTTATTCGCCTGTTCCCGGAATGTCTTTGCCCCTTGTTCCGGTGTGACCTTTTGATAGAGAACCTGTTCGGAAACATCCGTAAGCGCCTGCATCACTTCATTGGCCCCCACTGGATCCCGCGGACTGATCGGGCTGCTCCGCTCCTCCGCCGCTATCACATACTCAAACACTTTCGCTTCTTCCGGAGGGAGAACCGCTTGTACCTCTTCCGCCACTTTGAAAGAAACCGGTACACCCCTCTCTCCTTTGATCCACTCTTTGTTCGTCTCTACATCATTGACAAAGAAGTCGATAAACTTGGCCGCCTCTTCCTTATGTTCCGAATTGTTGGCGATGGAGAAAAACATGCTGGGTTTTAGGAACAAGCCTTTCTCCTGTCCGGGGCCGGGGGGAAAATGCAATTCCAACGAATGATCTGCCACCTGTGAGAAAGCGACATACTGGTTAGACCAGTTCCATGTTATCGGGGCGGTTCCTTTAACGATAAAATCATCTTCCAGCCCTTTTACTTGCGACTGCACATCGGGAGAAGGGAAGGCTTTGGCTTTTACCAGCCGCAATTGCATCTTAAAATAATCCGCCAGCAACGAATCATCGCTGTACCCCAGGGAGCTGCCGTCCTCGCTGTACATATGCTCCCCTTTTGTCCGCAGGTAATAGGGGAAGAATACATCCGGGGGATTCATCCCATTTGTACCGTAGATATCCATCTCCTTCTTCACCTGCAGTGCCATCTTCTCAAAATCATCCCAGGTCCAATCATCCTCCGGCGGATTGAGACCCGCTTCTTTCAACCGATTATCGTCGGTGATGACGGATAAGACATTGTTGCCGAGATTAAATCCAAACAACTGATCATCGATCTTGCCGCCTTCAAGGGATTCGTCGTTAATCGCACTAACATCGATGGTCCCGTCTTCCATATAGGGTGTGAGATCGACCAGTTGGTTCTTTTCAGCGTATTCCGATAAATAAGAGGTATCCATTTGGATGATATCCGGCAACTGTTGGGCTGCCGCCATCGGGGGCAGCTTTTTCCAGTAATCATCCCAGTTGGCATATTCCGCTTCGATTTTGACATGGGGGTTGGCCTTTTCGTACATCTCAATCACTTTCATCGTATAATCATGGCGTGGCTGCCCTCCCCACCACGCAATCCGGAGCGTGATTTGATCGGAGTCCCCAGAAGCGCTGCAACCGGTGAAAGTCGTGGCTGTCAGCAACAGGGACAACAACAAAAGTGTAATCTTTTTCATTTTTTCACCCTCCCTTTCACCGTTTTGATATGAGGCTTTGGAGGCTTTTCCATCCCGGCCCCTAGATAAAAACTGGTGTGGGGCGGTTGATTATAAGCCACATTCTGCCATGCAACCCCTAACCGATAGACCGGATCATGCATCAGGGTATAGATCCGATGATCCGTCAGGGCTGTGGTAGTGTAAATCCGCAGTTCGCTGCTGTCTTCCGATCGCCAGATGACCTCCTCCCGCCAATCTCCCAAAATATCCGCTTGCAAGGACGGATTTCCTTTGGTGTGGTTGTTGGAGTACGTTCCTTCAGCCACAAGCAGATCGACAGTGCGCTCATTTTCGTAATCCCACTTGGCAATCTTGCCGACGCCGACTTCCTTCTCCGCATCCCAGTCATGATCCAGCAGTTCACGCAACAAATCCCCATCCCACCAGATGGCAAAATTGGCCGGCGGAATCTTGGTCGAGATTTTCTCCCCTTTGGCGGTATACAAGCCACCGGTCGGACTGTTCCAAGCACCGTCCACCGCCCATGACTCCGCTCCCGGATAGCGTGGATCAATATCAGCTGACAATCCTCTGCCCACATCATAATCGGTAGGAACGCCCCAAAGCAGCTCCCCTGTCGCCGCATCACGAAACTCGATTCCCGCTGGATTGGGTGTCGATTCATGCACGCTAAACACTTCCAAACCAGGCCGAGTCGGATCTAAATCACCGAGGTGCATGGCATCCCCATGTCCCAGTCCAGTGGTATATAGCCCCGTTCCATCGTGATTGACCGCCATCGCGCCATAAATGATCTCATCTTTGCCGTCACCATCGACATCGGCGATGCTCAATTGATGATTTCCCTGGCCTGCATAACCCTCGTTGCCGGGATTATCACTATCAAAAATCCACCGCTTTTTCAATTGACCGTTGCGGTAATCGTAGGCGGCCAGCATCGTCTTTTCATAGTAGCCACGGGCCATGATCAGACTCGGCCTTTTTCCGTCCAAATAAGCGATTCCCGCCAGAAAACGGTCGCCGCGATTTCCGTAGCAATCGCCCCAATCACAAATGTTCCCTCTAGCCGGTTCAAAATCTTCCGTCACCAGTGCTTTGCCGGTCTCTCCGTCAAAAACTGTGAGATATTCCGGCCCTGTCAAGATTCGCCCTTCTTCATTGCGATAATCCGCGTCAGGATCACCGATCACCTTCCCGGTGCCGTCGGTGGTGCCGTCCGCTGTTTTTAAAGCGACTTCCGCTTTGCCGTCGCCGTCCAAATCATAAACCATAAACTGGGTGTAATGGGCACCGGCACGGATATTTTTGCCCAAACCGATGCGCCATAAATGTGTACCGTCCAACTGGTAAGCGTCCAAAAAGACTTCACCTGTAACCCCGGAATGGGAGTTATCCTTAGCGTTGGACGGATCCCATTTGAGGATGATTTCATATTTTCCATCGCCGTTAAGATCACCGACACTGGCATCATTGGCACTGTATGTATAGGTGGATCCGTCGGAATTCTTACCGTCTGCCGGTTTTTGTAGGGGTAAAGAGTAATAATCTTTCCCCCATACACTTACCGTCTCCGTTTTCTCCCGTTCCTTGCCATCGATAATCGCACGGATGGTATAGGTGGAATCGAGGCCCCCCTCTCGGTCCAGATAGTTGGTGCTGAACGTAATCGGTGAAGCATTCACTTTCTTTCCATCACGATAAAGGTTAAAAGCGACCGATTCCTCATCGGTCCCCAATAAGCGCCAACTGATAAAGACACCCTCATCCACTTTTACCGCCACAGGGGCACGATCCAGATATTCCATCTGTCGTGGAGGAGGTGGTTGGGTTTCCTTTTTTGCTGTAACCAGCTGTGGACCCCAGCATGATGCGACCAGAACAGAACCAAGCAGAAACAACGTTGATCGTTTCAGCCACCACTTGACACTTTTCAACATTGCTTCACTCTCCTTTTCAAATAGGGAGATGTGTACAGAGACAAAACCAACTCAGTGGCACACAATTATGAAACCCCTTACATTTCATTGGTCTTTTTTTCTCTCCTTCTATCGTAATAGCGGATAGTTATTTCGTCTTATTAAATTTGGAATTAGCTCTCAATATCGGAATTAGCTTTCTACCGAAACCTCTTCACCTTTTTGGCTCCAGGCAAGACCTGCTTCCGATGGTAGGCACCCTCGCTCAAAACAATCAAGCAAGGCATCCGCTAGCCCTTCCACCCAGATAAGTCGGGAGTCTTCCCGGAGTAACCTTTCCGAAAAAGAGGCAACTTCAGGCACGGATTGCTGCATAGCGTGGATCGATTGAACATGGGGAAACGACGCTTCCGGGCCGCAAAGAATCTGGTCACTTCCGGCTTTGACTGCCTGTAGGCAGACCCTCAGTTTCGCAAGATGGTCCCCTTCCGGATCGGGATACACTTTTTTCGATCCATCGTCAAAGTGAGCAACAATATCCTCGCCCTTGTTGTAGGTAATGACCGCTTTTTCAAACTCAAACAGAAAACGAGGTCCCATCTCCTCTCGAACCGCATGTGAGGCAAAAAACAGGACCTCTGTCTCTTCGTCTGTTTTCAACTTGACCGCACAGGTATCAAAGGTCTCAATATCGTTGGCCCGATACAATTCAGCCGTCACAGTTGTAACTTCAGCGCTTCGATCTTGTTCCGCCCCCAACACATAAAGCATGTTGTGCAAAAAGTGAGAAGTGGCATTATTGGCGACACTATCCCAAATTGGTGTACCATCGCCACTAACTTTCTTCCCAGCCCAGGAGGTTCGTTGAAAGTAATCTTGCGTGCGCGGCCAAAGGACGACCGTTTTAAGCCTTTTGGCTTTACCGAACAGCCCTGCCATCACATCTTTTTTCAAGGTCTGGATCGAGGACGTAAACGACCAGTTAAAGCCGATGGCCACAAACTTGCCCGTGCGATTGCGGGTCTCGATAATTCTCTTTGCATCCGGCTGCGTGGAACTTAGCGGTTTTTCGCACAACACATGGCTGCCATGGGATAAAGCCTCGCAAATCTGTTGTGCATGGAGGTGGATTGGGGTGGAGAGAATCGCCAAATCGGCACTTTTCTGTTGATAAAACGCTTCCATCGATGAGTAGATCGGGATGCGGTGTTGTATTAGCTGGGGATAATGTTCGCTTCGCGTTGGATCGATATCTACCACACCCCGAATATGAGCATGTAGCGATTGCTCAAACAATGTTTTTAAGTATAAGTTGCCGTACCCACCAATCCCGACTAATAGAAAAGAAACGGGTTTCATCCTGATTTCTCCTTCTATTTTTTTGCAAGCGATAACCTCTTCGTTCCACTATTAAAAACAAAGTGAACGGTTGATAGGAACATTCGATTAGATAAGAATAGAAACGAATCTTTCTTTTAACCATCTCACATGATTGCTCGGGCCTCAGGTGAGCGGAGATGACTTAAAAATCCCTACCTTTTGACGCCTCTAATCGTGGGAAGCGGTCACATGAATCGCCTGCTTTTGTGCAAGCAAACAAAGCTCAGCTGCTTTAAAGGCATGGGCCTGAGTCATCGCTTTCTCGGTACCGTGTAAACAATCTTGGATCAATTGACCGAAATAGGGAATTACTACCTTTCCTTTTAGTGCTAAATGCTTTTCCCCTTCGTGATTAACGAGATAAAGGTGCTCTCCCTCTCGATCCCGAGCGAGATCGATATTTTTGCGCAACTCGATAGAGCCCTCCGTTCCCAGGATAAAAATCCGTCCGTCCCCCCATGTCCCTAAACCCTCGGGCGAAAACCAATCGACGCGAAAATAGCCTGTCGCGCCGTTATCGGCGATCAGAGTTGCATCGCCAAAATCCTCCAGCTCCGGATACTGCGAATGGGCGTAATTGGCCACCTTGCTGTGCACCACTTGCGCATCCGCTGCACCGGTGTAATGGAGAAATTGCTCAATCTGATGACTGCCGATATCACATAAGATTCCGCCATATGACTTCCGCTCAAAAAACCAGGGTGGCCGCGTTTCCGCTCGCAACCGATGCGGCCCGGTACCCATCACTTGGATCACACGGCCGATCGCCCCCTCCTGAATCAAAAAACCGGCATAGATCGCACTTTCCACATTTAATCGTTCACTATAGTAAATCGCCCATTTGTATCCCGTTTCCTCCGTTTTGCGTCGGGCTTTTTCCAGCTGTTCCAGTGTAGTAAAAGGCGTTTTGGCGGTAAAGTAATGTTTGCCGGCGTTTAGCACGCGAATACCCAGCTCACAGCGTTCAGACGGAATCGCCGCCCCAGCGACGAGTTGAATCGCATCATCGGCGAAAATCATTTCCGCTGACGTGGCACTTTGCGCTTGCGGAAACACCTGCAAAAAACGATCCACTTTACTTGCATCGGGGTCATACACTGCTTTTAACTCCGCTCCCGCTTCAATCAGCCCCCGACACATCCCGTAGATATGACCGTGTTCCAACCCGATCGCCGCAAAGGAAAACGATCCAGGTTCCACTTTGGGGACGTTACCTTTGATTTGGATGTCATCCATCGGTTTGATTCTCTCCTTCTACACATGCTCGATATAACGCTCCTTCATCACGCGCAGGGTTTCATCGCCGGGTTGATCCCAGATCGCCTGATTGATAATCTCCACCTCGATCGGTCCCGTATAGCCAGCGGCTTCCACCGCTTGCCGAATCCGGCGGATTTCGATAACGCCATCCCCTATCATCGCGCGTCCCTTAAATAGATCCGGCAGAGGATGCGCCCAGTCAGACACGTGAAATCCTAAGATTTTGTTCCCAGCACGAGTAATTTGCTGATATAGATCCGGGTCCCACCACACATGATACACATCGACGATCACCCCTACCTGTGGGGATTGAATTGTATCAAGGATGGTATTTGCCTGTTTCAGTGTCACAATCACCGAACGATCCGCAGCAAACATCGGATGAAGCGGCTCAATCCCCAGTTTAATCCCGTAGTCTTTGGCATATGGAACCAACTTCTCAATTCCCTCCGCCACCCATTGACGGGCACTGTCCAGATCACGGTCAGGGGCCGCACCACAGACCAGCACCAATACATCGGTGCCCAACTCCGCCGCTTCCTCGATCGCCCGTCGATTGTCATCCAGCCGGGATTGCCGTTCTGAATCGGTCGCTGCTGGAAACATGCCGCCACGACACAAACTGGAGACCCGTAAACCTGTATCACGAATGATCTTTTTACTCTGATTTAAGCCGATCTCCTGCAATTTATGGCGCCAGATCGAAATCCATGGGATCTCTGCCCGTACACATCCTTCCGCCGCATCAGGCAAACTCCAATTTTCCGTTGTAATCTGGTTTAAACTGATTCTTTTGCTGGAGGGATTCTCCTTTGTCAATCGCGCTTCCTCCTATCGAATCCCGACTTGAGCTAAAACAAGACGCATCCGTTCCACTGCAAGCTCCGGCTGGAGTAAAACCCCTGCCTGATCGGCCAACTCAAACATTTTCGCCAGATGAATCACCGAGCGATGCCCTTCCGCTCCCCCAATCATGCGAAAGTGCGATTGGTGTCCATTGAGATAAGCGAGAAAGACGATTCCTGTTTTATAGGCATAGGTCGGCTGTTGAAAGATATGGCGGGACAGGGGAACTGTTTTTTCCATGACGGCATCATAGCGATTGAGATTCCCTTCATCCAGTGCTTCCAGTGCCGTCGCCGCCGCCGGTGCAATCCCATCAAAGATGCCGAGTAAGGCATGACTGTATCCGTGTTCATCACCGCGAATCAAGGAAGGATAATGAAAATCATCCCCGGTATACATCCGCACATGTTCCGGAAGCAGGCGGCGCATCCGAATCTCCGCGTCCGCATCAAGCAAGGAGATTTTAATGCCGTCCACTTTTTGCGGGTTTTCATGGATCACCCGTAAACATACTTTCATCGCCTCATCCGGATTTTCATGCCCCCAATATCCCTTTAGTTTGGGATCGAACATCTCGCCAAGCCAATGTAAAATCACCGGTCTGGAAACGCGACGGAGCAGGTTTCCATATACCTGTTCATAATCTTCCGGCCCTTTGGCACAGGCGGCCAACGCCCGGCTCGCCATCAGAATGATCTGCCCTCCTGCCGCTTCCACCCATTCACACTGTTCTTCATACGCCCGCTCCACATCGGCCAAGGTCACCGCAGCAGAAGGTTCCAGCTGATCCGTACCGACACCACAGGCGATCCGGCCGCCCACTGCATGCGCTTCCTTAACAGAGCGACGGATCAGCTCCCGCGCCTGTTCCCAATGAAGGCCCATTCCACGCTGGGCTGTATCCATCGCCTCTGCAACGGCCAATCCCAACGACCACAAATAATGGCGATATTGTAATGTCGCCTCCCAGTCGATGTGGGGATTGGTAACCGGGTCGGCGTCGGTAAAGGGGTCACAAACGACATGAGCCGCTGCAAAGGCCGTCCGTTTATGAAAGGATTTCTTTTGTGGGAGCGTTACAGGGGTATCACCCTTTAACCGATAGGGATAAAGGGAACCTCCTTGACGCGGCAACTTTAACGTATAAGCCATCCGATTTTCCCTCCTAAACGGTGAGATCCGGTACATCGATCCAGCGCTTTTCCCGCCAGGATTGCAGTCCTAATTCGGACAGTTGCGTACCCTTGGCGCCCTCCAGCAAATCCCACGGGAAGGGATCATTGCGAAAGACATGTTTTAAGAACATTTCCCACTGGATTTTAAAAGCGTTATCAAACACAGCGTTATTCGGCACAACTTGCCAATCATCCTGAAAATCAAAGGGATTTTCGATATCCGGATTCCATACCGGCTTCGGGGTATTGACCCGATGCTGCACTTTACAGTCACGTAAACCTGCCACCGCACTTCCTTCCACACCGTCCACCTGAATCGTCAAAAGGTCATCCCGGTTTACCCGCACCGCCCAGGATGAGTTGGCCTGGACAATGATCCCGTCCTCTAACAGCAATGTCGCATAAGCCGCATCATCAGCGGTACAGCCATACGGTTTCCCGTTTTCATCCATGCGTTGCGGAATATGGGTCACCCCGAGGCAAGAGACGGAGCGAACCGGACCGAAGAGATTATCCAGGATATAGCGCCAATGAGGAAACATATCAACAATGATACCGCCGCCGTCTTCTTTACGGTAGTTCCAAGAAGGCCGTTGCCCCACTTGCCAATCCCCTTCAAAAACCCAATAACCAAACTCCAGCCGGACCGACAGGATTTTACCGAAGAAACCGGCATCAAGTAAGCGCTTCAACTTTAATAGGCCGGGAAGAAACAGCTTATCCTGGACAACGCCGTTTTTCACCCCTGACGATTTTGCTAGACGCGCTAACTCCAACGACTCGCTTAAACTGGTCGCCGTCGGTTTTTCACAGTAGATATGCTTACCGGCATGGATCGCTTGTCGCACACCATCCGCGCGACGATTGGTCGTTTGCGCATCAAAATAAATCGGATAATCGGAATCAGCCAAATACTTCTCCAGGTTGGTACTCCAATGGGGAAGATCGTACTTCTCCGCCAAAGCCTTTAGCTTATTCTCATTCCGACCAACCAGCACGGGGTCCGGCATCAGCACCTCTCCATCTCCCAGCTGAACACCGCCCTGTTCCCGAATAGCGACGATGGAGCGGATCAGATGCTGGTTGGTCCCCATCCGGCCCGTGACGCCATTCATAATAATCCCTAATCGATGTACAGACATATCCAATCACCCTTCTGCTTCATAAGGTAACCCCATCATAGTCAATGGAAGAGACGCCGTCTTATTAGATCAGGAATGATCATCTCAATATCGGAACAAAAGCGGTAAAACGGGTCAATTGTTCAATCAATTACAGTGAGAGGAGGGAAATGAAATGAGGAGGCGTAGCTTGTACAGTATAGTGTTCGTTTTTTTCGCATTTGGAGAATGAGATGATACAACCAAATCACCTCGCTTTCAAATCTCCCTATGAGAAGTACGGTACATATGGGGCGGCATGCCCACATGCTTTTTAAACAAGCGATAAAAGGTAGAAACCGACTCAAACCCGACTTCAAAGCAGATGGAGACAACATCTTTATCGGTTTCGATCAGCATCTTCTTTGTCCGATCCAATCGGACTTCCGTTAAATATTGCATCGGTGTCTTCTTGTTGTGTTCTTTAAAAATACGATGGATATAGCGCGTGCTCATCCCCATTTTGTTGGCGATATCGGTGGCGCTCTTAATTTCAAAGTAATGGGTTTCAATATAATTGCGTAACCATTCCACCCGTAAGGCATTGGTATCCTTGATATGAGCGGTTTGTTGCGACCGTACAAGTACAAATAAAATCTCAGCCAAAAAAATCCGCATCGCCAAAAACTGTAGCGAATCTTCGCGTGATTGTTCATATAGCATCTTTCGCAACAACTGCCTTAACTCGCTGCTCTCAAACAGGTTTACCGGGATGACACGGGAGTGCTGAAAAACTCTAGAGACCAATTGCTCTCGTTCGGATGATGCTAGTGCCCTTTCATTAAATTCAAGCACCAATACCGTCATCTTTGAGTCGGCACGAATCGAATGGTTGGTAAAGGGAGCAATCACCACCATCGTATCCTGGGATAAGGAATATTGGTCTTGTACAATCGTACAACTGCCCTTCCCTTCTAATACATATAGGATTTGATGGGTTTGGTGGTAATGGTTTTTAACACTGTTTCCTTCCTTATGTTTATTTTCATATAGTCGAATCGCTTGTGTATGTGTTTGATTCATCTTCGCCATAAAATCACCCCTTCAAAGTAGTTCGGTTTACAGGGAATCTTTCCTGTAGCTACTTGAAGGGGTGAGTATATTACGGTAAACCTCAATCCATCACTTCTCTGTCTATGATTCGGCTGCCCCAAATTGCAACCCCTTCCTTCGATAGCGCGCTAACTGTCATGACCTCACGTTCACTCACCGGATCCCATTGGCGCAGGAACACACCATGGTAGACGGCTTGATCGACCGTCAGCTTAACCGTGTAGGGGCCGGTTTTTTTCCATTTTCCATTAACTTCGCCGGATATGGTGCCGTTCGATTCCAGCCGAATGCTTTTCGATTCCTTGATATCGGTGGAGATATCTTTGCCATGGTTGATCAGTTGATAATCGCCGATCACATCTGCTGGCGACACTTCTGCAACCGTTTCCCCGCTATACCGATAGGGGGCGACCACCGGCCATCCCTGTTCATTGATAAACATAGGATGGACCCGGACCTCATGTTCCTCCCCTCTTTCAGGAAAGCGCGTATGGAAAATCAAAAAATATTGGTCCGTGTCTGGATCATAGTAGGTAGAATTGTGCCCTGGAGAAACATAGCCGGTAGCGGGACCATCGTTTCCTTGGAAACGGAAGTTGCCCATCAGTTTAACGCCGTAAGGTTCAATCGAACGATCGTCAAAAAGGGGTTGATCCGGATCCGCCTTCACATCGATCATATTGTTTCCTTCTGCATCATAGTAGGGGCCGTCCGGGTTTTTGGAACGGGCGACACGGATGTTGTAACCGCCGTTGGCATCCAGGCCACCAAAAGATAGAAACAAGTAATAATAGTCGGTGTCCGGACTGTACTGAATATAGGGCCCTTCGATTCTGCTGTGATTTCCGCCGGTCAATTTTTTGCCGTATCCTTGCCCAGGAAGGGGCTTACCTGTCTCCGGGTCCATTTTCAAGATAAAAATACCACCGGAATAGGAGCCATAAACCATCCAAAAGTTCCCTTCCTTATCAAAGAAAGCATCAGGGTCGACTACATTGGGGTGAATTCTTGCATCGTAAATGGTCCCGTCCTCACTGGGTTCCCCCCACATCCCCGATTTTAAAATAATACCCTGATCCCGATACGGCCCTTCGATATCGTCGGCGACCGCAACCCCGAGCGCGGACCTTGGGGAATCTCCGCGACAAGCGTTGTAATAGAGATAGAAGCGGCCGTCTTCCAATTGAATCACATCCGGCGCCCACAACGTATCCGTCTCTGCCCAGTCAAAGGTTTCTTTTAATTCTTCTTTGACGTTTGGAATCAATTTATTTTTGTCATCAACCCCAGAAGCGATCGTTTCCCAACGCATCCAGTCATCCGTCTTGGCCGCCGCAAGATGAGAACCAAATACATAAAACGTATCATTGACCCGGATAACGGAAGGGTCATGAACCGAAGCTTCTTGAAACACAGGGGGCCGAAAAGGCGATTGATCCTTTTGTTCATTCACCGCTGCTCCCTGTTTCTCGCTGTGGGCCGATAGTGATTGCGGAAAGAGGAAAGCGGTGATCAACAAAACGATGATCAACTTTCGCCATAAACGGTTACCCATCTACATTTCCTCCCTTTTTATTTTTGTACTCGATTTACGCCTATCGTTCTCTTATCACCGGGGCGAATTGTCCATCCCTGCTCCAATGCATTCCAGCACCAGTAGCCATGAACTATCGCTCTCGTCTTCCCCCAGATAAGTTAAAGACTCATCTGTAGGGCGTTTTTATTGCTCATAACCTCTTTCTCCAAGCACGAAAATACTAACTACTTGTCGCCAACCACTTATTAAACTGCGGCAGCCACTCCGCCTGTGCCGCAAACATCTCACCAACCAGCGAATCTACCTCATCCAATGAACAGACCGCACTGGTTAAGGGATCCATCTTGATCGCTTGGTAGATGAGATCCTTATCGCGATGAATGTGGCCCCACACCGCCAGCTCCTGCATATTGACATTGGTCCGGATCAATGCTGCCAATTGCGGTGGCAGACTTCCAACATGACAGGGCTGAACCCCTGACTGATCAACCAGGCAAGGAACCTCCACACAACAGCCTTCCGGCAGGTTGGTAATCAATCCGGTATTTCTCACATTTCCGTTGATTCTTTTCAATTGATTTGTCTCGATCCCATGAATAATCTGTGCTCCATATTCACGGGAGCGGCGAATCTCGATCATTTCTTCCCGTGACAGCATATCGGTTATATCGGTTTCGTAATGTTCCGCTTCGTGGTAGCAATGGCGCAGATAACCACCACTCCGGCCAAAATCAAACCAAGCGCTTTTGCGGTCGGTAAAGGATGAAACCAACTTTTCCAATGACGCTTTGTTTTTGCGAAAATAAGGATAATACTCCGACGCATGGCCACTAGACTCCGTTACAAAATACTGAAAGTGGCGCAGCAGATCGAACCGGACCGGATCCTGACCGTAAATCCGTTGATCCTTCATCTTTTCAAACAGCAGTGGATAAGCATCCTCGCCCTTCCATTCAAATTTCAAAAACCAAGCAACATGGTTGATTCCCGCCACCCAATAGGAGATTTCTTCATCAGGCGCACCAATGTATCCAGCTAGCTCCTCAGCCGTACCTTGCACACTGTGACAGAGACCGACGGTTTTCAGCGGTGACAGCTCGCTTAACGCCCAACCGATCATCGCCATCGGATTGGTATACTGTAAGATCAACGCATCGGGGCTCAATTCTTCCAATTCCCTTGCAATCTCCTCGATGACTGCCAGATGGCGCAGGCCGCGAAAAACGCCCCCTGGCCCCATCGTATCTCCAACACATTGTTCCACACCGTATCGCTGTGGAATTTCGATGTCCTGTTTATATGCCTCCAACCCGCCTACCTGAATGGTAATAATCACATAATCGGCATCTCGCAACGCTTCCCTACGGTCGGTCGTCGCTTGGATCGAGAGGTTGGACTTTCTCTCCTCCACCATCCGTTTCGCCAACGCTTCCACCATGCCTAAACGCTTGGCATCGATATCCATCAAACAGACACGGCTTCCAGCCAACTCCGGATAGGTGAGAAGATCTCCTAAAAGATTACGGGTAAACACCGCACTACCTGCACCGATAAAGGTGATTTTCGGCATTGTTTTCCCCACTTTCTTATATTGGTATTTGATGGTTTACTAGCGCCGCATCACTTGACCCTATAACAGGGTCGTCGTTCCCTACACTCACCAAAAGCTTCGTGCAGTCACTTCGGTCCCTGATCAAACAATGTGTGACGAGTATCGCCCGGTATATCACTGTTTCACTCCGCCAAGCGTCATCCCCGAGATAAAGAAGCGTTGGAAGAAGAGAAACAGGATAATAATCGGCAAGATCGTGAGCACCGATCCGGAGATTAAGATGTTGTAGTTGTTTCCATACGGGGTTAACAGTCCGTACAAGCCGATTGGAAGCGTATACATTTCCTCGCTGCGCAGAACGATTAAAGGCCACATAAAGTTGTTCCAGGCGCCTAAAGCGGTCAAAATCCCCATCGCCCCAAAGGCGGGAGCCATCAGCGGGGCCATGATTCGGAAGAAAATCCCAAATTCAGAGCAGCCGTCGATGCGAGCGGCGTCCAACAATTCCCGCGGCAGCCCCAAGGCGTATTGGCGAAAGAAGAACACCACAAAGGGAGCGACCGCCGCGGGAAGAATCACGCCCCAGTAGGTGTCGATCAGACCGAGAGCGATCGTCTGCTCAAACAGGGGCAGCAACAAAATCTCCCCCGGAACCATCAACATCACCAAGATCAGCGTGAGGATCACGTTTTTCCCTCGAAATTGGTAAATGGCTAAGGCATAACCCACCATCGAGGAGAAAAACAGCGTAATAAGGGTGGCCAACGCGGTAACCAGCACACTGTTCTTGTACCACGTGAGATACTTTTGCGCGGCATCGCTGAAGAGATAGCGATAGTTATCCCAACTCAACAATTCCGGCTGCAGCTTTAGGTTCAACCCAAAGCGCAACAGCTCGGTAACCGGTTTAAAAGAAGCTAAGAGCAAAGCGTAAAAGGGAAAGAGAGCTAGGAAGGTAAACACGGCCAACAACAAGAGTGAGCCGATTTGAAATAACCGCTTCCCACCTTTGGACTGTCGATCGTCCATGTCAATCCTCCTCCTTTTTAAATAAGCCGAAAAACTTCCACTGAATAAGATTAAAGACGAGTGTAATGAACAGTATGACGAGACCGATCGCCGCCCCAAAGCCAAGGTCGAAATAGTCAAACCCTTGCTGATAGAGATAGACCGATAGCGTCAGACCGATATCTGCGGGGGAAGAAGCTCCCCAAAAGATGTAACTCTCCTCAAACATGCGAATGCCACCGATGATACTGATGGTTACTACAAACACCGTCACCGGTTTTAACAGCGGAAGGGTAATACGCCTAAATTGCGTCCAAGGCCCGGCACCATCGATGGCGGCAGCTTCATACAAATCCTTGGAGATGCTTTGTAAAGCGGCCAAAAAATAGAGGATATTGATTCCAATCCATTTCCACGATGCCAGTGCCACCATTAAAAACATGGCTGTATATGCGTTATTGGTCCATTGTAGGGGAGAAAAACCGAGTTGGATCAAGAGTGAGTTCATCAATGCGCTATCTTGCTGGCCGAACATCAGGCGGAAAATCACCCCGGCGATTACGGTTGAGGTGAGAGCGGGAATAAACAGGGCCGATTTAAAGAAGTTGCGGGCGAAGGTAAGTTTTGAATTGAGGATGACCGCCAGCACCAATGGAATCGGAATTAAGATGATCAATGTCAATAGGGTGTAGATGGTGGTATTGTAGAGTGCACGGTAAAAGTGATCGTTCAATAAGCGGGAGTAATTTTCCAGACCGATGAAGGTTCGCTCCCCCGGGAGAATCTCTTGGAAGCTCATGATGACGGAATTGGTGATTGGGTATAGGAAAAAGAGTAGAAACGAAAGAACAAAGGGAGCGATAAATAGGTACGGAGCGGTTTTCTGAGAGAAAAGTAGATTTCCGATTTTCCATCTTTCGGGATTCACCGTTTTGTTGGGAGCCGGTTCAAGCGTGTTTTTCATGGGGATTCAGACAGGAGATTTTGCCAGATTCATTGGCGTTGTAGAATGTCGATGTTGCTCTCCTTATGGAGTCCTGACACAACACAACGATCTTTTCTCCTGCCGTACCTCCTTTCTAAAAAGGAATAGCAAAACACCCTTATCGATTGAGACTCCTCATCTCCTCTGCTGCCTTGTTTAAGGCTTCCTCCGGCGCCTGGCTGTTTCGTCTTAACACGTTAAACTGGAGCTGGGAGTTGACGGCTGTATAGATCCGCGGCGATAATGATCCAAAGTGGGGGGAGCGGATATCATCCTTGATACTGATGAGGGTATCGTAGAGATCGTTTCCAAAATACTCGGTATACTTGTTTTCCTGTTGAAACGCCGGTTCATTCCACACTTCCGACCGCGGCGGATCAAAGCCGAGTTGTTTCCAGATCTCGATATTGGCTTCCTTGGACAGCTTGGCAAAGCTTAAGAAATCCTTGGCCAGTTCAGGGTTTTTTGCTTGATTGGTTACAACCGTACCCGTGCCACCCATCCCGACTGACTTGGCGTCCCCTTCTTTCATGATGGGCATCGGACGCACGATCATCTTCCCCTTTAAATCCGGCATAAAGTCGGTAAACCGCCCCATATACCACAGCGGCATCTGAATCGCAGCCGCTCCTCCCTGATTCATAAATCCGTAGTATTCCTCCGCATGATGCTGGCCACCAGGGGTGGGTACAGCGATCTCATGTTTATAGATCAAGTCGTGCATAAACTGCAGGGTTTGTAGATTAACCGGACCATCAAGGGTCACTTCTCCATTTTCATCGAGAAAATCGGATCCCTGTTGGATCACCAACGGTTGAAACAACATAAAATCAGACGTGTCCACCGTAATCATCGGCTTACCTGTGTCCTGCTTCACCTGTTTGCCCGCTTCGACAAAATCATCCCAGGTCTTGATGTCGTCGGGGTTCACCTGGGCTTGATCCAAGATCTCCTTGTTGTAATACATCACAGTGGCACCCACATGAAAAGGAGCCCCGTAATAGGTTCCATCCTTGCTGTAAATATCAAAGCGCGACTCCACAAAGTGCTCCTTCACCGGTTCGACGATATCGTTTAAGGGAATCAGTTGCGGTTCTCCCCGCAAGAAGTTGGGGAAGGAGTTCACCTCAATATCCGCGATATCGGGAGCAGCGACACCGGTGTAGAGGGAGAGTTGCAGTTTATTGGATAAATCAGGAACCGTCTCTACCTGAAGTACAATCGGTCGATCCGGATACATTTGATTCCAACGCTCCGCCATTTCGTTGTAATACTCTGCATGCTGCTCAACAAATGTCCAAAGTGTAAGATGGTTATCGCCGTCAGCCCCGCCGGAATCGGGGCCGGTAAAAGAGACGGCGATCACTAACGCAATTATCGCCACCAAAGCGATCCATTTTGCCATCTCGATGCAAACCTCCTTCTGTATAAGGGTAAAAGTCGAAGGTCTTCATCACTCCACACTTGACAGCTCCAATCACACGATTCATGAAAGCGCTACCAAAACTTATGTTTCGTTTCGATTGTGTCAAATCTCTAAGGAAAAAGCCCCCACTGAAGGGCTTTAGTGAAGATGTTGAGACAGCGTCAACTCATCCTTATATTTACTTCACTTTTTTATCGCAAACGGTAGTGAAGATCATTCCATTTTAGTTGATTGCGAAAGGAGGGAAGAGACGTATGTTTATCGATGACGACCGCTTCAATACCGACCATCTCCGCCCAATCCAACAGCTGCTCCGTTGTAACGACATAAGAGAAAACCGTATGATGCGCGCCCCCGGCATAAATCCACGCTTCCGCCGACTCAGACAGTGACGGTTGCGGTTTCCACAGTACCCGTGCCACCGGTAAATGGGGCATCGCCTGCTCAGGTTTGAGCGCATCCACTTCATTGATCACTAGTCGGAAACGGCCGCCTAGCTCGACCAGGGAGGCGTTGATCGCCGGTCCGGAGCGGCCGTTGAAAATGAGTCGCGCCGGATCTCCTTTTCCGCCGATGGAGAGGGGATGGACGGCTACTCGTGGCCGATCCGCTGCAATCGTGGGACACACCTCCAACATATGGGCCCCCAGAATCATTTCATTGCCGGGTTCTAGGTGATAGGTATAATCCTCCATAAAGGAAGTTCCTTCATTGGCGGCAATCGTCTTCATCATGCGCACCAGCGCTGCCGTCCGCCAATCTCCTTCTCCGCCAAAACCATACCCTTCGCCCATCAGACGCTGGACGGCCAACCCCGGCAACTGCTTCATTCCATGAAGGTCTTCAAACGTCGTGGTAAAAGCGTGAAACCCTCCCTCCTGCAAAAACGCTTTTAAACCCAACTCAATACGCGCCTGCTCCAATATCGAATCCCGAATCGGTCCGTCTTCATGCGCTTCCGCCGGCAGATCATACAGTTCTTGATACTCCGCAAACAATTCCTTGACCACCGCATCCGTAATATCGTTGATGCGCGCCACCAAATCACCGACTCCAAAACCGTTGACCGACCAGCCGAATCGAATCTGGGCCTCCACTTTATCCCCTTCGGTAACGGCGACATGGCGCATATTATCACCAAAGCGGGCCACCTTGAGCTGCTTTCCCGCACAAACCGTGACAGCGGTACGCATCCAGCCCCCGATTCGCTTCTTTACTGCTTCATCTTCCCAATGACCGACCACCACTTTACGAGCCAAGCCCAGCCTTGTTCCCATAAACCCATATTCTCGGTCGCCGTGGGCTGATTGGTGAAGATTCATAAAATCCATGTCAATCCGATCCCAGGGAATATCACGATAAAATTGGGTATGCAGGTGAAGCAGTGGCTTCCGAAGTTCGGACAGTCCTGCGATCCACATTTTTGCTGGGGAAAAGGTGTGCATCCATGTAATCAAACCAGCACAATTTTCATCTGCATTGGCTTCGATACAAAGGTTGACGATCTCTTCCGGTGTTGTCAGCACCTGTTTAAAGACGATGGGAAAGGGAATCGCATCTGCATGAAGCAATCCTGCTGTGATCTGGCGCGAATGTTGCTCTACTTTTGCCAGCGCCTCTTCTCCATAGAGGTGTTGACTTCCGGTAACAAACCAAAATTCATAAGATTTCGTAAGCATGCTGGCTGGCCCTCCATTGTTCTTTTAGCGTTTTTAGCCGCTTCATCACATCATTTGAACCACGGCCAAAATAGTCGTGAAGTGTGCTGTATTCCTGGTATAGCTGTTCATATACGGCGACATGTTCCGCTATCGGCCGAATCGGTTCTGAACGCACACGGGCCATCTTTTCCGCCGCTTCCACAATCGTCGCAAACCCGCCTGCTGCCGATCCCGCCGCCACCGCGCCAAACATAGCTGCACCCAGAGCAGGAGTATGGGTGGAGTCGGCGATTTTAATTTCCAAGTTGGTCACATCGGCATAGATCTGCATCAACAGCTGATTTTTTTGCGGCAGACCCCCACAAGCGTACAATTCATCGATTTCCACCCCCTTCTCCCGAAAAGCCTCAATAATTTTGCGGGTGCCAAAAGCTGTACTCTCCAGCAAGGCACGATACACTTCCTCCGTTCGTGTCTGGAGCGTATATCCCAGCATCAACCCCGTCAGATCGGCATCTACCAGGATGGAGCGGTTTCCGTTCCACCAGTCTAGCGCAAGCAGTCCCGTCTCCCCCGGTTTCAGCTTTTGCGCTTCTTTTTCCAGCCACGTATGAACATCCAGACCCTCTTGATCCACCGCTTCTTTCACATCGGTCGGAACCGCTTTCGCCACATGCCAAGCAAAGATGTCCCCCACTGCGGATTGTCCCGCTTCATATCCCAAATAACCAGGGATGATTCCGTCTTCCACCACCCCGCACATGCCTTCCACCCATTTCTCTTCTGTCCCCAGCAGCATATGGCAGATGGACGTCCCCATCACCATCACCATTTTGCCCGGTGTGACCACACCGACGGCAGGAACAGCAGCATGGGCGTCAACATTGCCGACGGCAACAGCCATTCCCGCCTGTAAACCCGTCATCGCCGCCATCTCTTCCGTTAAGCTCCCTGCTTTGGTGCCGAGGGGAACCACGTTCCCACGCAATTTGGTCTCCGTCAGGTGCTCCAGGCGGGGATCTAATGCTTTAAAAAAGGCCTTGCTGGGATATCCTTCGTGCTTATGCCAAATCGATTTGTATCCGGCTGTACAGCTGTTTCGCACCATCTTTCCCGTCAGCTTAAATATCACCCAATCCGTCGCTTCCACAAACCGATCCGTCTGGTGATAGGTGTCCTCATCTTCATTCAAAATCTGCCATATCTTTGCTATCATCCATTCAGAGGAGAGTTTGCCACCATATCGCGGTAAAAAAGGTTCCCCTCGCTTTTCCGCGATTTCATTCAAAAGGTTAGCTTCCGCTTGTGCGGCGTGATGTTTCCACAGCTTCACCCAGCTGTGAGGACGATCACGCAATTCCGCCTTCATACAGAGCGGCTCCCCCTGCTCATCCACCGGCAGCATCGTACAGGCGGTAAAGTCGATCCCAAGGCCGATCACATCCTGTGGATTGATGCCGGATACCTTCATCACCTCCGGGACGGAACGTTTTAAGACTTCAAGATAATCACCCGGATGTTGAAGCGCCCAATCCGCTTCAAGCGCCACCCCCGACCCCGGCAATTGGCGATCGATCACCTGATGGGGGTAGGGTGTCACATGTTCCGCGATCTCCCTGCCGTTCGCTAGATCAACCAGCACCGCCCGACCCGACTCCGTTCCATAATCGATGCCGATGGCATATTTTTGCGCCATTTTCCATCCCCCCTTTTCATACTTGGCCGTAATACGCTTTCTTTCCGTGTTTTCGCAGAAAATGCCGATCCAACAGTGTCTGATCCATCGGTGTAAGCCCCGAATTTAATACATAAGAGCGGTAAGCCATTTTCGCCACTTCCTCTAGGACAACGGCATGATGAACGGCATCATCGGGATCTTTTCCCCAACAGAAGGGAGCGTGGGAATGTACCAACACGCCTGGGATTTGATTGGGGTCCCGTTCTTGGAAGGTCTCCACAATGACACGACCGGTTTCCCATTCATACGCCCCATTAATCTCCGTTGCCGTCATTTTGCGGGTACAGGGTACCTCTCCATAAAAATAATCACCATGTGTCGTTCCCAGAGCCGGAATCCCTCTACCCGCTTGCGCCCAGCTCGTCGCCCAAGATGAATGCGTATGAACGATCCCACCGATATCGGGAAAATTTCGATACAACTCCAGATGTGTCGGTGTATCGGATGACGGTTTTAACCGCCCCTCGACGATCGCTCCCTCCAGATTGAGAACAACCAAATCATCGATCGTTAATTGGGGATATGGCACACCGCTGGGCTTAATTACAACCAACCCTTGATCCCGGTCGATTCCGCTTACATTTCCCCATGTAAACGTCACCAGTCCATACTGGGGCAAAGCGAGATTCGCTTGTAGTACTGCTTGTTTTAACGATTGCAACACAGTGATCATCCCTTTCTCAGTCTGATCACATTCCAGGATGCCTGCGGCAAGCTTGCGTGTACGATCCCTTCCGTTAGCTCCGCAGTTCCGTCAGCATGCGGTTTTACCCGTTCTTCATCCGCCGTATTGACCGCCTTCAAGTCATCGTGTTCCAGCACGAGATGTTCAACAACACGGTAATTTTCAAAATTTCTTACATCACATTCCAGCAATAACGGCTCTTCCAGGTGACGGTTTACTGCAAACACCGTTAACTCTTCCTGCGCTTCATTGTAGACCGCCGTCGCTTCCAGATACGGCACATCGGTAAATTCGGCGCAATCGTATTTCGGCGAAGCGATAATGGGTTGTAGCGATACGCCTCTTCCATATAGGGACGCGTGCAGATACGGATAAAAGATCGTCTGCTTCCATGCTCTTCCCCCGTTTTCCGTCATAATTGGGGCAATCACATTGACGAGCTGCGCCATACAAGCGATCTTGACACGATCTGCATGCTTTAGCAGCGTAATCAGCATCGACCCGACCAGCAAAGCATCTTCAAAATTATACACATCCTCCAACTGCGGGGGAGCGACAGACCAAGGTTCAAGCTGTTGATCCGCTTCATTGGAGTGGTACCAGACATTCCACTCATCAAAACTGAGGTAAAGGGTTTTCTTGCTCCGTTTTTTGGCTTTGACAAAGTCGCAGGTGGCGATGACGGTGCGAATAAACTGATCCATATCCAGCGATTTCGCCAGATAACTGGGCGTATCGTCGCTACGGTTTCCATAGTATTGATGCAAGGAAATGTAATCCACCGCATCATAGGTATGTTCTAGCGACGTCGCCTCCCACTGCGGAAAAGTGGGCATGGAAGAGTTGGAACTTCCGCAGGAGACGAGCTCAATCGTAGGGTCCACCCACTTCATCACTTTGGCGGCCTCAACCGCCAAGCGCCCATATTCTTCTGCCGTCTGGTGGCCGATTTGCCATGGTCCGTCCATCTCATTACCCAGACACCAGGTTTTAATACGATGGGGCTGTTGATATCCGTGGGCAATCCGCAGATCACTCCAATAGCTTCCCTGGGGATGATTGCAATACTCAACCAGATTGCGGGCGTCATCAATCCCGCGCGTCCCCAGATTGACGGCCATCATCACTTCACTGTTCACTGCTCGGGCCCAATCGACAAACTCATTGGTTCCCACCTGGTTCGTCTCAATCGTTCGCCACGCTAATTCTAACCGACGCGATCGCTGTTCCCGTGGCCCGACACCATCTTCCCAGTTGTAGCCCGAAACAAAGTTTCCTCCCGGATAGCGTACAATCGGCACATTTAATTGTTTAACCAGCTCCATGACATCGGTTCTGAAACCGCTTTCATTCGCATGCGGATGATTTGGCTCATATATCCCTCCATACACGGCCCGGCCCAAATGCTCAATAAAGGAACCATAAATTCGTCGATCAATCTCCCCGATGCGATGATCTTTATCCACGACCATCTTTGCTGTAGTTGAAGTCATTGTTCCCCTCCACTGTTTTCGGGTTTTTAATGTACGTACAATTTGCACCTACATCTAGATTGTACGTACATATAGAGGTAGTGTCAACCTATTTTGAATAATCGGCCGCGGCCAATCCCTTCCATTATCCGCTTATGTTTTATAATATAGATAACATATTGGGTTTAAGGATCATCCAAAATAAAGGTTGGTCGTACAAACCAAACAACCTTCACAGTCAAAGGTGGGGAAACATGAATACAAATAAACCAAAATACCTGCAACTAAAAAACGAAATTAAAGGTTGGATACAATCGGGAAAGTTTCAACCCGGTGGAAAAATTCCTTCTGAGCTGGAACTGGCCGACCAATTCAATTTCAGCCGACAAACGGTTCGACTGGCCATCTCAGAGCTGGTCCATGAAAAATGGCTTTATCGGGTACAAGGGAAAGGAACCTTTTTATCCCATACTCCACCCGGACAAGGAGACCCGGATACACAAAGCCATATCATCGGGGTCATTACCACCTATATTTCCGATTATATCTTTCCCTCCATCATTCGGGGAATTGAATCCCATTTAGGACCAAAAGGGTACTCCATTCTGTTGTTAAATACGAATAACGATGTGGAAAAAGAAGCGGCTGCCTTAAAAACCGTCATGGAAAAACAGGTGGATGGACTGATCATTGAACCGACCAAAAGCGCCTTTCCCAATCCAAACCTGGAGCTATACTTTTCTCTTCTTGAAAAACAGATCCCGCTGGTGATGCTGCACAGTTCCTACTTAGAGCTAAACGTTCGCTCCATTCGCTCCAATGATAGCAAAGGTGGCTTTCTTGCCGCTAAACACCTGATCGAACAGGGTCATCGTGGGATCGGCGGGATCTTTAAGTCGGATGATCTACAGGGAAAATACCGCTTCAAAGGGTTTCTGGAAGCGATCCAAGCCAATGGGATTCCCTTTCGCTCGGAACTGGTGCAATTTTTTACGACGGAACAACGAAATGAAGCTGCCGCTCACTATGTCCAATCCATCTTAAAAAAATCGTCCATCCATCTCCCGAGCGGAATCGTCTGTTACAATGATGAGATCGCTTTTGATCTGGTACGTGAACTGAAACAGGCCGGTATACGGGTTCCCGAGGATTTATCCGTCGTCAGCTTCGATGACTCCCAATTGGCGGAAGCGGGAGAAGTGAAACTAACGACGGTTAAACACCCCAAATTTTATATGGGCGTCAAAGCGGCGGAATGCATTTTGCAAGCCATCCAGCAACTCCGCACCGGGAAAAAGGAGATCTTGGACGATACTGTGTTTGAGCCGGAACTGATCCTGCGCTCATCCACTCAACCCTATGAAAACACTAAAGAGAAGAAGCAATTCCAAACACGGTAAAGAAAAAGGCTCCTGTAATTATACAGAAGCCTTTTTCAGTGGGTGACAAACCGTTCACCATTGAAATGGGAACTTGTAAGTTTATTCAACTCCGAGATTCTCCAGTCATGCGACGCCTTTCTACTCTGATTTAAATCGATCTACCAACAAGCGGCTTAACCCCGCGTTTTGATTGACAAACACCTACCCACTCAGCCGGTAGTCTCTTTTACTCCCTGTTGCAGTAGATACATCTTATGATACAACCCATTTAGCGCCAACAATTCTTGATGGGTACCCCTTTCTACGATTTCACCGCGATGGAGCACAAGGATGAGATCCGCATCTTGAATAGTGGAAAGGCGGTGAGCGATGGCAATGGTGGTGCGGCCATGGCGCATCCGTTGCAGCGCTTCCTGAATTTTCTCCTCTGTTTCCGTATCGACGCTGGCAGTCGCTTCGTCCAGGATCAACACTTTGGGTCGCTGGGCCATCGTACGGGCGAAGGAAAGCAACTGACGTTGCCCGCTGGAGAAAGTGGCCCCCCGCTCGCCGATCAGTTCATCATAACCATGAGGTAGCTTTTCGATAAAGGAGTCCGCCTGGACAAAACGAGCCGCTTCCTTCACATCTTCATCCGAGACAGCCGGGTTATGCAGCCGGATATTTTCTTTCACATCCCCAACAAACAAAAAGGGATCCTGCAACACCAATCCTAGCTTGGAACGTAGCTCGCCCTCGCTAAAGGCGGACAGCGGATAGCCGTCGATGGTGATTGCCCCCTGTTGCGCTTCATAAAAGCGCATCAACAGATTGGTGATCGACGTTTTGCCGCTGCCGGTATGTCCCACCAAGGCGACGGTTTGACCCGGCTCTGCGGCAAAGGAGATGTTTTTAAGCACATCGGTGTGTCCATCATAGGAGAACGTCACCTGGTCAAACACAATCCGCCCCTCTGTAATCGAGGGATTTGATTCTCCGTCTCCTTTCTTCGTCGGAGCCAGCTCCTGTTCATCCAGCAGTTCAAACACCCTGCCTGCGGATACAACCGCCTGCTGCAAAAAAGTGAGTTGCTGCATCATCTGGTTGACGGGTTCAAACATACGCGCCAACAGATTGATAAAGGCGTATAACACCCCGATCTGCATGGCGCTCTCCCCCAGGTTAAAACCAAAGAAACTGAGCACGATCATAAGCGCCAACAGATACAAAAGATCCACCGCCGGCCGCAGCAGCAAACCGTTTAATTTGGTGCTTTTCATATTGGCTTGATAATGCTCATGGTTCGTTTGTTCAAATTGCCGCAGCAACCGCGCCTGCTGGCGAAAAGCCTGGATCACGTTCATCCCTTGGATCGATTCGCTTAACTTGGCATTGAGATCGCTCAGCTTTTGCCGGACCGTGCGAAAAACGGGATAGCTAAGCTTTTGATACAACACCATCAAACCCACCACAAACGGCAATAAAAACAGGCAAAAGAAAGCTAAGCGCGCATCCAAGATAAACAGGACGACAAAGATACCGGTGATCATGACCGTATTTTGCACAAAGGTGGATAAGACACTGACAAACAGATCCTTGATTGCTTCCGTATCGTTGGTAATCCGGGAAATCAAGGCACCGCCGGGCCGCTTATCAAAAAACGACAATCCCAGGTGCTGCACCTTGCCAAATACATCCATGCGCAGTTCCTGTATCACCCAATGGGCGATGCGCTGAAAGGAAAACAGCTGAAAGTACATCAATATTGCAGAGGCAACGTGTAATAGCAGATAGGTAACCCCTAAGGTAAAGAGCGCTTGCTGGTCAAAAATGCCTGGTGTCAAATAATCATCGATAAACACCTTAATTAGCAAGGGACCGGCTACCTCAGCCGCGGTAGCGGCCAGGAGCAGCGTCATTGCCACCGCCAGCGCTTTACGATGTGGGTTGAGATACTGGAGTAACCGGCGTATCACCATCAACCGCACCTCCTCCCTTTTGAATCATGGACTCCAACTGCTGTTGGCGGTATGTCCATGCATACCAGCCGTCTTGCAGCAGCAGCTCCTGATGGGTTCCCCGTTCCGCGATCCATCCCTCTTCCAGCACCACAATCTGATCTGCGTGTTCAATTGCACTCAGACGGTGAGCGGCAATTAACGTCGTCTTCTCCTGTCGGGTTTGGCGCAATGCCGCCAAAATCGCTTCCTCCGTCTTGGCATCCACCGCCGACAGTGAATCGTCCAGGATCAGGATTTCGGGAGTGAGCAACAGTGCCCGTGCAATCGAAATCCGTTGCTTCTGCCCCCCTGAAAGAGTTACTCCCCGTTCGCCGACAACGGTATCATAGCCGTGTTCAAACTGAAGAATATCCTCATGAATTCCGGCTAAGCGAGCAGCCTCCTCAATTTCCTCGTCACTGGCATCCGCTTGGCCAAAGGCGATATTTTCGCGGATGGTGGCGGAAAAAAGAAAATGATCCTGTGGAACATAACCGATGGCGGAACGCAAAGCATCCAATGTCATTTCCCGCACCGGTACGCCCCCGATACAGATCTCCCCCGCCGTGCAGTCAAATTCCCGCAGCAGTAGCTTAAACAAAGTAGTTTTTCCGCTTCCCGTCTTCCCGACGATCCCTAGTGTTTCCCCTGGTTGGACCGAGATGCGGATATCCCGTAACGCAGGCTCCTTCGCCCCGTCATAGCCGAAATGATCCACCGCAAAGGCGACTTCACCGGAAGCGCGGGCGGTTAGGGCCGCAGGACGATCTTGGATTTCCGACTCCACTTGTAACAGCGAATGAATGCGATCATAGGATGCACGGCCCCGCTGCATAATGTTGAACAAAAAGCCAAAAGCCAACATCGGCCAGATCAGCTGACCCAAATAGATGGTAAACTGGGTCAACTGTCCAATCGTCATCGTCCCTTCCATTACAAACCAGCCACCAAAAGCGACGGCCAAAAAGAAGGAGAGACCGATTACCAGGGAGATGGTCGGATCGAACAAAGCATCTACCCGCGCCACGGCGATATTTTTCTCTACGACGTGCCGCGACAGTTTTTGAAAGGAACGCTTTTCGTTTTCTTCTTGTCCAAATGCTTTGACTACCCGCATCCCGGAGATATTTTCCTGAACTTTATCGTTCATATCGGAAAACGCTGCTTGTGCCCGGTGAAAGCGTTGGTGCAGCATTGTTCCAAATTTGCTTACCGCCAAGGCGATCAAGGGCATGGGGATCAATGCGATTAGGGTCAGCTCCCAACTGATAAACAGAGCCATGGTAGCCACTACCAAACCCCCTAATACAAGGGAGTCCACCAAAGTGAGTACCCCTTCTCCCGCTGTCACCTGGACCGCCTGGATATCATTGGTTGCATGGGCCATTAAATCCCCTGTGCGACGCCGCTGAAAAAAAGAGGGCGACATCTTGCTAAAATGGGAAAAGAGGCGACGGCGCAATAGTTGCCCCAGACGAAAAGCGGCACCAAACAGCAAAATGCGCCACACATAGCGCAAGACATACATCGCCACTCCCGCCAAGGCGATCAGCCCCAGCCACATCCCCAGCTCAGAGCCGGTCAGCGTTCCCGCCTCCAGTCCATCCACCACCACCCGTACCACATATGGCGGAAAAATTTCGAGGAACGCCACCACCAGCAAGATGAGGACACCCCATGCGTAACTTCGTTTCTCTTGTTTAAAAAACCACCATAAATCACGAAAAATACTCATCGGTTTTCACCACTCCAACCAATCGAATTGCGCAAGACTGACAACCGAAAACGGAATCGCCCCCTCGAAAGCATTCTTTTTGATTATATCACCGTTACCGAGAAAAATGGCATATTCCCACACAAAAAACGAACAGCTATTCGCTGTCCGCTTCCTTAATAAAAAAGAAAAAGTGCTTATGCACGGGCTTGGGATGGAAGGGAGCCTTCCAATGTCAACAGGGTTTCCTTGATATCGAGACCGGCGCCATAGCCGACCAACGAACCATTGGATCCCACAACCCGATGACACGGCACGATAATCGGAACCGGATTCTTATTGTTGGCGCCTCCGACAGCGCGAACGGCTTTGGCCGCTCCCATTCCTTGAGCTACTTCTTTGTAGGAGCGAAGTTCTCCATAGGGAATCGTCCACAGCTGTGCCCATACCAGCTTTTGAAAGGAAGTGCCATACAAGTCTAGTTCCACATCAAAGGAGCGCCGCCGTCCCACAAAATACTCTCGCAACTGCTGTGTCACCGCTGTTAACGCCTCATCGTTTCTTTCCAAATGCACGTTTCCCAGCCATTCCTTGGACCAACGTTCCAGATGCAGCCAACGTTCATCTCCCTTGGCAAAATCCAGCCTACACACGCCGTTTTTGGTGGCAGCGATTCGGATTCCACCCACTGGGCTATCCATTTCCGTCCATACGATTGTGCGCGATTCTGGAACCATCAGCCTAGAGCCTCCCTATCCCTGCTCGTTCTCTTGCTTCTCATGGGTGATTCGGTTTTTTAGAGCGCGCTTGATTTCCTTTTGAACCTCTGAATCTTGCTCCCTTTGCTCTGCTTCCATGAGCGCCTTCTCCGCTTCTGACCCTCCGATGCGCCCCAGGGCCCACGCCGCCGTTCCTCGGATCACCGGCCGTGGATCATCCTGCAACAGCTTGATGAGATCCGGCACTGCGCTCTTGTCCCGAAACCTCCCCAAAGCGATGATCGCATTACGCTGAATCGGCTTTTTGCCGCGCCATGAACCGGCCATGGTTCCAAAGCGTTGCTGAAACTGACGATTGCTGATGGTGAGCAGCGGTTTCAACAACGGCTTCACCTTTTCCGGATCAGGGCGAAACGCTTCCTGGTGCGTAAAGTTCTTTCCTCTGTTGAACGGACATACCGCCTGGCAAGTTTCATAACCGTAAAGATACCCACCCAATAAATCGCGATACTCGTCGGCTAAAAAGCCTTTGGTCTGTGTCTGGTAAGCCAAGCACGCTTGGGAGTTGAGCTGTCCCGGCCCTACCAAGGCACCGGTGGGACAAGCATCAATACAGACGGTACAATCACCGCACCCCTCCGTCACCGGCTGATCCGGAGGAAGGGCGATATCCACCAACATCTCTCCCAGATAAACCCACGAACCAAATTGAGTGGTGATGAGCGATGTGTTTTTTCCGATAAAACCGATCCCTGCCCGTTCGGCAACGGCCCGGTCCGATAAGGCTCCGGTGTCCACCATGATCTCGGTGGTTACATCAGGAACCAACTCCCGCAAATGGCGTTCCAGCCCTTCCAGTTTACGCCGAAGCACATGATGATAATCCTCTCCCCAGGACGCCCGGCAAAAGAATCCCCGGTACGCCCCAGGTCGATTGGCCGGCGGGTCATCCATTCGTGTGGGGTAAGCGAGGGCGATGGCGATGATGGTGCGAGCATTCGGCAGGCTAAGCCGCGGATCGGTTCGTTTATCCAGGTCCGGCTCTTCAAAGCCCGATTCAAAGCCGCTCTTCCGATGCTGAATCAGTCGCTCTTTTAACTCGAGAAAGGGATCGGCGGAAGCAAAACCGATCTTGTCGATCCCTAGCCGTTCCGTTTCTTGTATCAAAGATTGCTTGATCTGTTCCGGTGTCACCATCATCACCCCCGTTCGTGTTCTTGTTCCGATTATACCACGAATGGGGCAGTCTCACTCAAGCAACCGGATTTATACAACGGTTTAGCAGCTTCAAGAAAGCAAAGGCTATCACTATTGTATCGAATGAGTAGCATTTGCATGATGATCTTTTCTTCTTTTTGGAAATCAATTTTTAGGAATGGCGCCGCGGGCCAATTCATCGCAACGATTGTTCAGTTCGACATCGCTGTGCCCTTTTACCTTAATAAACTCCACTTCATGGCGGCGTACCTGTTCCAATAATTGTTTCCAGAGATCCTGGTTTTCCACCGGCTCTTTACGGCTGTTTTTCCATCCGTTTTTCTCCCAGTTGACATACCAGCGCTGTTTAAAGCAATTCACCATATAGGCGCTGTCTGTATGCAACTTTACCCGACAAGACTGCTTCAGGCGGCGCATCGACTCGATGGCAGCGGTCAACTCCATCCGGTTATTGGTGGTTTGCCGCTCACTACCGGTCAGCTCTTTGCGATGTTCGCCATACAGGAGGACCGCACCCCAGCCTCCAGGCCCCGGGTTGCCGGAACAAGCACCGTCGGTATAGATGATCACTTCTTTCATCGCGTTTCCTCCCTAACGCACACTTAAAGTGCGCAATCGGTTAATCGCCCCAGCCAACTCCAGCTTGCGCGGCAAGGCGAGGTCACCAGGATGTTGGCCATGGAAGGGGGAGATGACATCCAAACCTGTTTCCTCGATTTCGCGATACAGTTCGTCAATCAGGGCTTTTAGTTCCTTTTCACCATTGGCCCGTTTGCCGATCAGACGCATCATCTCCGCGACAGCACGGGTTTGACTGGTGTCCACCAATTGCTCCAATCCCACCAGCTCAACGGAAGTGGTGCCGAACAAAATGGTATGCAACCCTTTGGCGTCCACCTTTTCCTTGCGCCCTTTTTGCGGATCAAAGCCTTGTCTGGACAACCGTCTCGGAGTGGCTTTTCCAAATTGGCTACCGCCCTCACGGGTGCGGCTTTGCACCTGGGAACGGGCGATTTCTTTCGCCGCAGCAGTCACATCCACCGGCCGATATTCATCCATCATCATGACGGTATCGGCGACATCAAAATAATCGCCTGACCCGCCCAGAACAAGCACACTGGAGGTATGGTTTTCCGCATAGAGCTGACACACCTTATCGATAAAGGGGGTGATCGGCTCTTTTCCTTTTGCCACCAATTTTTGCATTCGGCCGTCCCGAATCATAAAGTTGGTAGCACTGGTATCTTCATCGATCAGGAGACAGGAGCTCTCCATCTCCAAAGCCTCCATAATATTGGCCGCTTGTGAAGTGCTGCCGCTGGCATCCTCCGTGGAAAAGCGCTCCGTATCCCGACCAAAAGGTAAATTGTTGATAAAAGGGGAGATATTCACCTTTTCCACCCGGCGTCCGTCTTCTGATCGTACTTTGATGGCGCTGGGGTCAGTAATCACATACTCACGACCGTCACCGGCCACATGATCGTAAACGCCCCGTTCCAACGCCGTCAGCAAGGTACTCTTTCCGTGATAGCCGCCGCCGACGATCAACGTGATGCCATCGCGGATCACCATCCCACGGATCGGCTCCCCATGAGGAACCTCCACCGCCACTTCCATCGAGGCCGGTGACTCAAATCGGATCACATTCCCTTTGGTCAAGGGCTTGTCACTGATTCCGCTCTCCCGCGGCAACACGGCACCGTTGGCGACAAAAGCGATCCACCCCTTGTCCTGCAAACAACGTCGAATCGCCTGCTGGTTATCCACCAGCTTCATCCGCTCCTCCACCGCATTCGGCTGAAGCGCTTCCCGGGGTAATGCCGCACGCGCCAGGCGGGGCAGCTGTCGACACAACATCTCCTCCGCCTTTCGGCCCAAGACACGCCGCCCCTGGGCCGGAAGCCCCAAAGTGATGCGCACCTCTACAAACCGTTCATTCACCACGACTGCCGTCCGCTCCAAAATCTCCTGTCCCGGACGATCCACACTGATGAGTCCGCTTTTTCCCGTCCCCTTCACTTCAAAGGAATAGCGCTGCGTCTCAGTTGCCCACCGGCGCGCGATCCAATCCTCCAGGGCGATGCGACGATGTTTTTGTCGATACCACTCCTCCGGATAACCGGCATCCTTCATCGCCATCCGTACCCGCAGCCGAGAGGGAGCTGCAAAGGGATCTCCCTGAACATAATCGATCATTAATCGATAATCGGGGAAGGTGTATTCACCCTGAATATCCTTGTACGCTTTATAACCTTTGCCGTCGATTCGTGACAAGATTTGCTGCAAACGCTGCAACACTCCTCCTCCTTTCGGTTGACAGTCAATCCGTTATGGTATGCAATACCTATTCAAGCAAATTTCGTTCGCACCCCACCATGGGGATAGGAACATTTCCGTTGGGCGCATCCCTAAACGTAGGAGAAACGTACCTGATTTAAAATCGGTTCAATCACATATGTACAAATCATCCTTTATCCACTGCTTTCCGCCAATACTTCCCGATAGGCGTCCCGAATCGCTTGAAAATCGGCCCAGGCATCCCGTTTGCCGCTAGGATTGCGCAACAGATAGGCCGGATGGAAGGTGGGCATCATCCGTACTCCCTTACGCTCGATCCATTGCCCTCGCACACGAGTAATCCGCGCTTCCGGATCGATCAGGGCACGAGTCGGCGCTGATCCCAACGTCACTATCAGACGGGGGCGAATCACCTTGTACTGCTCCCGCAATAGGGCGATACAGGTATCCATCTCCTCTTCCGTCGGTGTGCGATTCCCGGGTGGGCGGCATTTCACAATATTGGTGATAAAAATATCTTCCCGCGAAATTTCCGCCGCCGCTAACATCTTGTTTAACAATTGACCCGCCTTTCCCACAAAAGGACGCCCCTGTCGATCCTCATCCGCTCCCGGTCCTTCCCCTACAAATAGGAGGGGGGAGTGGGGATTTCCTTCCCCAAACACAATCCGGTTTCGCCCCTTATAGAGGGGACAACGGGTACAATCGGCATAACGATGGTATATGGATTGCAGGTCCATCGGTTCCCTCTCCCTTTTCATCCAATCCGATCCCGATGGATCGCCAACCCTATTATCGCATATCAAAGGATACCCTTGCAGGGGGGAAGCATGTTCAGTTGGAATCGAGCAAGTTCACACCTCAACCGCTCTTTCCCAAAGGAGGATTTAGTGAAAAGGGTTAGTAGATTTACACACCACAGACGGTGAAAGCGACTCATCGTTCATCACTCCAAACGTGAAAGCAGCGTCACCGTTGAGACCTCTGATCGAAATGCTCTTTTATCGGGTTTCGCGCTTCCCATACCGCTTCTCTTTTGTCTCGATACGTAGTATAATATGAGGATATCGCTTGTTTTTGGATCTTCCTTTTGCCGTTCACAAAAGTTAATGGCTCCTTAAACAGCGATTAACACCCCTTTGTTATATTAAGTGGGGTTATCTTGACAAAGGAGTGAATCCATTTGTCGTTAAACTACACCATGTTCGTTTCCGATATTGACGGAACGTTGGTTACCAAAACCAAAGAGATTCCCCGCGCCAACCAAGAGAGCATCTCCGCCTTTCGCCAACAAGGCGGTTATTTTACACTGGCAACCGGTCGCAGCTTCCGGGAAGCCAAACGTTTTATCGAGGAGTTAAAAGTAAATCTACCTGTTATTTTGTGCAACGGTGGGGTCATCTATGATCCGGCTACTGAGGAGTTGACACCTGTCGCTTCCATGAATCGTGAATTGTTGACCTATCTGTTGGATCAGCTGACCACCTTTGAACATGAAGTGGATATCTTTCTCTACTCCCTGACCCGTGTTTACGCCACTAGTGTCACCCCATCCTTAAAAGCCGAGCTGGATAAATACGATGATGAGTTTCCCTTGCAATTGATCCCTACCTATGATGATCTTCCCGATACCCCCATCACAAAAGTAGTGGCGGTAGCACCTCCCACTACCATGCCCAAGCTTCACACCTGGGCCGACAGCCTTATCTATCCACTGGAATATTTTCAGTCCTCGGATCAATTTTTCGAAATCCTGCCCCAAGGGATCACCAAAGGGAATGCGATGGAAATCGTCGCCCAACGTTACGGTTTATCCGTCGACCAATGTGCGGCGATCGGTGATCATATGAACGATCTTTCCATGGTGCGTAAGGCCGGTATTTCCGCTGCCGTCGCCAACGCCCACCCCCAATTGATCCAAGCCGCCCACCATGTCGTTCCCAGCAACGAAGAAGCTGGCGTCTCCTTTTTCCTCGATCATTATGTGATGCAACCGGAAAAAGCAGCACAAGAGCGATAATGAAGCAACACCGGGGATAATCGCAACTACAAAATACTCTCTCATGATCGATAGCAAAAAGGTTCCTTCCACAGTGGGAGGAACCTTTTTCGGTTTATAGTTGAATCAATACGATCAGTCATCATCGATCTCAATTTCAATTCCATCTTCGCCAATCTCGATCTCAAAACCGCCAATTTCAATTTCCAATTTTCCATCTTCGATTTCCACTTCAATCCCTTTGTTTGGATCCATCCTGCTACCTCCTTGTCAGCATAATTTGATTATACCAACAAAAGAGCTGCAAACGGTCCTAAATTTTTAAAGAAACAAAAACGAGAAGAACATGATTGGGATTGACACAAAAAAATCCCTTCTGTACGGGGGAGCTTTTTCCTTGAATCTCCCCTAGGGTGAGATTTTATACTGAGGTAGAATGCCAAGGGGGGATCGCCATGTATAGCATTGGGAATGAAATGGATCGCCTGTCTGTCGTTCTTACTGTAGACCATTCGCTTCCGCACCTTACTCTCAGCCAAGCAACAATGGGGATACGGAGTCGTTTCATTATGCGGCATCAGCTTCATTCCTTATTTGGCTTATTGGAACTTGTTGTTCTCTCCGTTCTAAACCATCAAGCCGTTGTCCAGTTTACGGACAACGGCTACCACGGATGATTACTCCATCTCCGGCAATACGGTTTTGGCGATTTTCCCATCCAATTCTTCGTAATCATAGTAACGGATGGTCTCATATAACGCTTTTCGCGTCTGCATATCAGACAGCGCATCCTTTTGCGTCCCTTTTTCCATAATCGCGGTAAATACCCGCTCATAAGCTTTAGCGGCCACCCGCAGGGAAGTAACCGGGTAAATCACCATGCGAAAGCCCCAAGCTGCAAACTGTTCCGCCGTATAATAGGGCGTTCGTCCAAACTCGGTCATATTAGCCAAGAGCGGAGCCTCTACCGCTGTACCTACCCGTCGAAATTCCTCCTCATCCTGCAACGCTTCCGGGAAAATGGCGTCAGCACCTGCCGCCCGATATTGTTGGCAGCGTTTAATCGCCGCATCCAGCCCTTCTACCCCTTTGGCATCCGTTCGCGCAACCACCACCAAGGAGGGGGCAACCTCTTTGATCGCCTTGATTTTTTGTACCATCTCTTCCACCGGAATCAACTGCTTTCCGTTTAGGTGGCCACATTTTTTCGGCAGTTGCTGATCTTCGATCTGAACTGCGGCCACTTTGGCCTCCACCATCTCCCGTGCGGTCCGGGCAACGTTTAATACCCCGCCAAAGCCGGTATCGATATCGACCAATACCGGCAACCCTGTTGCCCGCACCAGATCCCGGGCCCGGGCCGCCATCTCTTCGGAGTAGATAACGCCCAGATCAGGCAAACCGCGACTGGCGCTATACGCTCCTCCGGATAGGTAGAGGGCTTCAAACCCGACCTGTTTCGCGATTAGCGCCGCCATGCCGTCATGAGCGCCCGGAATTTTTAAAATGGAATCGGATTGAATATGCCGGCGAAACTGTTCCGCCAACACCGCTTGATCCCGTTCTTCTTCCACCAACCATGACATCGGGTCTCCCCCCTACGATTAGAGCATATTTGATAAATATTAACCCTGGTTGCTTAGGTCAGGCTTGAGCAACCCATTTACAGCATAATCGAACGCACGAGCGGTCTTCATCCCGTTGGTAGTAGGTTAATCCTTGAAAACGTTATGCGATGGAGTGCCAGCGGCGAACAATCTCTCCCCTTAGGAAAACCATAAGAGGGAGCGAAAGGGAACTAGAACTGGTAACAGGTGATCCGTCCATTTAAAGTACAAACATTTTCATAAAGTCGTGAACAGCCGTCTTCTCCAACTGTTTTTGCGCGAACGATTGATCCATAATCTGCTGCAGTTGATGCTGTGGAAAATGGGTCGCCAGGTTGTGCCGATATTTTTCAAGCAGACGAGGGATCGCTTCTGCACGTCGGCGGCGATGGCCGATCGGATAAAAGCATTCTTTTTGCTCCGTTGCGCTGCCGTCTTTAAAGACCACCTGGATCGCATTGGGGATGGCCCGTTTGTCGGGATCGAGATAATTCTTGCTATACTGTGAATTTTCTTTTACCACCATTTTTTGGCGCAAGGCATCGATACGGGGATCGCTAGCAACATCGTCTTCATAATGTTCCGCGGTCAATTCACCAAACAATAGACTGATCGCCACAATATACTGCAAACAATGATCGCGGTCCGCCGGATTAGTCAAAGGCCCTTTTTTGTCGATAATACGGATCGCCGCTTCATGGGTGGTAATCTCCACCCGCTCAATCGCATCCAGTCGCTCCTTTACCGTCGGATGTAATTGCATCGCACATTCCGCCGCTGTCTGTGCGTGAAACTCCGCCGGATATGCCACTTTTAACAATACGTTTTCCATTACATACGAGCCGAGAGGTTGAGCCAATCGCACCGGCTGCCCTTGTAACAGGACATCGTGAAAACCCCAGGTTTTCGCCGAAAGGGCTGTGGGATACCCCATCTCTCCCTTAATCGCCATCAAAGCCAACCGCACCGCCCGGCTGGTGGCATCCCCCGCCGCCCAGGATTTGCGCGATCCTGTATTGGGAGCGTGACGATAAGTACGCAAACTGACACTGTCGATCCATGCTTGGGACAAAGCGTTGAGCACCTGTTGACGATCGCCTCCCAACATCGCTGTCACAACCGCTGTCGACGCCACCTTAACAAACAAAACATGATCCAGCCCAACCCGGTTCAAACTGTTTTCCAACGCCAATATCCCCTGGATCTCATGCGCTTTGATCATCGCCGTTAACACATCTCGGATCGTTAACGGCTTTTTTCCTTCCGCCACATTTCTGCGGCTCACATAATCCGCCACAGCCAAAATGCCCCCCAGATTGTCCGAGGGATGTCCCCACTCTTGTGCCAGCCAAGTATCGTTGTAATCGAGCCAACGGATGATACAGCCGATATTAAACGCCCCTTGGACCGGATCCAGCTCAAATGGTGTTCCCGGGACCCGCACGCCGTTGGGAACCACTGCGCCTGGAACAATCGGACCCAGATGCTTGACGCATTCCGGATAGCGCAGGGCCAACACCCCGCAGCCGATTGAATCCAACAAAACATGATATGCCGTCTCATACGCTTCCGGGCTATCGATCTCCCCCGCCACCACATAGTCTGCAATCGCTACAAGAATCGGATCAAATTCCTTAGCTTGTGTCTGACTCATCGATACGACCGAACCCGCCATTTCCCCAACCTCCTGTCGGTTATTCACCAAACCTACATGCAAAAGTGCGACAGCGCGCCATGTTTAAACAAAAAGAATAGGTTCTTTCACCCGCTGATTCAACCGAACCCTGTACACGGAACATTGCCCTACTGGGGGTAGCAATAGAGCTTTGGCTTGCTCACCCACCCCCCAATCAACGGATTACATCCAATCGATTACTCAAATTGTATAATTGTATACAATTTTCGTCAATATAAAAGAAAATATCGCCTGACTATTGTGCTCCTATAAATGGGAAATTGTTCAGTGGCAAAGCCACCTTTGAAGGAATCACTCCCTTTCACCTTGGCTGAAGATAACCCCGCAATGTCTCCTCCACTGATTCCAAACTACGGCGGATATGAGCACGCATCGCCATCTCCGCCGCCTGAGCGTCACGCTTTTGCACGGCATCAAAAATGGCTCGATGTTCTTGAACCGGTAGCTGATGCGGATAATCGGGATTTAAATAGCCGCCCAAGCGACGGTAGCGCTCAATCCGGCTGTTTAATTGTTCCAAAAAACGGATTGCGGTTTGATTTTGGGCCACCGTATACAAAAGTTGATGAAATTCACTTCCAGATTGGATCAGCTTCTGGCTGTGCCCTTTTTGTGCCGCTCTTTCCATCAGCGACAATTTCTCTTCCAATTCCTCGATTTGTTCCGCCGTTATGTGTTGAGCCGCCTCTTTCGCCACCAATCCTTCCAACACTTCCCGCACTTTAAACACTTCCTCCGCCTCATCCACGGTAATAGCGGCGACGGTGATTCTGCCGTTGCTATGCCGAAAAATGAGCCCCTCCAGTTCCAGCCGGTGTAGCGCTTGGCGCAACGGTGTTCGACTGATAGCTAAATCAGAGGTCAACATCTCTTCATTGAGGGGTTGATTCGGTTGATAATCCCATTCGATAATCTTCCGTTTTATGGCGTGATAGGCTACATCACCGGCCGATTGCCGCTTAGAGTGCATGACTTTACTCCTTTCCCTTGGGATGATGGTTTTTGATTGATCCATATCCATTTTATAATAACGACTACCGCCCTTGATAGAACAACAAGAAGAAGCCCACGTTTGGCCGGGGCTTCCCTATCTTATATCCAGCCTTTCTCTTCCGCTTTTATGATCGCTTGCTGCCTTGAGTTGGCCTCCATTTTTTGTATAGCGGCAGAAAGATAATTGCGAATGGTGCCAGTGGTCAAAAAGAGAACTTGAGCGATTTGCCTTGTACTCTTTCCTTGCTTGACCAAACGGAGCACTTCCCGCTCCCGCTCAGTCAGGGGGTTTTCCTCGTGCTGGAACAGAGCAACAGCCAACTCAGGGCTGATCACTTTCTCCCCCTTCATCACTTTGCGAATCGCATCTACCAAGGTGTCAATCGGTTCATCCTTCAACAAATAGCCGTCCACTTGCATCTCAGTTGCTTTTTGCAAGTAGCCCGGTCGGGCAAAGGTGGTTACAATCATGATCTTACATGGCCATTGGCGGTGTCGGATCTGTGCGGCTACCTGCAGGCCGGTCATCATGGGAATCTCAATATCTAAGAGGCATATATCCGGTTGATGGTGTTCAATCATATCAAGAGCATCTTTGCCATTGGCCACTTGCGCCACTACCTCAATATCCTCTTCCAGTTGCAGCAACGACGTCAGCGCACCCCGCAGCATCTGCTGATCTTCGGCGATTACAATGCGGATCATGGCCCCTTCTCATCCTTCCCGTGATTGGCCGGAATACTTAAAGTGACGACAAAGCCGCCATCGACAGACGCTCCCACCACAGCAGATCCACCAACTAAATGCATCCGCTCTCGCATCGATTCGATTCCATGTCCCAGTTTTTCTTTATTCGTTAACCCAACACCGTCATCCACCACTTTAACTACATACTGACCGTCACTCTTCCAGCCCAGCTGAACGGTACAGGTCTGTGCTTGACTGTGCTTCATTACATTGGTGAACGCTTCCCGCATCGAAAGCGCCAACATCGTTTCCTTCACCTGGGATAAATTCGGTTGCGGGCCTGATTCTTTTATAATTACATCTACTTTAGCTGTTTGGAAAAGGATTTGCCCCTGTTTAATCTCCTCCGCCACCGACACATGCTTCATCGATGTAACCACTTCCCGTACTTGCTTTAACGCAAAGCGAGATGTTTCCATCACTTCTTTCATTTCCTGTTTTGCCTGCTTCGATTCTTTATCCATCAACCGCATCGCCAGCTCGCTTTTCATTTTGATCATCGTCAAGGTTTGTCCCAGTGTATCGTGCAAATCGCGTGCAATGCGATTCCGTTCCTCTTCTTGGGCATAGCGTTCAATTTTTTTGTTGGCTTCATCCAACGCATCACCCAATGAACGCGATCGTTGAATGATATAAAGAATCATGGGGGTAAGCAGTTGCAAAATAAGCAGTAACAGGTAATAAGACTCCCCAAACCCTGTCCATTCCCCTTCTCGTCCGTAATACACTGTTGCATGCATGACCAAAATGGCCAGCATGCTAACTCCGATTAAACGCTTGGAACGGACTAATCCCAGTTGAGCTGCTTGTATAAAAGCATAAAAAGTGAGAAAGGGATGATAGAAAAGCCCTAAAACCGCCAGCACCCCACAACCTGTATAGATAGAGATTACAATTCGCCAATCCTGATACCACAAGCCTACATAATATGCCCCGAAATAGATACCATATAAGAGGAAACTTCCGATGAACCCAAAGGAATGGTACACGAGAAACACTTGATAAGCCAATGAAACAAACGCAATCACATCAACGAACAAATATTTATCGATTTGATCTCGAGGATACAGTTTTTGCAGCATTCATCCTGCCTCCAGTCGGCCATGCAGCAAGATATCGACGAAAGGTTTCCATCGGCCCCGAGCGAAACAGTTGCAACCAAAGCCAGGCGAAACCAAGTTGAAACAAGCTGATGCCAAACCATATCGCCACCGTTGTCACCGCATCCACCTGTCCGCCTAATCCCAAACCCCATCCGTAAAAGAGAATCGAAGAAACCACATTTTGCAACACATAGCAACTGAGGGCCATTTTTCCGACTTTCTCAACCGAAGACCACAGCCAAAAACGAGGGGTTTTTTCAACCAACATCGCAATCAAGCCCATATATCCGACAGCTAAAAACGGTGAAAATAAATAACGAACCAGCAAATCAAACGCGCCTCCTGGTACAAACAGGAGCAAGTTTAGCGGAATCCCGATAAAAAGACCAATTCGCAGCATTTTGCGGCGCATGTGTTTGCCGTGATCATCGGAAGAAAAGGCACCGGACCGCATCAGTCGAACACCTAAAAGAAACAAAAATATATTCATCGGAATCACAAAGATCACTTCAAGGCGAAGTACCCAAAAATCAGTCAGGCGATATTGCAGTTGCTCCAGCCAAGTCCCGTTTTGATAAAGGGTAACCACCTGCGTCATATCGCCCATAGACACCTGTCCACCGACAAGATTGGAATACAAGATAACGCCGAGAAGCAATAATATGCCTAAAAGATGAAACCCGCCAAAAACCCACATCGCCGATTTGATCGCCCGGTCGCCAAATTTGACGATTAGGGAGACGATCATGGCTGTCACCGCATAACTCATCAAAATATCGTATTCCATCACCAGCGTAAAATGGATCAGACCTTCCGCCAATAAAATCAAGGAAATCCAGAGGTAGATGCCGGGCCAGGCATTTCCTTTGCGCAACGCTTGCCGATACTTTAATTCCAGCCCAACACCGAAGAGAATCGTCAACATCCCAAGGAATTTACCATTGACCAAGAACAGGGTAAACACCCGTACAAACTCATCAAAGGAAGTCCACCACGGCGCACGATCAAAGCCAAAAGTGTACGATAAGTCTCCCAGATTAGCAAACAGCCATATATTCGTCCCCAGTGTACCTAAAATTGCAAATCCGCGCCACATATCGAGTAGCTGGATCCGTTTGTTTGAATGCGTCATCGATTCTCCCCATTTCTCAATATCATTTTCTAGACAGATTGTATCGTGGAAACGGGGGAACGCATATTCACAGGGGTCAGCAGATACAAATGACACTTATCATCTCTGTTGACAAACCTAAAATCCCCAACAGAAAAACGGACCCCGCAAGGTCCGTTTTTTATCATGGTCGGGACGACAGGATTTGAACCTGCGACCCCCTGCTCCCAAAGCAGGTGCTCTACCAAGCTGAGCCACGTCCCGGTTATTGGTGCGGTGAATCCTGCGAACCAAAATACTGAACTTCTTTCAAGCACTTCAGCTGAATCAAACACCGCAACGATAATTATACTTGATATCTCCACTACTTTGCAAGAAAAAAATAAAGGAAATCTGATTTACCACAGAAATTCATAAAAATTGCCGACGGGATTAGAATGACGATTACAAGTCCCATGGAAAAAGAGATCCAATCCCAGATTGATCAGATTGAGCATACTACTCCCGGAAAAGAGCAATGGCATCAAACGGCCCAACTCGCCTCCTACCTTACCCAAAAACACCTGGATCTATACACCCTCAATGTACCCGCTGAATATCAAGGACTACATCAGAAGATGCATCACCAGCTGGCTTCCATTACACAAACAACGTTAAAGGCGGAATCCTTCTACTTGGAAGGAAAGCTGGATCAAGCCGAAGCCCAGTTACAATCGCTCCTGGATCAATATCACGATGTAGAACAAACCACCCATACCATCTTAACAAAATAAATCTCGAAAAAGGGAGCCTTCCTACCAGGCTCCCTTTTGAAGTGCATCCGGATTTCTTTTCTGTTGGACCTCCACTTTAACTGCAGCAATCGCTCTTGCTAACATTCGTCTTTCTATCCGGCCCCAAAAGAAAACACCGGGAATCACATTGCCCAACCAACGATCGTAATGTAAGTCATAGGAGTCCCCGTTTATCATAATTAAATTGGCACGATGCCCCATCCTTCCACTCCCCTGGCGCAATCCTTCTCGTGAGCGAAATACATTTTCTCTTTGCCCCGTCGTTGCCGCTATACAAAATCCAATCGATGCGCCTCTGTGAGATCTGGAAGCTCCAGCTTATTTCTTAGTCTCTGGATAACGGCTTCCGGCACCGATTCTTCTCTCTTGCGATTCTGTTTTAAAATCACAGGCAGGGGTGTATCCACAAATACGATGCGGATACAGGCGTTGTAGGCGGCAAAAAGGTCGATCAATCCATTCCGTGTCATCCGCGTAATATTGGTCGCATTCCAGACGAAGGAGCGCTGTTCCCGCAAAAGTGCACGCGCTTCTTCTTTAGCCGCATGCACCACCTCCCCTTGTGGCCCTTTGGGACTGATGTTGCGCTCGTTCCGTATCTGATCCAAAGAAATAACCGGCCAAGTCGGCAAATGACGACGGATCCATGTATCTTTGCCTGCCCCTGGCAGTCCCATCATCAGCACCACTTCAAAAGTGGACTCATCGTAAGCGGTATAAGCGGGATCACGTTGCAGACCGCGAAAATAGCGAAAACGGCTGTGATCACTGCCAAAAGGATACGGTTTGGTATAACAGCCCAACTCCTGACAAAACTCCCGGAAGAGATCAACCCGCTGCAATAATTCCTCCTGATCATCACAGGTCCGTCCTCGTACATCCGCCTCCGCCAACAACGCCACCCAATCCAAGCGTACACTTTGGCTGGCAGCATAAAGGAGCCGCTCCGGCTCCGGTCGCTCCAAAAACCACAGCGGCAATCCATGGTAACGCACCAATGCTGCAATTTGGCGACGAAGGGAAGTCGGCGCAACGATACTTGCTTCCTTCCCATCACAAAGATGAAGATATGCCATGGTCGCACCGATACGAGCATGACCGCGGGAGCTGATGGAACCGTCTACCTCTGTGCGCGTACATATCGGTTTGGCTACATCATGCAGCAAGGCAGCGGCAAACAGGATCGACCGTTCCGTCGGTGTCAACTCGCGCCAGTCCTGTAAACCCACCATCGCTTTTGCCACCATTTCCGTATGGATGAGAACATCGCCCTCAGCATGATAAATCGGATCTTGTGCCACACCCGCCAATGCCTGTACCCATTCATATCGCGCAACAATCCGCTCCCAGTCGATTTCCCAAGCCAGTGGCTGTGGGCAATGGGGAAAGGTCCATTCATTCAAAATAACGACACCCCCTTTTGCAGCCGATTGGGCAATAACGGCCGCTCCATCCAATGGCTGTTGGAGTCGAGAATGGTTTGTAAAAAACCGTTACGAACATACTTATAACGTCCTTTTACCACCCCATTCTCTTCCAACTTGATATACAGCCCTTCCATCTTTCTGCTCATATCCGTCTCCCGCACCACTCGCTCTGGGTCCATTCCTTGGGCAGCCGCCGCAGCACGCAATTGTTGTACATGATCTGCTGCAATAAAGTGGGAATCACCGATCCAGGCTTGCAACTGACGCAGAGATCGGAAGCTACCTTCAATCAGCACTTTAACCGACACAATAAAAGGAGCTGCTGTCAGCATATCCCGTCGACGCTCAGTGGACAAAAATTGATCCTGTTCTTTGTCATAGATATCAAACTCCAGGAAGTAATGGGGCAAATCCGTATAAAAAACGGTATGTTTGGCGTAAAGCCACTCACCGTACATGACATAGCGCTTTCCCAACAACGCCCACAGTTCCCCCGCATATCGATGGGCCCAACTCTTCAAAAGATGAAACTGTGCTTCGCGCGCACCACCCATTAAAAAATGCCCTCTGCTTTGCAGATAGAGCTGTCCTTTTTCATCAAAACTAATCCCGCTGTTGGCCCCGTCCATCTTCTCCTCCACCACGAGTCGTTTTCCCGCCAACTCATGAAAGGAGACTGTATTTAAATCCTCGTCCCCCGCTTGCAATCCGGAACCGGAGATATGGGGTGTACGTGGATATTTATATATTCGTTCCATTTGTTGCACCTCTCAAGATTTTTCAACGATGTTTACGTTCGAGGGTTCCCCTTCGTCAGCACTTCGCTTTTAGCAAAAAAATCGGTTCTATGAAGTGTAAAAGGTGGAAGATTACATTTGAGACCCATCCAATCGCTATCCAATATCGGAAAATGTAGAAATTTATTATATCATGAATAGATAAAAAAACCGACTCTGCCGCAGCAAAGTCGGTTCAGTTTGTATCCAATTAGAAGCTAAAGCGGCGATATACCAGCAGACCTACCCCTGCTACCATCATTAACGCGCCCAAGGCGAAGTTGGTAACCATCGGTGCTGCAGTGTTCGGCATTTTTCCACCTTTTGCATTTTTAATGACCCGTTCTTTTCCTTCAGGAGTGGTTGGTTTCGGCACATCCTTTGTCGGAGGAGCGATTGCCCCTTCCTCATCCTCCAGGTAGAAGCCATCCAATCCAATACCCCACTGACATTCCTTTCCGTCAATGGTGCCGGAGAAGACAACTAAGATGAGGTAATCGCCTTCTTTGGCCAACTTGCTCTTCGGAATGGAGAAGGTTACGGTTTTTTCGGTAGCAATTTTGGTTTCCACCACATCCGGCTCTTCTGCATCCCACAAACCAGCCATGAACTCCCATGCGCCGTCTACATTGTTGCCCGGCAATGTTGCAGTAACTTTGATGGAGTCTCCGGCATCTTTTTGATCGATGGTGATCTCATGGAAATCTTCCGGATCTAAGTTTTCCAGATCAGTGCATTCCGTTACAGGAGATTCCTCAGGCTCTTCTTCTTTCGGTTCTTCATTCGATGGTTCTTCTCCATCGTTACCGTTTTCATCACCCGGTTCATCGACACCCTCTACGGTTGCACACACTTTGTCCTTTTTTAAGACAGTGTTGGATGTCGCACCATCCAACTTGCCGGTATAGTGCACCTTAAAGCAGTATTCCCCGGGTGCAAGATCGTTCCAGGTACCGGAGAAGCTTAATTCCTCAGATTGTGGTTGAGTTGCCGGCTTACCTGCATTGTTTTTTCCAAAGGGGACGATTTTCCACTCCCCTGATGTAGCTGTTTCCGCATTTTCAATGGTGGCTGTAACCGAAATACTATTCCCTTCTACCTCGGTTGTTACATCCAGCGCATAGGAATCCCCTTCAGTCGCATACGCGGACAATGGAGCCATAAAGAGCGCTAAGATTGCAAGTAATGCCACTCTTCTCAACAAGGTTGCCATATTCAGTTTTCCCCCTTTTCATGTGGCATCTTCTGATGCCCTATTCAATTATTCGTAAGTAGGATTTCTTTTTGATGTCCCATTTTGTCCTTTTTGTGAAAATACGCCAAAAGGATTAGTTGAGATAAAACTTTGGCATTGACTTCCCTTTTTCCGCTCACTTTTTAAGCACAAAAAAGACGGGTACTTATCGATCGGTGATCGGTGATCGATGAATCCCCGTTCAAACAATGGTGAACCCTACATTTCAAAATATCGTTTTAACAGCTCATTAAATCTTTCGCTCTCGATTTTCTCTTTTGTAACGAGTCCATTATCCCATTGTGTAAATGAAGTGTTTGTCAATGTTATATTTCCGCGGTTGGTCAGTTTGGTAATCAAAGGACTTTTATTAAATGGAGAGTCTGGGTGTTCAGTGATGATTCGTTGGATATCATTAAACTCCGATACATCTGAGATGGGCTTTTTGGAATCAAAAGCATATCCTATTTTCCAATCCGTATCTTTATGTTTCAATTTCAACTCCAAAATGTAGTCCCCGTGTTCACTTTTTTCTTTCTTGACCCGAAATTCTCCATTATCAGAGGCTACAACCTCCCTGGTTAAAGGAACAGGCTTTAATGGCAGATTCCCTCCAAAACCGGTATCGATTAGATACTTTTGCTCTTTATGCGTAATGAGGATGGCAACATGGGTTCTTCCGATTGTCAGATATTCTTGTAACTCATTTTTATATACAACCCCACGCACAAGGACGGCGTCAAAACCGTTTTCGATCAAGAAGAAATAGAAAATCGAATTTAGTTCATAACATAAACCGCCTTCTTTTTTGACCAGGATCTTTTCAACTAAGTTTTGCTTGGAGATATCCTTGCTTTTCTCTCCGATAATACATAAATTCTCAAAAGGGATGTTTTGGGCCGTTTTCGCAAGAACGTTGTCCAAGTTTTCAAATGAAAGATGTTCTTTTTCGGGAAAGCCGATTCGTTTGCGAAATAAAAGATTTAGCTCGCTCATGGATAATCCCCCTAATTTCGGTAATCTCGCGACAAGCATTCCCTAACCGTCAGAAACCATTCCAGACGATCGTTTGCTCAACCGGGAAGCGAACAGACGGACGAGCAGGTTTAGCCGCTTTGGCAATGGCGATCAGCACTACCGGAATATACTGTGATGGAACATTAAACGCTTCAACGAATTTATTGACATCGTATCCGCCCATCGGGCACGAATCGAGTCCTTTCGCCTTCACCTTATCAGGCTTTCCCCAAGCGATTCGCCCCCCAAACCCCCGTTATAATCAGTACCGAACCGATGATATGATACATTGAAACTTCTTCCCCAAGGAACATCGCCCCCGCCGCAATGGAGACGACAGTCGAAAGGTTAGTGAATACACTCATTTTTGAAGCTTCTATTTTTGATAAAGCATAATTTGCCGTCAAAGCAGTGACAAGGGAGGACATCACTCCAAGGTAGAGGATTGACACGATAAAACTACCACTTGCAAGGGGTGCGATGAAGGTGTCAAGTGTTCCAGTGATTACATGATCGGTAAGTGATATCGCAAAAAAAGTGATAAAGCCGATCCCCAACATTAAATAAGTGATTTCCATTGGGCTGTAAACTCGCAAAAGCGAACGGGCCAAAACGCTGTATCCGGCAAAAGCCAAGCACGAGAAGAACAACAGAAAAATACCCGTCACGTTCGATAGATCGATACTACTTCCCTTCATGATAAAGATGAACACAACTCCAAATACCGAAAGAAAGATCGACAGCTTTTGTAGACGGGTTGTCACTTCTTTTAAAAAGACAGCGGCGAGTATCATCGTCAGAACTGGTGTGAAAGCGTATAAAATACCTCCCTCAGCAGAGGTGGCGTATTTTAACCCAAACGCTTGCAACGTAAAGAATCCAAGCGGGTACATCGTTGCCAGCAGCAACGCTAGATAAAAAGGTTTACCGCGGTAATCCAGATTGATTCGACTAAACCCAACCAGAATTGACATCACTGCAAAGGAAACAGCAAAACGATAGGTCAGCGTATCAATCGGGGAGGAATACGCAAGCGCGATTTTGGTAAACAAAAACGAAAAGCCGATGATGACCGCATTCAACAATGCTGACAAATAGGCGAGTTTCAGTCCTGTCTGGCTTATTTTCATTCCCTCCTCTCTAAACACTTGAAAACATGGTATATCGATATGCGAAATCAAACAATCTCCATTTAACAGAAGTGTACCGATACAGTGTTGCTGAAGCTGGATCTCTACTAAAAAACCTAGTGTGGTAATTGATCTTTTTTGAATCCAAAAGCGCCACCGATAAATAATTGAGCGCATCTATGGCATTTTTGTTTTTGACTTAATCTTAAAGTGGACTTTTTTCAAGAAATAATACTACGTTAAGCCTTTGAGAACGTGGCCTATGCCGGGCACAGGAAAAAACGCAAGTCCCAAGGGACTTACGCTGGTTTGTTGGTTTGTGAACCGGTTTTAGCACTCTAAGCCGAAGTTGTGCGACAAAAGAGCCATACGGAAGGAGTCACTTACAATGGTCAATACCCTATCGGGACCAAAAGGTTATGCGCTCCATACGTATCAAGAAAAGAAGAAATCACTTTATACTACTGGATATAAAGATTGAGGCATCTTGATTCATAAAAATACGATTACCAAAATAAAATGTCTTAATTTTAATTGATTTAAATCCAACGTCGGATAATCTTTTTTTCAGTTCTTCATGCGAAAAACCGTTATGAACTTTCGGATGATTTATTTTGTCGTTTTTGTCAAAATCAATAATAATTAGCTTACCACCATCATTTAAGATTTTGAACAATTCTTGTAGAATTTTTTTAGTATCCGGAATATGAAGAAGGACTAGTGACATTAAAACTATGTCTGCCTTACGTTTAGGAGTTTCTTGAGTAAAATCTGAATAAAGTACTTTTGAGTTGGTAATTCCTTTGTGCGAAATTTTAGCTTTCGCAACCTCCAACATTTGTTTTGATGAATCTACTAACAAAATAGAATCTACTAAATCCGATAATTCCAAACCAATTAGACCAGTACCACTCCCATAGTCTATTAATGATCTTGATTTACTATTTCGTAATTCTGGCCTTACTTCCTTAACTATAACTTTTGCTAATTCAATTCTTTCTTCTGTATCATATTTTTTTGCAATTTGTTCAAAAACGTTATTTTCCATATTCCACTCCCCATTTATTAAAAATTAAAGTTAGCAAAAATAAAAAACTTAGGGCACGCTCCCTCTTAAACCCTTTCGTATAGACCCCTGTGGGCGCGGAAAATCAACATAAACAATCTCGTAGGGGTCTCAACGCATATCCATAAACCTAATAAAAATAAACTTTCCCCAAAACGAGAAATTGAGCATCTTGTGCAATTCTTCTTTTTTGGGTGATTCAATTTCTTAACTTAATGATATGGTCAAACCCCAAGGAAGGAGAATATGTATCTAAAATAACACTGGTGGAAATGGAGCAACAATCAAGATTACAGTAAGTAGGTGTTGGCCCACCTGCTTTTCTCTTTTTTTAAACAAACCATATCATAAACACTTTACAATGGAAAGAAGCCATTACTCTGCTCACTTCCCTTATCCCCTCCTCCTGTCTCGCGCGGATCGTACGTATACGTATAAATATCCCCACACACGATTTTTCAACGTAAAAAAGACGGGGACTCAGCGCATATATAGCGTCTGAATCCCCATCCTAATAACTCTTTTGGTACCGAAGGTGGGACTCGAACCCACACTCCCGAAGGAACACGATTTTGAGTCGTGCGCGTCTGCCAATTCCGCCACTTCGGCTCAATGATTGTGGTGTTGTTGAAAGTCATCTTGTCGCGTCGACAATCATTATTTTATAACGCACACAGATGAAAGTCAACTGTTTGTTTAGGAAAAAAATAAGGTGTGATGAAACTGCGATCGCAATCGGTGTCTCAACTTCTCTATACGGTTATATCCACTTGTTTATTATGGTTTTCTATCCATTTGGTTATGAGTCTGATTGTTCACCCAATCTTATCAGCCTACTCTTCATTTTGGGTGTGGATCAAAACCTATTTCCCTATGAATGGCGCACCAATTTGTCCACTTCCTTATATGTTGTAAGGAAAGATTATCGATTGCGAAAGGAGTTGTTTTACCCTTGTCTCAACAAAAACCCGATCCAAAGCAGATGGAGCAGATTTCCCGTCAGCTTGAAGATCAACTCCGGAAACAGGTATATGAGGCGATCAATGATTTTTTAAACGAAGATCCACTTCCCAATAATGCTCCCACACAAGCCGCCCAATCGGGATCTACCCAGCCCAAACAAGGGCAAGCCGAGCAAATGGGAAATATGTTTCAAAGCCTCGCCAATTTCATTACGGACGCCGTTCGTTTTAGTACGAACACAATGGATCAACAAAAAAGAAAACTTCTTCGACAAGCGCAGCAACAAATGCAAGCACAGATGAATCAAAACCCCGCCAACCCCGGTGCTTCCAACACCCCCTCCTCCAACGGTGACCCTTCCAAACCATCACGATAAGAGGAGGGAAATATAGACCTTCAATCAGAGGAAAACGGCGATCTTCACAATCGCTCTATGCCAATAGGAAACCTGATCGGAATGAGACCATCAATCTAACTGTTATTTATAATCTCAGCGGGTTGATCAATATCGTCATTCAAATATCGATTCAATTTGCAGCAAACGCCACCCACATGGTAAACAGTAACGCAAACACAACGAATCAATAAGGGACCGCTTCTGCGAGTCCCTGCCTTTATACTAGTAATCAAGCAAAAAAGGGGCATAGACAGCGAACCAAAGTTACTCACAACTTCCCTCCAAATGCTATACATTATAGCAAAGCGAAAGCTTAGATTCATAAAAGGAGGTGAAGTTCATGGCCCAAAGGAAAATACAAGAACTGGCAAATCAGGTTCGCCAGTCTATTCAAGTTAACCCTGGAACCTTGATCCAAAACGTGTTAACCAATGTTGCTGGCTTGGTGACCGGTGTAGGAACCTTAGTTGCACAATTGTTCCAAGATCTAAACCCGCCGCCACCCTCCAATGGCCCCACACCTTCCTCTAATGATCAGCAATCCGGTCAGCAACGATAACGATTCCCTATCTAACTATATTTTTTAAAAGGAGTGTTACACATGAACTGCTGGTGCATCAAAAAGAAAAAAAGAAGAAAAAAAGCGCATGTCCGTTTGAAAAAAGAAAAATTCAAAGCAGCAGCCAACACGATTAACAAAGCAAAAGTCCGTAACACCGCCGGTTTGATCAACGTTATCGTCCAAGTACCGATCCAAATCGGTTCCGACAGCAACAACATGGTCGGCAGCGACGACAACGCCGTCAGCCAAGGTGTCTAACCTTCGCTTTCGCTTTCAAGCTCAAGCCAGTGTCCAACCTTCGGGTCGACACTGGCTCTTTTTTTGTATAAGAAATCCGATGAATTGGTATTCTACATAAAAACAATGGGATCGGAGGGAAGTTCGATGGATCACAGCCGTAACCGCTATTATGTTTCTATCCACTCCGGGGAGACCATGGGCGAGGTTTTGCAGCAACCGGATGATTCTTCTTTTCAATTTGAGATCGAAGCGACTCAGGAAGAATTGCAGCAATTAAACAATTTGATCGGCAATAACTCGGTAGAGGATATGGAGACGTTTTGGGACTCACATATCCCTTTCCTCGCTTATAACCAAAACCGTGAAAACGACGGTTATGACCGAACTTTGCAACAGGTATATCAGTTGGTGTATCAATTGGGAACACCACAGACAAGAAAGCAGTTGGAAGCAATGGGTATTTGGCCAGGTGGAAGTGCCTGTCGGGAATAATCATCCTGATTGTTTCTCTTTTTTTAGCGGATTGCACGACGGTCGATCACCCGGACCGCTTTTCCCTCTGCGCGGGGTAGGGAATGGGGCGGTTTTAATGCTACTTCTATAGTAATGCCGAGCCTCTCCTTTAACAGCGATTTCACCCGTTGATAAAGCTGGTGTACACCCTCCCGCTCGTAATCGAGAACTTTACCCTGTTGTTCCCACCAGCCAGTTGTCACCTCTACTTCTAAGGTGATTCGATTGATCGCCTCCTTTTGTGAAAGCACCACTTGATAATGGGGGGCTAATTGCTCCACGCGGATGATCACATTTTCCAACTCCGATGGAAACAGATTGACACCACGAACGATAAGCATATCGTCCACCCGCCCTTTGACACGGGACATGCGGGCATGGGAACGGCCACACCGACACCGTTCCTGGGTGAGGGACGCGATGTCCCCTGTACGATAGCGCAATATCGGAAATGCTTCTTTCGTCAGGGACGTAAAAACCAATTCTCCGGTTTCTCCATCCGGCAGGGGTTCTGCTGAATCGGGATCAATCACTTCCACCACAAAATGATCTTCCGCGATATGAAGTCCGTCTTTTGCTTCGCGACATTCAATCGACACTCCTGGTCCAATCACCTCCGACAGTCCATAGATATCCAAGGCATCCATTCCCCACATCTCTTCTAAGGCTGTCCGCATCGCTTCCGACCACGGCTCCGCGCCAAAAATTCCATACAAGAGCGAAGTTTGTCTCGGATCGATCCCCAATTCTTTCATCGTTTCCCCCAGGCTAAGCATAAAAGAAGGGGTAGCGGCAACCCCTTGCGGCTGAAAATCCTGAATCAACAGGACATGACGTTTGCGTTGACCGACAGAGGCAGGAATAACCGTCATGTCGAGGCGATGAGCGCCCTGATGTAATCCCAACCCACCGGTAAACAAACCGTATCCATATGCATTGTGCAACCGATCCCCCGGCTTTCCTCCAGCAGTAACAATCGCACGTGCACACACTTCCGCCCAGCGCTGTAGATCGTCTTTTGTGTACCCCACTACTGTTGGCTTTCCGCTCGTTCCAGAGGAAGCATGAATCCGGGCCACCTTATTCGGTTTAACGGCAAATAAGCCAAAGGGATACGCTTCCCTTAGATCCGTCTTATGTGTAAAGGGTAACCGGCGCACATCATCTACACACCGGATTTGATTCGGCTTCACCCCTGCTCGATCCAGCCGCTGTCGATAAAATGGAACAGAGGAATATACCCGCTCCAGGGTTGTTTGCAACCGCTCCACCTGTAGTTCTTCCAACCGACGACGCTCCAGAATTTCCAGCTCCGGTTGAAACAAATCGACCCCTCCCATTGGGTTTTCATCTACTTTTATTCCAGTGCAAATGGATTTTATGCTTTAGTGGGGATGAACATGATATCGTAGTTCTGATAAACCCATGCCAAGGAGGCCTTTTTTTCATGAAATTAACAATAAAAACCCCATGCCTTCAGGCTTGTGGAATCCACACAAAACCCCTGGAATTCTCCAGGGGTTTTGTGTGGTAACACTTAATAGCGAGCGGTGACCATCTTTTTGCGGGTGTAGAAATCGACTCCGTCGCGGCCATTGGCATGAAGGTCACCATAAAAGGAGTCTTTCCAGCCGGAGAAAGGGAAGAAGGCCATGGGGGCAGGAACGCCTAAGTTGACGCCCAACATGCCGGCATCGGCTTCCTCCCGAAACTGGCGCACCGCTTTGGCGCTATCGGTATAGATGCACATGCCATTGGCAAAGCGGGAACGGTTGGCGATGGCGATCGCTTCTGTCAGATCGGTAGCCCGTACCACCGACAACACCGGGGCGAAAATTTCCTCTTCCCAGATTTTCATGCCGGGCGTAACATCGTCAAAGATAGTGGGACCGATAAACCACCCTTCTTCAGGCAAATCGTCTTGGCGGCCGTCTCGTACCAGCCGGGCGCCTTCTTTTTTTCCGGTCTCAATATAACCGAGGGTACGGGCTTTGTGGGTATCACGGATGACCGGCCCGAGAAAAACGTCTTCTTCCAAGCCGTTACCGATTTTAATTCTATCTGCCGCTGTAACCAATCGCTCCACCAACGCATCGGCAATATCACCGACAGCTACCACTACCGAGCAAGCCATACACCGCTCTCCCGCCGACCCGAAGGCAGCGGCGGTAATGCCTTTGATAGCTGTATCCAGATCCGCATCAGGCATCACAATGGAGTGGTTTTTAGCTCCAGCTAAGGCTTGCACCCGTTTGCCCTGGGCAGCGGCATTTTTATAGACGTATTCTGCCACCGGTTGGGAACCGACAAAAGAAACCGCGCGAATCTGTGGATGCTCCAGGATGCCGTTAACCACATCATGGGCACCGTGAACCACATTGAACACACCGTCAGGCAAGCCCGCCTCGCTAAAAAGCTCCGCCAAGCGATTGGCGGAAAGGGGCGCCCGCTCCGACGGTTTCAGTACAAAGGTGTTTCCACAAGCGATTGCCAGCGGGAACATCCAACAAGGCACCATCATCGGAAAATTAAACGGGGTAATCCCGCCCACCACTCCAATCGGATAACGATACATCCCCGATTCAATCCCGTTGGCGATATCCGGCAGCTGTGTGCCCATCATCAGGGTGGGAGCACCGGCGGCAAACTCTACACATTCGATTCCCCGTTGTACCTCACCCAAAGCTTCCTTGATACTTTTGCCGTTTTCCAACGTGATCAGCCGTGCTAACTCTTCGCGATGTTCCAACAACAATTGCTGATAGCGAAACAGAATCCGGGCCCGTATCGGCACCGGTGTCTTGCTCCAGGTGCGAAAAGTGTCAGCGGCAACCGCCACCGCCTCAGCCACCTCTTCCTTGGAGGACAGGGGTACTGCGGCGAGGGACTTACCGCTAGCTGGATTAGGAACATCCATCCGTTGATTGGAGGCGGCGTCCACCCACTCTCCCCCTATGTAATTTTTTAAGGTTTTTACTTGAATCGGTGCCGTCATTTTCCTCACTCTCCCTTCAACACTTATAATCGCTGTTTTATACCTGTTGCGGAGTTTCGTCCATCCATTCTTTTACTTCCTCCAGCGTCGGCATCGCTTCGGAACAGCTGTGACGGCTAACCACAATCGCGCCGGCGGCGGCGGCAAACCTCACCCGCTTTTGTGCTGACCATCCCTGTAACAATCCATAGGTATAGGCCGCTCCAAATCCGTCCCCGGCACCGAGGGTATTTAGCACCTCAACCGCCACCGGCGGAACATAAAACTCCTCTTCGTTTCCATAATATAAGACGCCGTTTCCGCCCCGTTTGGCTACCACTTCCGTTACACCGAGGGAAAACAGTGTACGGGCCGCATCCGCCGGTTTATCGGACTGTCCGGCAAAAACTAATTCCGCTTCATTGGCCAACACCACATCGGCCAGCCGCAACGCCGCTCGATAAATCACCCGCGCTTCTTCGTCATCCTGCCAAAACATCGGCCGCCAATCCAAATCGAGGATATTGACTCCACCGGAATCCCGATTCGCCTCCAATGCTGCCAATGTAGCTTCCCGACCCGGAGATTGGGATAAAACCGTACAGGAAACGGTAAGTGCCTTGGCTGTCCGCAACACCTCAAAATCGATATCTTCCAGGGAGACATGGGCATCGGCACAAGGCTTTCGGTAAAACAAGACATCGGAATCTGCCGGGGGAAAGAGGGCGGCAAACGCTAATCCGGTGGGATAGTTGGGATCAGTATTCACCATGCTTGTATCCACCCCCTCTTCCGCCAGCTTCTCGGAAAGAAAGGCGCCAAATTGATCATTCCCCACCCGGCTGATCAAGCCCGCTTTTGCGCCTAGACGGGCAAGCCCCACCGCGGTATTCCCCGCTGAGCCTCCCAGATATTTATGAAAGGACTCCACTTTCCGCAACGGGGTATGAAGCTCGTGGGCATATAAGTCGACAATTACGCGCCCTAAACTGTACACTTCCGCTCCACTCATTGCACAACCTCCTTTGCCGCTACACCGTGAACCGCTTCCACCAAGCGGGCGGCCACGGCTTCCGGTTGTTCGCCGTCTTCCGGAAAAAGGACGCCTCGACCGATCATCAATCCTCGTACATGGGACCCCGCATCCATACACCGCCGCACATCCTCCACCAAAGTACCGGTTTTGCCCGGTTTTGCGCCACCCAACAACACAATCGGACAAGTGGTGGCGGCGGCAAGCCGATCAAACTCCGCCGTCATCGGCAATTTAAGCCAACGGTTTTCCGTTGTATACCCTAAGCCGGTCGCCACTCCGATCAGGCGTACCATCTCATCGGGATTGCGTGGAAACGATCCGGTGTAACAGCTCCGCTCGATCTGCCATTGCCCATAAGTCACCACCGGCACTCGTTTCCCGGCGAGCAGGGTGATCCGCCGCTAAAATCACCAGCTTCTCCCGCTGCCATCCCTTGCGACGGCGGCGATGAACGGCCAACTCCCGCGGTCGTCCTGGATGATGTAGTCGCTGTTCCAGAATGATCGATGTGCAATCTGCTGCTTGAAATAATCCGTCCATTGTGTTCGTTTCTCCTTTCACCCTATTTCACCGTCACTTTCCTTTCCATCACCCATGCGTGATCGGGATCATTATGAAACTTCCACGTGCGCACCGGTCCTGCCATCACATTTAAGTAGTAGAGTTCATACCCTGGTGGGGCTGAGACGGGATGATACCCTTTCGGAACCAAGACTGCCTCTCCGTTTTTCACAATTAATGTTTCATCAAGGGAACGATCATCGGTATACACCCGTTGCACGGCAAAACCGTGGCCGGGGTTGATTTTATGGTAATAGGTCTCTTCCAGATACGATTCATCCGGCAGTTGATCGCGGTCATGCTTGTGTGGAGGATAGCTGGACCAGTTCCCTTCAGGGGTAAACACTTCCACCACCAACAAGCTATCCGCCGGTTTTTGTTCCGGTAGGATATTGTGAATCTGCCGCTCAATGTTCCCTGCCCCCCTTGTTTCAACACCCACCTCTTCCGGCGGGATGAGACGAGCAGCGGTTGTCCCTCTTCCCGGCGCCAGACAGACAGCTACTTCCACATCGGTCACCGCTTCTATACGATAACAATCATCCGAGGGAATATAGACGGAATAAGGAGGAATCTTTTCAAATACATCCATACGTTGACCGATGTTTTGCCACTGCTCATTTGTGCTGGAAACATGGGCTTTGCCGCTTAACAACACCAAGCAAACTTCCTGATCGTCGGTGTGTTGTTGCCAGGTTTGCCCTTGTTGTAACGTATACACTTCAAATCCGACATACTGCCACCCGGCGGATTCCGGCGTGATCCGCAAGACATTTCCCGATTGATCCGGTTTGCCACTAGCTACGATCAGGTCGCTCATTATGATAAACCCCTTTCTTATCTGAGATTGCCTTTGATCGAGAGAATCGTCTCATCAATATACGCTTTCGCCATTTGTGCATATTGATAGGGATGGGCTTTAGCCGGGTCCTGTTCCGCCTCCACAATCGTCCAACCGTGATAGTCTTGATCTACTAGCTCTTGAAAGATGGGAGCAAAGTCGATACAGCCTTCCGGATCACCGGGAACGGTAAACAGCCCTTTTAACACTGCCGTCCGGAAATCGATATTTTTTCTTCTCACAGTCTCCAAAATTCCCCTACGCACATCTTTTAAATGAACATAGCAGATGCGATCCCGATAGTTGCGCAACAACGCCAGTGGATCGTATCCTCCATATAAGGCATGACCCGTATCGTACAACAGATGCACCAAATCAGGATCCGTCGACGCCATTAAACGATCAATCTCAGCCGCTGTCTCTACGACGGTGCCGGCGTGAAAATGATAGACCAGCTGTAACCCGTTTTCCTCACAAATGGCTGCCGCTCGATGCAGCCCCTCTACCAGTGTCTCCCATTGGTGATCCGTTAATTTCTGCACCTCCTTATCCTCCGGGGAGCGACGCGGATCCCAATGCATCGACCCCCCCGTCTCACAGGTAATCACATACTCACAGCCCATCTCTTTTAAAAAGGAGACCCATTGCCGAAACGAGGTTAACTCTTCTTCCTGCCGATCGGCATCGGAAAACAACACACCCACAAATTTGCTGGCAAGCTGCACGCCGTGCTTCTCCAAGCGCCTCTTTAGCGAAGGGGGATCTTGCGAGAAAATCCGTCCCATTTCCGTGGAAATATATCCAAGGGACGCGATTTCGGACAAAACTTGATCCGCTGTATAGCGATCATCACCAAGACCGGGAATATCATCGTTTACCCAACTAATAGGAGCAATACCCAACCGAAACTGCTCCCGCTGAACTTGTTGTAACGCCATACTGATCACCTCTGCAAACGAGTCATTTGAGATACCTGATAAAAGCGGGGTACCGGAATTCCCCACTGCAGCACTTTACCAACAGCTCTAGTACTTTCTCGCTTTCTTTAAGTTGCTCTCATTGCGACGATAGGCGGCCTCTACTTCGGGATTGTTGGAAACTCCGGCAATCCCGACATGCCACCAGGATTCATAGCTATCGGTCATCGTCTTAGGCAAAACCTTGATATCGATTAAGATGGAGACGGTTTGCTGTTTAGCGTCTGCAATCGCCGCCTGCAATTCTTCTACCGTTTTGACGCGATAAGTTTTCACGCCGTAACCGGCAGCACTGAGGGCAAAATCGATCGGGATCAGATTGCCGTCCATGCGCCCGCTTTCCGGATTGCGATAACGGAATTCCGTACCAAAGCTGCCCATGCCGTTTCCCATCTGCAAATTGTTGATACAGCCAAAAGCGGCGTTATCAAACAACAACAGATTGATTTTTTTGCCTTCCTGCAGGCTAGTAATCAACTCCGAATGTAACATCAGGTAGCTTCCATCCCCCACCATGGCATAAACTTCTCGATCTGGCTCTGCTATTTTAACCCCAAGGGCACCGGCGATCTCATATCCCATACAGGAGTAACCGTATTCCATATGGTAGGTGTGGGGCTGGCGCGATTCCCACATCCGTTGCAAATCTCCCGGAAGACTGCCTGCTGCTCCTACCACGACAGCATCATCATCGATCGCTTCGTTGATGCAGCCGATCACTTCCGTCTGGGTCAAACGCGACTGAAAGGTATCCACAAACTCCGGCAGCACTTCATCCAGCTGCCCGGCGACTTCAGGGGTAAAGTTTTGCGCTTGGTATCGCACTTGACGTAGCCGCTGAAGTTCCGTTTGCCACGCCTCCTTCGCCCGTTCAATCTCATCAGTGTAACCAGAACGATATGCGATTTTCTCTAGCTCTTGCTGTAACGCTTCCAGAGCCAATCTGGCATCGGCCACAACCTTAACCGCATCCAGCTTACTGGCGTGATAATCGGAGATATTGATCGTCAAAAAATCGAGATCAGGATGTTGAAACAGCTGTTTTGAAGCGGTGGTAAAGTCGGTATAGCGGGTGCCGACACCAATCACCACATCCGCTTCTTTCGCGATCCGGTTAGCCGCCAGGTTTCCGGTTACACCAATGCCGCCGAGATTGTATCGATGGCTGCTCGCAATCGCACTTTTACCGGCCTGGGTTTCTGCAAAGGGGATGTGGAAAGTTTCAGCGAAACGCTTTAACGCGTTGGCCGCTTCCGCATAACGAGCCCCACCGCCGCAGATGATCAGTGGCTTTTTCTTCTGTTTGAGCAGCTCCACCGCATCGTTTAAATCAGCAACTGTCGGAACACGCCGTTCAATCCGATGCACCCGTCTTTTGAAAAAATAGCAGGGAAAATCGTACACCTCTACCTGCACATCCTGAGGCAGTGCAATCGTGACCGCTCCTGTATCGGCGGGGTTGGTGAGGACGCGCATCGCTTGAATCATCGCCGTCATCAGTTGTTCCGGGCGATTGATCCGATCCCAATACTTGCTGACCGCGCGAAAGGCGTCATTGGTGGTAATGCTTAAGTTATGGGTGTGCTCCACCTGCTGTAGAACCGGGTCCGGTTGCCGGGTGGCAAACGTATCGCCGGGAAGCAATAAAACCGGAATGTTGTTGGCCGTAGCCGTCGCCGCCGCTGTTACCATATTGGCCGCCCCTGGACCGACCGAGGAGGTGCAAGCCATCACTTGTCTGCGGTGCTTTTGCTTGGCGAAAGCGATAGCGGCATGGGCCATTCCCTGCTCATTGCGCCCTTGGTAGACTTTTAGTTCACCTGCCTCTTCTTCCAAAGCTTGACCTAGCCCTAATACATTGCCATGGCCAAAAATGGTGAAGATGCCTTTGATCAATCGCTCTTGTTTCCCATCCAATTCGATAAACTGCTGCTTTAAAAAGCGAACCAGTGCCTGTGCCGTTGTCAACCGAATCGTTTCCATGTTGCTCATTCCCACCTTTTTATCGGGGTTAAGCGCTTAACTTCATCGCAAAAATCAATCACACCCGCTGAAATACCCTGCCTACCACCTCTTCCGTTGTCACTTTTGCTGTTTGAATCGCCGCTTCAATCTCCCACTCCCAATACTCCGGTCGAAACACCTCAATCGACGCCATCTCCCGATAACCGATCTCCTTCAATGTCTGTAGGATCGATTCCAGTGAAATCACCCCTTCTCCCGGCCACAACCGATGATGATCCCGTAATGAACCGACGGGCAGATCTTCACAGTCATCGATATGAAACACCATAATTTTATTCGGGTCCGCCTGCGCCAAGTCTTGAAGATTGGAGTTCATGGCGTAAAAGTGAAAACAATCCAGCACAAGGCCCACATCGTCTCGATTTACCTCGGTCACAATTTCATACGCCTGTGCAAAGGTATTGATGGAACAGTTGGGATAGCCGCAAAACTCCAACGCCAATTTAGCCCCATAGGGTTGTGCCCGCTCCGCCAGCCGATGCAGTACCCCGACTGTCTCCTCTTTGATCGCGCGATAAGAATAATCACCAATATCAAAAGTAGGAACGACCACAATCGTTTGACAATCGATAATTTCACCGCATTCACACAGGAACTTTAAATCTTCTTCAATTTGGCGAAAACCGGCTGGATCACGAAAATTGATAAACTCCAACGCATTAAAGGCAAAGGGTTTAATCCGATGGGTTTGAAAAAAGGTGCGAAGATCATCGATTGTATTTTTGGTCAAATACCGTTTCAATTGATCCAATCGAATTTCAATCCGATCGTATCCGTATTTGTCGCACAGCTCCAGATCCTTCTCCAGCGTGGAATATTTCATCGTAGTCGCTTGGTTAAAGGCGATCTTCATCTTCTCCCCTCCTTTTTACGATTTTTTGTTTTTACGGGAATCGATCAACACGGCGGCCACAATAATTCCTCCTTTTAAGATTTGCTGCCAGTAGGAGGATACGTTCATTAGATCCAACCCATTATTCAACACGCCGATAATTAACGCCCCCACCATGGTGCCGGGAATGGTGCCGATGCCGCCGGTTAAGCTGGTGCCGCCAATCACAGCGGCGGCGATGGCATCTAATTCATACATCACCCCCATACTGGGCTGACCCACACTGATGCGGGCTGTCAGCATCAGCGCGGCAATCGCGGTCAAAAAACCGGCATAGGTATATACATAGATGAGGTGTCGGTCCACATTGATCCCGGAAATGCGAGCGGCCTGTTCATTGCCACCGATGGCGTAAGTGTATTTGCCGAATTTGGTACTGCTCAGCAACAAATGCGAAAATATCCCTACAGCCACAAACACAATGATCGGAAACGGAATCCCCAGAATATCGCCAGCTCCAATAAAGAGAAACGAATCCGACAAGTCGCCGATTGGTTTTCCATCGCTGTAGAGTAAGGCCAACCCTCTCGCTGCCGTCATCATGCCGAGGGTGGCGATAAAAGGAGGAATCATCCCTTTAGCAGTAATGGTGCCGTTAACCCAACCGGCACAGGCGCCAACGGCCAGCCCGATTACCAGTGGGACAAACAACGGATAATCACCAGGGTGGGCAAAGCTGGCAGCCACCACCGAGACGAGAGCGATCACAGAACCGGAGGACAGGTCGATTCCCTTGGTAATGATAACCATGGTGACACCCATAGCCACAATTCCGATAAACGAGACTTGGCGCACAATATTGATAAGGTTATAAACATTGAGAAAGGCGGGTGTCAGAAAAGACATCAGAATCACCATGGCGATAAAAATGAGAAAGATACCATAGCGGCTAAAGATTTGCGACGCCTTCTCCTTCCACCTCGAATCATTCTGAAGAAGGGTAGAATGATTGGTAGACTCTTGGGTTTTCATGCTCAATCCTCCTTATAGGGGAATCAGGCATACGCCACTTCCAAGATTTTTTCTTGTGTCGCTTCTTCCCGGCTTAACTCACCCTTTTGCTCTCCTTCGTGCATGACGATAATGCGATCGCTCATGCCTAAAATCTCCGGCATCTCAGAAGAGATCATAATGATCGCTTTTCCTGCTTGGGCCAACTTGGACATCAGCTTGTGTATTTCCGCTTTTGCCCCTACATCGACTCCGCGGGTCGGTTCATCCAGGATGAGTAGATCCGGTTCATTGAGTAACCATCGGGCCAATAAGACTTTCTGTTGGTTTCCGCCACTTAAATGCATCATCAATTGATTCAGATGAGGGGTACGTATATTTAATTGTTTCACTTGTTCCTCACATTTCTTTTTGACGAAGCGATTGTTTACATAGCCCACATTTAAAAACTGATCCATACCGGAAATAATCATATTATCCTTAACGGACAGGGGCAGGAAAGCACCGGTCAACTTGCGGTCTTCCGTCAGCAGCCCGATCTTATGTTGAATCGCATCGGCGGGGGAGTGGATGTTGACTTTTTTCCCTTGGAGCTCGATTTCACCTGAAGTGGGGGGATCGATGCCAAAAATACTCTCCATCACTTCCGTTCGCCCCGCTCCCATCAAGCCGGCCACTCCCAAAATTTCTCCTTTTCGCACTTCAAAGCTGACATCGTGAAATTTCCCCTGCCGCGACAGGTTGCGGACGGCTAATACCACCTCTTTTATCTCCGCTTGCTCTTTATGGAAAACTTGCTTAATCTCCCTTCCCACCATCATCTGAATCAACTGATTGGCGTCTATTTGATGAACCGATTCGGTTCCGATATATCGACCATCTCGCAACACCGTAATCTCATCGCAAATCTTAAAAATCTCGTCCATCTTGTGGGAGATGTATATGATGGAAACCCCTTTTTGCTTGAGAGAGCGGATCATATCAAAAAGGTGCTTCACCTCTTTCTCCGTGATGGCGGAAGTGGGCTCGTCCATGATGATTAGATCCGCCTGACAGGATACCGCCCTTGCAATCTCCACCATTTGCATATTGGCAATACTTAATTTTTTCATCTTGACGGTTGGATCGATGTTCATGTTTAAGCTTTTAAACAACTTAGCCGTATCTTTGATAATTTTCTTTTGATTGACCCATCCGCTTTTTCCATAGACGGGCTCCCGGCCTAAAAAGATATTTTCAGCAACGGTCATCTCCAGCACCGGGCTCAATTCCTGGTGAATCATCGATATGCCGTGGGCGAGCGCATCTTTGGGGTTGGATATGTTTAGTTCTTTCCCCTGGAAAACAATCGTTCCGCTAAAGGAGGAATAGATGCCAAAAAGGATCTTCATCAAAGTCGATTTCCCCGCTCCATTTTCCCCTATCAATCCGTGAACCGTTCCTTTTTGAACCGTGAGCTGTATATTGTCCAACGCTTTTACACCGGGAAATTCCTTTGTGATATTTTTCATTTCCAAAATCGGTTCCGCCTCCACCATCATCACCTCCACGAAATGATAGAGTAAACGCTTCAGACAAAACATGACCCTGATCGGTTATTGGTTATATTCCTCCCACTTCTGCACATACTCTTCCACGTTTTCTTTGGTGATCAGCTCATAGGGAACCCATACCATTTTGTCCTCCAGTTTTTCACCCTGTGCCAGTTTAACCGCTGTCTCAATCGCTCCCTCTCCTTGTCCCACCGGATCTTGGAATACGGAAACTTCTAGTTCTCCGGATTGAATATATTCAAGCGCATCCGGGGTGCCGTCAATGCCGGCTACAATGGTATCATCCAGCTTTCCAGCAGCTTTGAGCGCACTGATCGCCCCGATGGCCATCTCATCGTTATTGGCGACAACGGCGTCGATTTTGGTCCCCGATTGAATCCAATTTTCCATCAAGCGGATTCCTTCCGCTCGTTGATATTTGGCCGTTCCTTCGCGTACTACTTTCATCTCCGGATTCTTTTTAACGACCTCTTGATTTCCTTCCGTTCTTTTTATTTGTGACTCATGCCCCAACTCACCAGTCATAATAGCGACATTTCCCTTACCCTCCAGCAATTTCTCTACTTCTTCCATTTGCTTGATTCCGCCCTCAATCGATTCCGATCCGACATAGGCATCCAATTTAGCCAAAACATCCTCATCCGGCATACGATTGACAACAACAACCGGGATATTGGCTTGTTTAGCCGCGTTGACCATCGGTTCCACCGCGCTTGTATCCACCGGGGTGATCACGATGGCGTCCACACCTTGAACGATAAACTTTTCTACTTGTTCCAACTGCTTGCTGGAGTCGTTTTTGGCGTCCACCATGGATACTTCAACATCGTCATGCTCTTTATCATATTGATTGATCGCATCGTATAGATAGGAGAGCCACTTATCGTCAAAGACGGGCATCGCCGCTCCGATCACGATTCCATCGCCGTTGCTTCCTGCACCGATTTGGCCGCATCCCGACAACAAACCTACCGACACCAATACTAAAACGATAGACCAATGAAACGCTTTTTTTGTTCTCATCTTTTATCCCTCCAGATTGATTGAGGTTGAGCCGGTTATTCATGGGATGAACGTAAAACAGGGTTCATCTTTTACTGAAAGGAGGAAACGTGAACCCAACTTCGCGTTTGCACCGATTCTTCCACCGCTGCCAACACTGCCTGATTTTTAACCCCGTCTTCAAAATTGGGCTGGGGATTGTATCCGGCGGCAATGCCGTCCATCATCTGCGACACGAGGTTGATAAAGGTATGTTCATAACCGATAATGTGACCCGCCGGCCAATAGACCCCCGCATAAGGATGTTCTTCTTCGGTGCAGTTAATGGTACGAAAACCTTGCAATCCCGGCTCATCCTCATGCAGATATACCTGTAGATTGTTTAAATTCTCCATGTCCCAACGGAGAGACCCTTTTTCACCGTTAATCTCAAACCGATTTCCTGCCCGATTCCCTCTGCTGAAGCGCGAGGATTCAAAGGTGCCCAACGCCCCATTATGAAAACGGGCCAAAAAGAGGGTTGCATCGTCCACCGTCACCTCTCCCCACTGATCACTGACGGCTCGCCCTTTTAAGTTATCGGTCATGGTGCCCAGAGGTCGTTTCTTGATAAAGGTTTCCATCATCCCTGTCACTTCTTGAAACTCACCGACCAAAAAGCGCGCCAGATCGATCAGATGAGCCCCCAAGTCGCCCAGTGTTCCTCCACCCGAAATCTTTTTTTGCAGGCGCCAGGTGAGTGGGAAATCGGGATCCATCAACCAATCTTGCAGAAAAGTGGCACGAATATGATAAATACGGCCCAATCGACCTTCATCGATTAACTTCTTCGCCCATTGCACCGCTGGAGAAAAACGATAATTGTAGCAGATCATGTGAGTGACACCGGCTTTGTTTACCGCCTCCAACATTTGTTCTGCTTGTGGCAGGGACAGAGCCAACGGCTTTTCGCAGAGTACATGTTTACCCGCTTCTGCCGCAGCGATAGCAATCTCGGCATGGGTATCGTTGGGAGTAACAATATCGATCAAATCGATATCATCCCGCTCAAGCAACCGATGCCAATCGGTTTCATAAGAGGCCCATCCCATTTTATCCGCCGCCGCTCTTACCTCTGCTTCATTCCGTCCCGCAATCCCCTGTAATTGTGGAATCATCTCCGTATCAAAATAAAAGGGGTAATCGCGATAAGCATGAGAATGGGCTCTCCCCATCAAACGATAACCAACCATCCCCACCCGGATCGGTTTCTTTGCTTTCATGTTTTCACCGACCTTCCCCAGGAAAATAAAGCGCTTTCAATTCATGAAGAATCAAACTTTTTGCCCCAAATCGATCGTATTTCCCGTTTTGGCGCTTTCCATAATCGCCTCCAACAATTGAATCGAGCGAAAACCGTCCTCCGCCGTCACTGGTGGTTTGGATCCATTGACAATGGCATCGATAAAGAGGCGATCTTCCTCTACATATCCCCACTTATCCTCAATCGATCGCTGATAAAAATCATGGATTTGTGCCGCTTGATTTAGACCGAGGGAAACCATTACCTTTTCCAATTCCTGTGTCGAAACGGTGCTATATTTTCCGTAAACCTCTAAGCTTTCAAAGGGAAAACTCCACCCGGCATGGGCATAGGTGACAAAGGTGGCAACCATCCCAGATGCAAATGTCAACAAAATCGCAAAGGTATCCAACTCCGATTCCGAAATGTTTTGTCTGGCCTCACAACGAACAGTTTCAACGTCACCAAATAGATAGCGGCTTAGATCGATGAGGTGAAAAGGAGTCTCATAAAGGAAGCCGCCTGTAACCTGGGGATTGGCAGTCCAAGCGGGATGTAACAACTCACCCCGGTTCATCTTGATATTGGCCAAGAAGGGCGTCAGTTCTCCGGCATCGATCAATTCCTTGATACGTTTATAAACGGAAGCATAGCGGCGGTTCATCCCCAAGTTGTATATCGCCTTTGAAGTGGCAGCCACCGCTTTGATTTGTTCCGCTTCCGCCAATGAAGTAGCCATCGGTTTCTCTGAAAACACATGGATATCGTTTTGTAGACACATTAACACCGGTTCCACGTGCAAGGTATTGGGTGTGGTCACATAGACCGCATCAACACCAAGATCAAATAAAGCCTCGATGTTTCCCACCGCTGTGGCGTCTCCCACCTCCTGAGCCAAAGCAGCAGCTCTCTCTTCCACAATATCGGCAATGCCAATGATCTTCACTCGTTCATCTTGTTTGAGGATGGAGGTGTGCACCTTGGCAATCCCGCCCGCTCCCAAGATTCCGATTTTGACTTCTGCCATTTTTCTCCCTTCTTTCTTGATCAAGATGGATTCTTAACCGCATCGCCCGGACAAAAAGTAGTGGTCGATTGGCGAATGATCAATTGTGGCATCATCATGATGCGCTGTTTTGCTTTCCCTTTTCCTTCGATCTCTTCCATGAGCAGATCGACCACTTGTGCGCACATTTCTTGGATCGGCTGTTCCACCGTGGTCAAAGGAGGGTCACTACTCATAGACAACAGCGTATTATCAAAGCCAACGATGGAAAGATCACCGGGAATTTGAAACCCTTGCTCGCGCGCGGCCAAAATGACGCCAATCGCCAACAGATCGTTACAGGCGAAGATCGCGGTAGGCGGATTGGAGCGATCCAGCAATTCTGCCGCCGCCCGTTTGCCGTCTTCTGAACTGGAACCGGCAATGACGATCCATTCGTTCTGAATTTTGACTCCTTTGTCCTGCATCGCCTGCTTATAACCGCGAATCCGTTCCTGACTACTGCTCGCTTCTTCAGCGATGACTGCAATTTGGCGATGGCCCAAGGAGAGCAGATGAGAGGCAACCTCATACCCACCACTAAAATCGTCCACTTTCACACTGTTGATCGATAGAGATGGATACGACTCCGCCAGTAGCACAACCGGGATATGCCCCTTCAGCAATTCCATAATCAAATCTACATTTTTAAAACCGCCGGCTAAAATAAAGCCATCCACACTCTTTTGTCGCAATAGCGAAATATAACGGGCTTCTTTCGTCCGATCAAAATCGGTACTACAGATCACCACATTAAAGCCGCGTTCATGGGCACGGTCTTCCACCCGTCGTGCCATTTCCGCAACAAAAGGATTGGCCAGATCCGGCAACAAAAATCCAATCGTCGCCGTCCCCTTGCCCGTTAAGGCGGATGCCAGGATGCTGGGCCGGTAATTTAGCTCCTGCATAACGGCTAACACTTTTGCTTTTGTTTTTTGTCCGACTGGAAGATGATTGATCACCTTAGAAACGGTAGCGATAGAGACGCCCGCTTTTTCTGCTACGTCATAGATCGTCGGTTTCATCGATTCAACGCCTTCTTTCTACTATGTATCCTATAGCGACTCACAATCGCTCTTTACAGCCGCTTCCACTCATATGAATGAATCATCTGAATGTTAGGCGCTTTTCCCAAACATAGCAATAATCCTCCAATCAATCAACGGAATCATGCTCGGCAAAATGTAAAGCGCTTACTTTTTGACGGTAGAAACAGCTCCCAATTGCACCGTTGTTCCCGTCTGATACGATTGAGTAGCGGCTACGGCTATTTCCAACGCTTTTTTGCCGTCGATCGCATCAACCTGCGGCTTTTGCTTATTTTTTAGGGATTGAATAAAGGAGACCATCTCCAACAAATACGCATCCAAAAACTGTGATGGAAAATCAGGCAGGATATCATGGGTACACCCCTTTTTTGTTAACACTTTGATGTCGTGGTGTTGGAGCGAACCGATTTGAATCGCACCCTCTGTACCGATAATCTCTGCGCGGATATCGTATCCATAGGTTGCATTGCGGCTGGCTTCAATATCAGCAGCAGCACCGGAGTCAAATGTTAGATACGTCAGTGCCTGATCCACATCGTTAAATTGGGCCACAACTTCGTTTTTGACCACACTTCCCAGGGCTGTCACCGCTGTCACTTCCGCGCCTAAAAAGAAACGGGCCGTATCGTAGTCATGAATGGAAAAATCCAAATAGAGTCCACCGCTATTTTTAATGAAATCAGGGGGCGGTGTATTTCCATCACGGGTAATCCCTTTATAATAAAGGGGCTCTCCAATGTCTCCAGCCTCAATTCTCCTTTTGGCTTCCACATAAGAAGGGTCAAACCTTCTCATAAAACCAACCTGACAAAAAACCTGATGGTGTTGAATCGCGGCAAGCACCTCATCGGCGTCCTTTACCGTCTGGGTTATCGGTTTCTCCGTAAAAATATGTTTGCCACTGGCAGCCGCTTGTTTGATCAACTCGGCGTGTGTCGTCGTCGGCGTAACGATAGCCACCGCATCAATCTCGGGATCAGCAAACACTTCATCCGGACTTTGGTACCATTTTGCTACGTCTAACTCTCGTGCAACCTGCTCCGCTCTTCCCGGAAACGAATCCACCACCGCCACCAACTCCGCCTCTCTTACCCGTTGAGACAAGTTTTCCGCATGCCAATATCCCAACCGGCCCAAACCAAGAACAGCACAACGGATTTTTTTCGGCATCGAGAACAACCTTTCATGTTTACTTTTGCTGTAGTAAGCGCTTTCTCTTTTGGGGTGATAAAGCAATTCTTATGGAGGATGATCTCTTGCCTCGATGCTTATGATATGGAAAGAAGAAAAAGTTAAGCGCTTTACTTTCTGTATTATAAGACATCTACACACTTATGGCAATAGTGGAGTGAATTCAGTAAAATGAATTGGAATTACTTAGAGGGTGCGATTCTACTTTCATATTTTCATGATGAAATACTTGGCTTTCCATACTGGGATTTGATTGATCAATGTTGGATTTATTTTCATCAGATGTGAATGAAGTCCATATGGACCCGCAGTCTGAGCGCTGTTTTCCTGATATGCCCGTATTACTGAGAATGACGCAAGTACGATCAAATTATCTTTTATTCCAGCTGGAGTCCAAGAAATGGCTGTTGCCGATGGATGAATTTAAAACGGCTATTTACCGAGGGTCGACATCTTTTTTCACTAACCTGATCCATTGCTTTGGAACCCAACATACGCAATTTCCGCAGTGGGATGCTGAGCTGAAAAGGGTAAAGCAACAAACGAAGATTTATGGGATTCCATACTCTACCTTTGAACAAGGAGAATGATCTATGGCCCTTGATATCCTTTTGTATCAACAAGGGAATTTGACCCACTGCGACTACATCTCTCAATCATTGCATGATGCGCTCTTTCGACACAATAATTATTGGCGAAGTTATATGACTCTTAGAAAGTTACAGGATTACTATCTAACCGATTTGAGACTAAACCACCAGCAGATCAATCAATTGGCGTCTGAGCTGGAACAGATGAAAATCTTTGTAGATAAACATGCCTCTAAACAAATCGATCGGATGAAAAATGTGTTAAATGAAAAAACGTATGATGAGGCGTGGATTATTGGAGATTGATAAAAAGGAGAAAAGCAACATGGATTCTGCCTTAAAAGTAAAAGGTGAGAACGATAGTTTTCTCTATTGGCTTCATGAATGGGATGAGTTCCATATCGATAAAAAATACCTGAATAGCCTCATTATCATCATCAATCAGAGTGCCGGAAAGCCGTTTACGTATGAACAGTTAATGAACCACATCGATAATCTTCAATATGTTGTCCATCAGTATCTTGACGGAATGAGTCGGACAGAGACGTTAAAACTATTGACTACTCTGGCAATCTAATATAGACTTTATAAGAGTATATTCTTTTACTATCCCAAAGCAAATAAACCGTTATGTGTAACGGTCTTTAAGGAGGAGGTGTTATTTGAATGAGGTTTGAGTATAGAAAAAACCAACATAATATTGAATTGGTTATTGAGATCTCAATCTTTAACCATTTTTTCTTCTAAGTTAGCAAATTATACACATATATTTTAAGTGGGTTCGCGTCCCACTATCTCCTTTTCAATTCTATTGACTTTACAATACAAAGTCAATACCATATAGAGAATTCATTTCTCCTTCTCCGCCATGTTCAGCAGCAACGAAGCCATTAACGGAGGCAACGACACACCTTCTGGCAAGTTCTGACGAATAAATTGGGTCCTTCTGCTAATTGCGCGCTTGTACCGCTCGTAATCCTTTTTGCAGCGCGTCTGTAGGTATTTCTCTCGTGCCTGCTCGACTTGTTTACGTAACTCCCCGCCCCTGGCTCCTAATTCTCGGAGTTCTTTCGCTTCCTCGGCGGAAAGTTCTTCGTTATTTTCGTTCATCTGCGCCGTCCCCTATATGAATAATAGTCTCCGCTACCTGATCCTCGCTTGACCATTTCGACCACATTTCCCCTACGTCAATGCTGACGCGATACTGCTCTTCTGCCAAAACGTTAACTTCAATCTTCTCTTTCGCCATCTCTACCTTCCTCCTTCTCAAAAAAGTTGTCCGGATCTTTTCGGTATTTCCAGTCAACGATCGCATCACGTGTTCCTTCGTAAATTAAAAAAGAAAAATGACGACAGCCGGTAACAAAATAAGCGTCCATACCCAATCTCTCGTAGTAAAACACCCCTTTCACATAAAAAGACACCCCTTACGGGTGTCAGTAACATATAGAGATATCATGATTCGGATTTTTCAGAGTCCCATACTTCCACAAAATCGTATCCTTCCAACGAGCTTGATGTTACCCTTTCTTTAAACTCATCTGATACAAAGACTCTAGAAAAAACTCTATCGTCCAGATAGACTTTAAAAATATGTTGACCAATCAACTTTTCCGGGAGAAAGGAGTACTTTTTAAAACTAACCCGAAGACCAGAAGACAATTCTTTTACAACAGCATTATCATAATTGATAGCATCTATTGCATTTAACACATGAATTGCAAAATACTTATGCTGGGGATGACTCAAAGGTAATACTTCGACTTGACCTTCAATTAAATCATGGATAATATTCAATGCCTTTTCGGAGACAACAGGAACATGAATATCCCCCCAGAACTTCGGAAAGTCATTTTTTACTCCCTCCTCTATAGTGAATACTTTTACCTCTCCCCATTCGTTTAATATTGGCCTAATTCCACGTAGCGGACTAATATAGGTATCGGAATCGGCATCAAAATTAACAAGCTGGAGATCTTCAAAATCCTGGTTCAAATCACTTTTGAGCTGCCATACTTTCAAAACAAATCCCCCTTTAAATCCAGTTAGTTTAATTGCAAGGTTCCATTTAACAGCTCTTTTCTAATTTGATTTAGTTCTGCAACTATATCCTCACGTGTACCACCAGCATCTTTTACCTCTTGCAATCGTTCAACCACATTTTCGCGACCATAAAATGTCACTCAGATTCTGTACTTGCGCCCCGTCGCGTTAATGAACAGCACACCTAACGCAAACCCCAGCGGCAAACATATAACCGCTCCAATCACCACGCCGATTAGTGCGGGATCGCCTCGGGTTAAAGTTAATAGGATTATTAATGGTAACAATAGAAACAGCACCCATGCCCAGTCTTTCATGGTTATCACTCCTTTCGCGTATGAAAAAAGCACCCGGTTGGGCGCTTTTGTGCATTGTTGTTTATAGACATTCCCAATTAAGATTGGGATTCCGTTTTCCATTCGTTTCATAAAAGTATTTTACCGCTTGCAACACGTCATCAATACATACACATAAATTCGCTGGTATTTCGTCAGGTGTTTGGACTGTGATTGTAAAATACTCCTCATTTGATTCTTCTGGGTTAGTTAAACTACAATTATCTTCTCCTAACACATAGCTAACGGTATACCTTCGTTTTCCCTTAATCAAATTACCTCCACCGCAAGTAATAAGCTCTCCTTCTTCCATCTCAAGAGCCATTGCATTATACTTCTTTCCGTCCATAAGCCGGATAAACTGTTCAATTTTTTCCCATGTTGGATTTTCTCCATTAAATTCACCCTCTGCAAATAGAAACATCCAAGACATTTATCAACACCTCGATTCAACTATTTCTTCTTACTGGGTTTAGTCCATTTTCCAGAAAAGGGATTATATACTGCGTCAGTATCTGGATTTCTAACATATTGAACATGATGCATTTTACCATCTTGTAAGTAATGTAAATCTAAATGATCTACTTTTGCAGATCTCATAAGAGTGGCAATCCCTGGTTTACACATTACACATGGTATTTTATCAACATAAAGAACTGCATTACCACCTTTTGTACCAGTATTTTTCCTTACTTGATATGCCTTATTAAAAGCGACCCCTTCAGCATGCCCTGGAACTTCGGCCGATGTACCTAATTCCTTTCTCACCTTATCGTAGTGGGCTTTATCGGTATAATTACTAGTCTTCCCTTTAGTAACCCATTTCCCATTTTTACCCCAATACTCATGGCCATCTATTCTTAGTACTGATGTAGTATATGGGTCATCGTCTCCGATTCTTGCAGGTAAACCCATGTCTTTTCTAACATTATCAAATTGCGAAGGGGTTACGGGTGGTTTTTTTACACCTGCCACGACATTCGGATCGGCGTTTTTAGATGCTTGATTTGCAACCTGGTTTGACTTCGGTGTTATACCAAAAGTAGGTATCGAATTTTTCGCAGCGTTAAGTCCAACAACAGACCCAAAAGCAAATAGGCCCGCAGCGGCTGCATTCTTCCAGTTCAGCTTTTCCCCGCGAAGAAAGTTATCGGCTAAACTTTCAGAGGAACTTCCGATCGAGGCACCGACCCACTGAGCAGCCCTTTGGCCGATATATCGCAAGCCAGCACGAGCAACCCCACCGGCAACTCCTCCGCCAATTAAGCCCGTAAGCCCGCCAATAAACATGGCATCGGCAACTTCATCCGCTGAACCTCCCGAAAAAGCCGTAATAGCACCGCTTATTCCACCACCACTAAGTACTCCAATTCCTAACAATGTCGTAGGTGGGAAGAACAGCATTCCGACACCTGCCGCCATGGTTAGGGTGGCTCCTGGATTGTCCACTCCCCATTTAATTAAATCAAATCCGGTTAGTTCAGAAATGAGTGCAGTCGTAATTCCCGCACCACTCATATAATTCAACATCCGAATTGAATACCGGAGCCAATTTCCTTCGATAATATCTCCCCTAAATTCCCGATAAACGGCAGATTGGCTCAAAAACTCATCGGCGGCCAGTATCTTTTCGCGTCCACCCTCATGATCTAACCAATACTGATATCGATCCTTCGCGTTATCGATCGAATCGGAAGCATACTCTTGTAGCCCGTTCCATGCGTCAGCGATCGGTTCCGTTACTCCATCCCACGCATCAGAAGCGAATTCTTTTCCTTTTTGCAAAAGTCCTGACCAACCGCCTTTATCCTCATCAGGCGGTTCCTGTTCTGGTGAATCAGAAGGGCCACCACTGCCGGATGCTTCACTTACTTGGGTTCCCTCTCCTCCTCTGCTCCCACCGCGATTACACGATGGCTCCTCATTTAGGCAGGCGATATGGTTTTCAATAACCGCTACCATTGGCTTTTTTATTGCTTCGCTATAGAGGGCACTGAGCAAAGCGCTTGCCAATATCGCTCCAGCACTCATGACAATTACATATTCAATGGTAGAACTGCCCTTACGACTGAAAAGAGTATTGCAAAACCGCTTAAAAACATTCAAAGGTCACCATTCCCCCTTTATGCAGGAATTAACATAATTTTATCTAAAGTGGAGGAAGGTTAGGAATAGTTCGTAGGTAGTATTCGTTGTTATTTTCGGTATCCGAAAATAATACTTCAGATACCTGTTATAAATCAATGTTGAATATCTCCTGAAATATAGGGTTTATGGCCCATCTTCCTAATATCCCATCTTCCGCCTTGAAAGCAGGAGTTAAAAAATCAAAAAGACCGGTTTCCCGGTCATCGTGAATAATGCTATTCAACATACAACACTGAGAGCTTTACCTGTGATTATTGAGGAAAGTTCCCCTAATAATATTAGGTGGCATGTACATGACAAATACTCATTATAGTACTATTCCACTCATTCTTATATTTTTTTTACCATCATTTGGTTCATCAAACCCTAAAATTGTATCTTTTTCAATTTCCATCTTCGCGTACCTTTTTCCTTTTAACCATGCGAGCTGTCCGTGGCCTTCTATCGTGATACAAACCAAACCGGTTATCTTCTTTTAAGAAAGCTTACTTCATTCGGACACCTCACCAACTCATTCGTTGTAACGCAACATTGCTGCCAAAAAGTTTTCCTCAGACTCCTCATTCCAGATGGCGACGGCGGGAAACTGACTGAGATCTACATCGGTTGGGATGTTAAAATCCTGATTCCCTTCCCCCTGGCTCCCTTGTTTAATCGATCCCAGATCAACCCGGGTCGCATGTTTGACCGACTCATTGTCGGAAACATCGCGCTGATTGACTAGCACCATTCGGAGGTCGGATTCCTCCACCGCTTTGAAATTCGTTAAACGTAAGAGACGGCTTCCATCCTGGCGCTCATAGATACTGACTTGCCCTTCGCCAGACCGGGCCACGCCTTGAAGATCCCCCTGGGCCAGCAAGCGCCAACCCTCCTCGTCTTCATCGGCATTGACAGCCGCATTCTGTTGAATGAAAACCGCAACTGCCAGCGCTGCTACAACAATGATTGCAATCATCTTCCACCATTTCTTATTCAACCGTTTCTCCTCCTCCAATGATTTTATTAATTTGACACCATGCGTGCTTCTTCCTCTTTCCACATCAAACAACCCGACGTTGTCGTCGGGTCAAGTGGATGAAAATGATGCGGGAGAGAAGCTCTCTGCCCAAAAATTCGTATACATCATTGTCGCCTATCCAGATAAACATCGAGGCAGCCACACGAAGGGCATTCCCTAAGTCCAGTACGGGAATACGGTATTTACGCTTCCACTTTCTCAAAAAACTGCGGCAGATGTTCACGATGGGCTTCCAGCATTTCATCCAGCAATTGTTTGGCGACTCGATCCGATGGCACCAGTGGATTAATCGTCATCGCCACTAAAGCGGTTTGATAATCGCCGGTAACCGCCGCTTCAGCCGCAACCCGTTCAAAGGATTTGATCTGTTGGACCAATCCGTTGACTGCAACCGGAAGCTCCCCAACGGTAATCGGCTTGGGGCCATCTTTGGTAATGACACAGTTCACTTCTACCGCCGAATCTTCAGGAATACCTTTGATGGCGCCGTTGTTGCGGGTGTTGACAGGTTGGATATCCCCTCTGTCATTGTAGATGGAATCGATCAAGCTACAGGCGGCATCGCTGTAATAGGCACCGCCCCGTTTTTCCAGTTGCGGCGGTTTTACATTGAGATCGGGGTCCTTATACAGTTCAAACAGATCCGACTCTAACTGTTGCACCACTTGCGCTCGTGTCCCCGCCGTTTTAGCCGCTTCCTTCTCTTCTTGCAACATGCGCTCCGTCTGATAATAGTAGCGATGATAGGGACAGGGAAGGATGTTTAGCCCTTTGATAAAATCGGGTTCCCATCCGAGATCGACGATATTTCTCATCGAGACGCCGGATTGTTCCCCGCTTAAATAATCATCAACCAGCTTTTCCGTGATATTGTCGCCATCGAGATAAACATTGAGCCCAAACACCATATGGTTGAGTCCGGCAAAATCGATGTGAATACGATCGGCCTCTACTCCGAGCATTTTGGCGATTCCCATTCGCATGCCGATGGGAACATTGCATAAACCAACCACTTTATTTAAGCGGCTGTAGCGGAGAATCGCTTCCGTCACCATACCGGCGGGGTTGGTAAAATTGATCAACCAGGCGTCTGGACACAACTCTGCCATATCCTTGGCGATATTGAGAATCACGGGAATGGTACGTAGCCCTTTGAGCAGTCCACCCGGTCCGTTGGTTTCCTGACCGATCACATCGTACTTCAAGGGAATCCCTTCATCTTTGGCCCGGGCGTCCAGCAAACCGACGCGAAATTGAGTGGTGACAAAATCGGCATCCTGTAAAGCCGCGCGTCGATCGATGCTTAAATGGATGTCCAGAGGAATGCCCGCTTTTTCCACCATGCGTTTGGCCAAAGCACCGACGATGTTTAACTTTTCTTCTCCAGCAGGGATATCGACCAGCCATAACTCCCGCACCGGCAATTGGGCGTGACGTTTAATCAACCCTTCCACTAGCTCAGGGGTGTAGCTGGAGCCTCCGCCAATCGTCACCATTTTGATCCCGTTCATGCTTTGATCCCTCCATCTACCATGATTCGTTCATATAGATCCACCATCTCCGAAGCCAAATCCTTAACCGTAAGCGCATTCATCAGATGATCTTGGGCGTGAACCATCAACAAGGTGACCGTTGTCTGTTCCCCACCTGCTTCTTGTTGAATCAGATTGGCATGTAGTTGATGGGCTTTGTGCAGTTCCTCCCCCGCTTGCCTCAACTTCTCGCGGGCAGCACTCATATGGCCCGTCTTTGCTTCCGCGATCGCCTCCATGGCAAAACTTTTGCCGTTGCCCCCATGGAGGATCAACTGAAACATAATCCCTTCCATCGCATCCATTGAGCACTCTCCTTCATACACGCACATCAGCACTTTTCGGGCTTATGCTACATGTTGTGTTGATTGGTCCGATTGATTTTCCTCTTGTAATTTTTGCTTATCCCAGATCTTAAAGAATGGATAATAGATCGCGAAAGCGATTACAAAGTTGACCAGTTGTAGGACCATGCCCGATATCTTTCCTGTGGCGAGATAGCCGCTGACAAATAAAGGCGTTGTCCAGGGAACCGCCACGCCGCTCGGCTTAGCCGCTAATCCCGTCGACATGGCAAGATAAGAGACCGCCACTACCGCAGTTGGCGCCAGGATAAACGGGATAATCAAGAGCGGGTTCATCACAATCGGCATCCCAAAGATAACCGGCTCATTAATATTAAACACACCAGGGCCAATCGCAAGACGACCGATATTTTTCAACTGTTTACTCTTGGCCCGTAATACCATCGCAATGACTAAGGCGAGTGTCGTACCCGACCCGCCGATATGAACCCAGAGATCGATAAACTGAGCGGTGACGATATTGGGAAGCTCGGCATTAGGATCAGCTTGAAAAATCCGCCGGTTCTGATCCATCAGGGATAGCCAGATCGGCCCCATCACACCGCCGACAATCGCCGCACCATGCAACCCCGTCGACCATAGCAATTGGATCAGCAACACCGCAATCAACGCCCCTGCCAAACTCCCTCCCAACAGGCTTAAAGGCTGGTGCAACAGCGTCGATACAATTTGGTGATAGCTTTCAAAAGGCGTAATCTCCAGCAGCAAGCGAACCAGCCAAACAACACAGACAACCGCAAAGCCAGGAATCAAGGCGATAAAGGATTTAGCCACTGCCGGTGGAACTCCCTCCGGCAAGCGAATCACAATATTTTTTTCAATGATCTTGCGGTAGATTTCCGTGGAAAGAATGGCCAAAATCAAGGCGACAAACAACCCTTCGCTCCCGACCCACTGAATCGGAATCCCGCCACCGACCATTATCGTTTCATTCGTTCCCTCCGGAGTAAACGTCACCTCGTAAGGGGTAGCCAACAGAAATGCAGCCAATGAAATCGCACCTGCGGACAAGGGTTCCACGTGATATTTTTCCGCCAAACGGTACGCCACACCAAAGCTGACGATCAAGGCCATAATGTCAAAGGTGGCACCCACTGGGTACATCAATTTTTCCAACCACTGTTCACCAAACAAACCGGACATAAAATCGTTATAGCCTGGAATCGGAAGATTGCCGAGAATGAGAAACAACGACCCGATAATGATCATGGGCATCGCCAGGATAATGCCGTCACGGATCGATTGCAGATGTTTTTGTTCTGCCACCCTGCCAGCCACCGGCATCAAATACTTTTCTAACGCCTGAATAAAGCGGTTCACCTTGGATTGGCCCCCTCCCCGATTAATCGCAAGGCAAACTCCAGCACACCCTGACCGTTAATACGCCCATAATCCGCTGGGTTGATCACATCAACGGGAATCCCTCTTTTTTCCCCCTCCTTTTTAAATTGGGGTAGCTTGTAGCGGACCTGTGGCCCCAACAACAACACATCGATCTCATCCAAGTGTTTCTGAGCCTGATCGGCAGATACCGCTTGGATGGTGACATTCACTCCTTTGCTGTCAGCCGCTTCCTTCATTTTGGAAACCAACAGACTAGTAGACATGCCGGCGGCACAAACCAACAAAATATTCATAGTGAATCCCTCCTTTGTTTTCTCCCCCCTTTTAATAAGCAAAGATCATGCCATTGATCGACTGTTCGGAATAATGATTGTTTTGCCGACTAGTGTGTTGCGATCACGATTGTGTGTCCCTACTGTGTTGCTTGTTTTACCAAAAAACATCTAAAGCAGTGTTTCCGTTTGTTGAAAAAAATTAATAATGTAACACACTTCATCATCCTTGATTGTTATCCCGTAGGTTTGCTCCAATGGATGCAACGATAACTTGATTACTTGGTATAACTGCGGATAAGCGCGAATCAGTCGCTCCTTCTCCTGATATGCCGTAGCAGGCTGACCTGACATCAATCGGTCTACCATACAGCTGATGTGAAGGACCACACCCATCAATTCGTAACTGTTGATCTCCCTCTCTAACTGTCGTTCGATGTTGGCGATACTGTGGCGCACATCAGCAACCAGTTGTTCCGCCTTTATGTTGATAAGATGGTTTTGTAACGCTTCCCCCATCTTGATATAGGTCTCCTCCGTATCGATCATCTCCTGGATGCGATAAATGGCTTGCAGGCTGAGCACATCCTCAATGTGAAATTGCGGGATATCCGCAGCGATCGTAAAATGACTGATTACACATAGGAGGCGATAGTTCCTTTTCAACTGTGCCAACACAGCATCTACTTCTTTGGAATCGCCGATATCGATTGGAACGATGTGAACCATTTCCTCCTTAAATCGCAGATAGTTTTCTAGCACCTTTTTTATCGCCAGCGCGCTTCCTTTTCCCGTCAAACAGGCGGTCAGGATCGCCAATGGACGCGTATGCTCCTGCTCATCCCGGTTGACCGTATCGGTTGAATACAGTGGCGCCAGATGAGTGACATCTTCATAAATTTGATCCAATGTATACCCCAACATCGCCTTTCGCGTCGCTTCCAGGACATGAGGGGTACTGGCCGCTGCAATTCCTTTAACGGGTATTTCCATTTCTTTCTCCAGCATTTCGGCAAAGGTGAGCAGAGAACCCATATCGACTAACAACAGCAACCCATTATGGGGACCTGTATTTTGTGCAAACCGTTTCACCCGCTCATACACTTTCATCGGCTCCAGTTGTAGCGGCATATCAATCGCTTTGGCATGATTGGTTCCCAAAAGTTGATTGGTTACATCAGCCATGGCTGTAGCACAACCGGAACCATGCATCAACACCATCACCGCAACTTGATCATGATCATCGGGCAAGCGATCGTCCAATACCAGAAACATCGTCAGATAGCCTGCTTCATCGATCGGCAGATCCAGTTGCCATTTTTCCTCAATCATTTTCATGCAATCCCATGCCACGCTAAATTCCTGCTTATAGGTGGTCCGTATTTTGTTTAACTGGGGATTGACGATCTTTTTTCCGCTTTTTACGCGATTGATCAAGGTATGAAGGTGAAGGGCCATTCCCAGAACGACTTTGCGTGGAAAAGCCTTTTCCAACTGCGTCTCGGCGGTTTGAATGATTTGCTCCGCGAGATCGATCCGTTCCGGATCGATGATTTTACCCAAGTCATCGGAATCAATGCGCCGATGTACTCCTTGAATATACTGGGTAAAGTAATTGTCAATATCGATCTCCATCAACAGTTCCAACTCGTCATCGGCGATTCCCCGTACCTTCAATTCGTTGTATTTTTTTTCGATATTTTCATAGATATTGTTGTGATCGATTTCTTCCGGCTCAAACAAAAGGGTCTCTCGATCAGGATGGAAAATGTAATAACGGTGAATCAGGGTATCGGGCTTTCTTTTGGCGATAAAGAGACCTTCTTTACTCTCTCTGGCAAGGTCGGAACTATTAATCTGGATTTTCTCTTTTTTCATGGTGACATAATCGGCATACGCCCGGGCGCAGAGCAGCTGAATATCGGTTTTTAGCTGGCCGATATTGTGAGGACATGGATAATGCAACAGCGCCCGCAGGGTGTTGGATGAGATATAGATCGCTTTTCCCAACCGGATCGCCTCTTCTTTAAAGAAACGGAAAACGAGATGATGCCGATCTTGACAAGAGCGTTCCCGCAGTGGCGGCAGATGGATGGTCATTGGAATGCGCCGGCGAAAGGTTTGCAACAAGCTGGATTCCGGATTTTCGGTGGTGGCGCATAGAATCATTACATCAGCCCGCTGCTCTGTCTCCGTCTCGCCTAAACGTCGAAATAACCCTTGATCGATAAAGGTAAACAACATCTCCTGCCCTTCGGCAGGGAGGCGGTGAATTTCATCCAACAGTAAGATGCCCTGATCTGCTTGATGGAGTAGTCCTTTTTGTTCCATCGCACCGGTATAAGCCCCTTTTTTCACCCCAAACAATTGCCCCAACAGCAATTGCGGATTATGAGCGTAATCGGCACAGTTAAAAGTTACAAAGGGCGCTCCTTCTTCCAATATTCCCGTTTCTACGCCGTATGTATGAAGGAGCTTGGCAAACATCGATTTGCCTGTGCCAGTTTCCCCAATCAGCAGTACGTGCATTCCGCGGGGAGGGTAAAGAATCGCCGCTTTTCCCTGTTCAATCGCTGTCACCAAGCTTTGGTTTTCCTGTGCAAATTGATCCAAGATCGTCTTTGCGTCCGTTTGTTTTTCATTTTGATCCTTTACCGAAAAAAGAACGGGTCTGCCGCTGCTTTTTTGGATCTTACCCGCTTTCCACAGTTGATTTAAATCACGGCTGACATTGGTCCGATCCAGCTGCAACCTTTTCGCCAATTCTACGGCACTTACCCCTTTTTCAGCAGTAAGCGCTTTCAATTCTTCGTAGATGAGATCGATTCTTTTCATGGTTGAAACCTCTCTATCTTTTTTTGGATCACTGGATAGGGTGTTTGACAAGGGCTATTTACTTTCCTCTTTCCTTAAGCCATTTACTATTCACCAAGCCCAGAAAATCACACCTTGGGAACACTGGTTTAACGAAAAAAGCCACCCGGTTGGACCAGGGGCTGTTTTCCGTGGAAAAGAATTTTCTTTTTCCGATGGTTAGCGGGTTTCGTTACCATTCCCGTATTGTCGGGACATTTCAACTGGCCGACTTTGTCCCGACATCCACCATCGCACGTTCTTTTTCCAATTTTCTTAAAGCCTCTTCTGGTGTGATCCCTTGTCGTGGGGTGATCAAACTGACGAAGATTCCAGCGGCAAAGGCCCCCACCAGGGAGGGAATAATCGGGTTACCCCAAAATTGCAACAAAGAATCATTCACCAGGATGGCAAAGGAAGTGAGAGACCCGCCGAACAGACTGGCGATCGCTCCCTGCCAGGTAGCTCTAGCCCAAAACTTACCCAACAAGGCGGCCACTAACAACCCACTCATCACAGTTGAGATAAATTGAGAAATGTAATCGATGATGCTGGTTGCGCCGACACTAAATATGAAAGCGCACAAGACAGTGGCAAATAACGCAACCCGGGAATAAAAAACCATATTGTCTTGGGAAGGCAGTTTGCCCGTAAAGAGCTGGTAGACATCCCGCAGAAGAATGGTAACCGCCGTGATAGCATCCGAGTCCCCTGAAGACATGGTAGCGCTCAACCCCGCTCCCAAAATGAGGGCTCCAATCCAGAAAGGGAAGATTTCGGTGGCCAGATAGGGGAAGGCGTAGGCACTGTCAAGGCCTGGATTTAATAAGTGGGCTGACATCCCTACGATAGCGGGGAAGAACGAGAAAATGAAAAACAGGATGCCGGAATAGAAAAATCCTTTTTTAACAACATTGGTATTGGCGCTTGAATAGATCCGATGTCGATAAGACGGGGTGGCTAACACTCCGACCGCGATCACCAGCGCCAGGGAGAGAGCAGGGATGACTCCCATCTGTCCCACACCCAGAAAGGAGGTCATCCCCTCGGGCAACTTTTGCGCGAATGCACTGATCCCGCCTATCTTTCCCAAAGTTAAGACCGTAAGAACTACGAATCCGACAAACAAAATGGTTCCCTGGATCACATCAGTGTAGACAACGGCCAGATAGCCGCCGATCAGGGTGTAAATCGCAAATCCAAAAGAGATAATCACTTTTGCCCAGAACAGCTCAATGCCGGTAATCCACGCCAGGTACAAACTTCCACCCAAAATATGTGCTCCCAACCATCCGATAGAGGCGACAAAAAGCAGAATGGAGGTAAATCCTTTCACCCACTTGTTGGCTCCGTAGTAGAAACTGAGCTCTTCCGAGAATGTCATAAAGTTGTATTTGCGCACATCGGCAAACAATCCAATCATCAGGAACATCCCGATGCTGCCGCCAATCCCGTACAGGGCACCGGCCCAACCGTTTTCAAATCCAAACTTAACCGCACCCATACTGGATCCGGTTCCGACCAGGGTAGCAAACGTCGTTCCCAACAGCAGGGGGATGTTCAATCCCCGCCCGCCCAGGAGAAAATCCTCACCGGTATGCACCCGTTTGGAAACCCAGATGCCCACAAAAATCATCAACACAACAAATCCAATAAAAACGATCAAATAATGGTGTGCGTTAGCCATGTTTTCACTCCTTTCGGCATTAACATTTCCAACGTTCCGAAAAAACGAAAAAGGGGAAAGGGAGATTGCATCAACCCTATTAATCCCAGCTGTCGAACTCCACGATCATTTCGATTTCAACAGGGGTGTCAAAAGGAAGTTCATTCATCCCCACGGCAGACCGAGCGTGCCTCCCTTTGTCGCCAAACACTTGCTCCAACAAGTCAGATGCCCCGTTGATCACATAAGGTTGATCAACGAAACCATCAGCACTGTTTACAAAGCCCAAGACCTTGATGATGCGGGTGACCCGGTCCAAGTCATCCAGATACGCTTTGAGAACGGCGATACAATTGATTATGGTTTGACGGGCAGCCTCCTGCCCTTGCTCAATCGTCAGATCTTTCCCCAGCTTTCCCCTATGAATCAACGTCCCGTCTTTTCTGCAATCCTGCCCGGACAAAAACAGGAGATTTCCCGTTTGGGTGATCGGTACGTAGGAGAAGCGGGGTTTTGATACTGGGGGCAGTTGGATATCCAATTCCTTCAGTCGATCTTCAATGGTCGTCATGTCGGTTTCCCTCCAAAAATTCTTTTTAGGCAGGGTCGTTTATGGCGAACAGCGCATGGCTAGCCTTGATCCATTCACCTTCCCGCCTGCGGGAGTGAATGCCGAATTCCATAGTGGTTTTCCCGTTAACAATCACGTGGGAGATTCCTTCTGGATATTGTTTTGGATGTCTATAGGTCGCACAGTCGTTAATCTTTTGTGGATCGAAAACGACGATGTCCGCAATGTAACCGGGTGCCAACAGACCCCTTTTGCCCAATTGGAAGCGTCGGGCTGGAAAGGAAGTCATTTTCTTCACCGCCCCTTCCAGTGTAAGGATCTTCTCCTCCCTCACGTATTTTGAAAAAATCCGGGGAAATGTACCATATAGACGCGGATGCGGTTTCCCGCTTTGACAGTGAAGGCTGTCGGACGCGATCAGGGAGCGTTCGTACCGGATCACTTCTCTGACATCTTTTTCATCCATATGGAAGAAAACGATAGAGACTTGTCCCTTCTCTTCCAGCAGCAGATCCATCATGCAGTCGATGGGGTCTTTGCCTATGGCGTCGCTGATGTCGGCCAGAGTTTTCCCTGCCAAGTGTTGATTGGCTTTCGTATGGAGAGATGACAGGATCACACGATCCCAGCCGGTGGAGAGAACCAAGTTATCCCATTCTTTCATTTCACGACTCAATTCTTCCCGGATCCGCTTCCTTACGCTCGACTCCTTCATCCGTTCCAATGCGGCCTCAATCCCCCCTTCCAGCACCCACGGCGGAAGCAGAGTGGTCAGCATCGTAGAGCCGGCGTCATAAGGATAGACATCGCAAGTAACATCCATCCCCCCAGCCCGTGCGTCTTCAATCAGACTCATCGCATCCATCACCTGACCCCAGTTTCGCTTGCCGGCCGCTTTCAGATGACTGATGTGAAGGGGAACACCGCTTTTTTTGGCAATCCAGATCACTTCCTTCAGGGAGGGAAGCAGATTGTTTCCTTCTCCCCGGATATGGGTGGAAAACAACCCATCGTACTTCGGCAGGACCGAACACAACTCTGCCAATTCTTCCTTGGATGTATAGCTTCCGGGAGCATAGAGCAATCCGATGGACAGGCCGATTGCACCCGCTTTCAACCCTTCTTCGAGGAGCTCTTTCATTTGCCCAATCTCTTTTGAGGTGGCGGGCCGATTGGCAAATCCCATCAATGCAATGCGCAGGGCACCGTGGGCGACATAGGTAGCCAGGTTGCCGGAAGGTCGGTAGCCGTTGACGTAATCCATGTATTGTGCAACGGTTTTCCACGGCCAATCCCAGGCGGTTTTCCCTAAAACCGGTTCTACATAACTTCGCAGCAAATCCCCATGTTGGGTGGATAACGGCGCCGGTGCCAGTCCGCAGTTGCCGATCACTTCCGTGGTCACCCCTTGTTGGAGTTTGATTTCACTATGGGGGTGATCGAGAATCATCAGATCCGAATGGCAATGGCCGTCGATAAATCCAGGGGAAATCACCTGACCGTAGGCATCGATCATTTGCTGAGCTTCTTGTTCCACCCGGCCGATATGGACAATCTTTCCCTCCTGCACCCCGATATCTCCCATAAACCAAGGATTCCCTGTCCCATCGACGATGCGCCCGTTTTTGATAACCAGGTCCAGCATCGGTAACCCTCCTTAGGTCAGATGTCCTCTGGCACTCACTTCCCATTCCACGTTTTCACCGGAGCCGCTCTCCAGGGTAACCCGGTTGTGCAGATTGACCGTACTGCAAATGTGCTTCGGAATGATCCGGATGCGGTCCCCCACTTGAAAAGGATGATCCTTTGTCACCTTCAACATGCCGTGTTCCTCCGTCATCCGCTCGAAAACAATGTCCGGATGACCCACTACGTGGCCAAAACCCGTCAAGTGAAGCGGGGGAGTGTTCGGCTGAATATCGGTAGCAAAAGTTTTGCTCCCCCCGTCGATTACAATCCGATCCTCCGTCGGACGGCTGACGACGGTGACCAGGACGGAAGCGGCACAATCATCAAGGGAGCAGACACCCAACTCTGCCTGCATGCGATCATAAAAAACATAAGTGCCCGGTCTTACTTCGGTTACACCTTTCACCCGTGCAGCATAAGCGGCGGTAGGGGTCGAACCGACACTCACATCCTGGAGGGGAATCCCCCGTTCGCGGATGCGATTCGCCAGGGTAACCGCCATTTCTCCTTCCTCTAACCCCGCACTCTCCAGATCGCGGGTAGGCTCTTCCCGCAGTAGCGCACCGCGGAAAGTATAAATACCCGTCAATTGGAGCGAAGGGAAAGAGTGAATCGCTTCAGCCAAATCGACAGCCTTTTCATAAGGGACACCCGTTCTTTTTAAACCGGTATCCACTTCCAGTCTGACATTTAGCGTTCTTTTAGCAGCTTTTGCCAGCTCCGCTAAGCGACTCGCCCCTTGCCTGCTATCTACTCCTACGGTTAGGCGAGTAGTTTGATTCAGTTTCAAAACCCGTTCAATTTTGGCATCACCGATGACCGGGTAAGCGATAAAGATATCCTGGATTCCGTGCCGGGCCATCACCTCCGCTTCAGACACTTTTGCCGTGGTGATGCCGACAGCACCCCCATCCAGCTGTTTTTTGGCGATTGACGGGATTTTATGGGTTTTGATATGAGGGCGGAGCTTAACCCCGCATTTGTGCACAATTCCGGCCATATCACGGATGTTTCTCTCCATTTTTTTCAGATCGATCATAAGACAAGGGGTTTCCAACATGAGGGATCCTCCCGTGATTAATTTCAAATCATCACTAGTGCCCGTTGCTCAGGTGGTCGGGAATGGATTTCCGCCTTCGCTCCATGCACTCACCAGCACAAGTCTCGCCTTGGTCGCTTTGCTCCCGGATCTCGTTTTGCGTAGCCAGAGTCGCACAGAAGGGAAATCCATCCCTCCCTAAATACAGTCAAAGATACCGGATGGGGTACTAGCGGATCAGTCTAACCCTTTTCTGGCTTCTTCCAGCAGGTTGTATAGGGTGTATTTGGATATTCCAAAAAATTTACAAATCTTGTCACCGGCCTTTTTGACCAGGAACGCTCCTTTTTTGTCGAGAAAACCAATCGCCCTCCGTTTGTCTTCCTTTGTCATCATGGAGACAGGCTTGCCGATTTCCTGTTGGGATTCTTGCAACAGAAAATCGAGAAGCTCGTTTACGTCGGAGACAAACGCTTCCTTGACTTCCTGCTCAAAGAGGTCCCTTGTAAAATAACGGATTGCGTTTTCGGCAGCGAGAAACTCAGACAGGTCGAAATTGATGCAGAGAGCCCCGATCACCTGACCTTCATCGTTTTTGAGGTAGATCGTGGTAGAACGTAACATCTTCCCGTCCTTGGTCTGGGTGACATAATTGTACCGGTCTCCGTCTGTGACGGTGCCCCGGAGAACTTCCAGACCAAGGTTGCTTCCGGGATCACCCACTTTTCGCCCAGTGACGCGTCCGTTTTCAATAGCGACAATCGTACTCTCATATCCCTTGGTTAAATCGTGCAGAACCACCTCACAACGGTCTCCAAATTGAGCGGCAAGCGCCTTAAGCAACGACTTTAAAAAAGGCAGTTCGCTTTGAATGCTGTCCATGACGTTGGCAGTCTCTCCTCAGTTACAAAAAGTTTTTCAGGAATAAAAACTATTTTTTTGATCGCGTTCATTGTAGAATAAATGAAATTGTATGTCAATATGGACAATTCGCGAATAAAGCAAAAACATCAAGCCCACCTGTTTTACAGGCGATCGCTTGATGTTGTCGACAACATTATCCATGGGACTTTCAATATTTTTGAACCGACTCTCACCAGTCCCATCTCTCCGCAATCATTTTGCGATCAGATCCTCCCAAGACTCCGTTAGGTAATTAGCAAAAGGCACTACACCGGAAACTGGCCTATCGCCTTTTGCCAATAACCTCCTCCACCCAGCGGCTGACATCGGGATGCGGGAGGTAGGTCTCCCCGCGATAGCGACAAGGGAGGCCGTTTAATTCTGCGGGTACCACTTTTTCCGTAAAATAGCCCGGGCTTAGAAAAACCGGGGCCACCAAGCAGGTTCGGTGACGGCTTAACCGTTCCGCCTTCTCCCTGACATCCCCTAACCGCAGCATGGCATAATCCGCTTCTGCGAAGGAAAAGCGCTGATTTAAACGGGTCGTTAAAGCGGCCAATCCTTCCTCCCACACCTGCCGGAAGCCTGGTTTCTCGCTGCCGTGAGCGACTAGCAACAACGCTTCCTTCTCCGGTTGTGTCGACAATGCCGCTATGCGCTCCGCTAAAATCGACTCTACCAACTTATGATCATCCATCGCTGTGGTCCATGTGATCGGCACCTGTGGGTTGATCCGTTCCAGTTCCGTCTCGATATGGGATTTCTCAATTACACCGAGGGCATACTGAATTTCTTCTAAATGAGTGCTACCTGAGGAGACAAACAGGGGAACGGCCAAAATCCGTTGGACTCCTTTCCGCTCCAGCTGTCGCACCCCATCGGCGATGCTTCGTCCTTCCACCAATTCCAAATAACCGACGGTAAGCGGATGAGGGCTGTTTACGGCCGCAGCGGCTTCCTCTACCAACTGAACCCAACGTTGACTCCTGGAACCATGGGCAATAACCAGTACACCTGTTTCAGCGGAATGCATTCTGGATCACACCTTGCTTTTAGGAATGCGAGCGAGAATCTTCCCCATTTCAATAGGGGAATAAACACACAAATAACATTCAACATCTACCGTAGGGACTACGGAAAGTTACGCTCGTGGAAAGGACTCACTGGAGACTCGATGAATCGAGAAGCTCTACCACTTTAGTGGTGAGCAGTTCACCATGATCGTCAGCAGCAGGGCCTTGTTTAATAAGGAAAACCCCTTATTACATAAACAGAGGCGCCCCCGGCCCCAAAGGTAAGCCGAGAAAATACCATATGATAAGCAGTACAATCCAAAAGAGGAGAAACAGAAGCGAATAGGGCAACATCAACGAAACAACAGTCCCGATCCCGCTTTTGCGATCATATTTTTGGGCAAAAGCCACAATCAGCGCAAAAAACGGCATCAGCGGCGCAATAATATTGGTTGTGGAGTCCCCGATTCGATAGGCTACCTGCGTCAACTCCGGCGAGTAGCCCAACTGCATAAACATCGGGATAAAAATTGGCGCCATAATGGCCCATTTAGCCGAATCGGCAGCAATAAACAAGTTTATCACAGCGGTTAGCAAGATAAAGGTCACCATTAACGGAATACCGACAAAACCGCTCGCTTGTAAAAACTCCGCTCCCTTGACGGACAACAATGTACCAAGATGGGTATGGTTGAAAAAGGCGACAAATTGCGCCGAAATGAAGATGAGCAGAATAAATCCGGCCATGGAAGCCAACGAATCCGACATCATCCCAGCGGCATCTTTATCGTTTTTAATCACCCCGGTTAAGGCGCCGTATACCAAACCGGGAATTAAAAATACAACCATCATAAACACAATGATGCTCTGAATAAAGGGGGAATTGACCACACTGCCGCCTTCCCCTCGCAAAACCCCATCAGACGGAATAATCGACAGGGCAATGATCAAAACGACTACCAACAGACTGAGATTGGCCCAGCGGAAAGCCCGTTTTTCTCGTTGAGAGATACGCTCGATGTCAGCCGAAATCGGTTCCCGATAGGGCCCTAGCCGCGGTTCAACAATTTTATCGGTCACCCATGTCCCTATGAACACAAGGATAAAGGTTGAAACGATCATAAAATACCAGTTGGCTGTGGGATCCACCACTACATTCGCATTTAAAATCCGCGCCGCCTCTGTCGATATTCCGGCTAGGATCGGATCATTGGTTCCAATGAGTAGGTTGGCAGAATAGCCGCCGGATACACCAGCAAAAGCAGCAGCCATACCCGCCAAAGGATGGCGCTTAAATCCTAAAAAAATAATGGCTCCCAGGGGAACCAGCACAACATAACCCACGGATGCTGCGATATTGGACATGATACCCATCAGGACGACCGTAGGGGTCACCAGCCGTTTGGGCGCTTTAATTACAATCCGTTTTAACAGCATCGCCAGGTACCCGCTGCGTTCCGCCACCCCCACTCCAATCATGGCCACCAGAACCGGTCCCAGCGCGACAAAGGTGGTAAAGTTCTCCACGATGCTGGTCACCATATAGCGGATACCGTCGGGGACGAGTAAACTTTCCACTGATACGGTTTGTGTTTCCGTCTTCATCGTTTCGGGATTAATTCCTTCAAATTGGACCGTTACTCCCATCAACGCGAACAAATGCGATAACAGAATAACCAGCAGTGTTAAAAGGGCAAATATGGTTACCGGATGGGGAAGCCGATTGCCCACTCTTTCCACTGCGGATAGCCCCCGCAATAAAAGCCCTTTATCCTTCTGTTGTTTGTCCAAAGTCGCCACTTCCTGACAGGTAATTTTGGTTTCGATACAACTAGCGAAATCATTATATCAACGAAGGCCCCACAAGCACTTCCTTTAATGGATGAGGGGGTTAGCTTGTATTGGTAGAATTAGCTCAACATTAGTATACCCACTTCAGTAAGGAAATGCGAACGAGAATTCTCCCCATTTCAATAGGGCAGATGAAAGTGGATGTCGGACGAAGGGGGGCTAACCTCCTCGTCCGACTCCCCTCTATAATTCCAATACAATATCGGAAAACTATGTTTTTGTCAATTTGACAGTTTTCCTCGAAAAAAAAGGCGTCAACACCTGTGAACCATCTAGGTGTTGACGCCTTTTTTCCGAGTACTTCAACAAAGGTTGTTCGGGCAATCGAGAGTGGATTTCCGCCTTCGCTCCATGCACTCACCAGTACAAGTCTCGCCTTGGTCGCTTCGCGTGGCCAGAGTCGCACAGAAGGAAATCCATCCCTCCCTAAATACAATCAAAGATACCGGATGGGGCACTAGATTATCCTTCATTTAATATCGCTTCCCGTTGGTCTTGCTTATCCCCATCCCCTTCAAACCAAGCCAAGCACTCCCTTAGCTTTACCACTTCTCCTACTACGATGATCGCAGGAGCCGTAAATCCCCGCTGGCGCACCTTTTTTTCGATATCCTCCAGATTCCCTACCAAGGTTTCTTGCCGCTCCTTCCATGTCCCCCACCGGATCAATGCGACAGGGGTTTTGGGGGAACGACCGTGTGCCAGCAACGATTGGCAGATAGCAGGTAGCTTTTTGATCCCCATGTAGAAAACCAGTGTGTCGATACCGGCCAAGCGGCTCCAATCAGGCTCCTCTTCATCGCTGCCATGGCGACAATGTCCGGTTACAAAAACGACGGAGGAGGCAATACCGCGATGAGTGAGAGGAATACCGGCATATAGTGGAGCGGCGGAACCGGCTGTTACACCAGGCACGATTTCAAAGGGAATATTGTACTGAACACAGGTAGCCGCCTCTTCCCCTACACGGGCAAAAATACCGGGATCACCGCCTTTTAGACGTACCACCTGTTTTCCCGCTAACGCCTCTTCCACCAATATCTGGTTAATTTTTTCCTGAGAAAGAAAGTGATGGCCACATCGCTTTCCACAGTAGATCAGAGTGGCGGAAGGTGGGGCATACGCCAATAGATCAGGATGAACCAAACGGTCATATACAACGACATCCGCTTGTTGGATCAGCTGCATTCCTCGCACCGTAATCAAGGACGGATCCCCCGGTCCCGCTCCCACTAGATACACTTTTCCGCTACTCATCGCCATCACCTCCTATTTGATCATTGTTGATAGTGGAGGGATTTTTGAGTCTACGTGCTCTTGCTGTTTGCAAAGAAGGAAAAAGTTGTCCGCTCCAGCCGCCAAGTACGGGAGTGGACAAAACTCGCTGTCGCTCAAACACATAGCAGTGCGAGACTTGGGAACGAAGTGACCATAGCGAGACTTGTGCTGTAAAGCGACGCTTTTCTCCGTCCTCGGTGGCTTCCGCTAAGTGACACAGCAAAGGCACTTCGCTTCAAAAATCCCTTCCATCATACATACAGCGGTTCTCGATTCTCCCCTTACCCAGTCGCCTTCATCCCATCCAGGTGAATCCGGATGCGGTCGCCTTCCACTTCAACGGGATAGGTTTGTACACAGCCAAAGTCCGGCTCTTGCACTTTTCCGTCAGTGAGGTCGATCTTCCATTCATGGAGGGGGCAATAAACCATTTGGCCGCTAACCACCCCTTCGGAAAGGGGACCGCCGCGATGGGGACAACGATTCTCCACCGCTCGGAAGGAGCCGTCGCTTAAACGGAAGACGGCCAGCTCCAATTCACCGATACGAACTACTTTGCCGCCCCTTTCCGGAATTTCGCTCACTGTACCGATAAATAAAGCGTTCATTCGGCTCTCTCCTTTCATGATTGGACCGAAACTTGCTTTTCTTCGTACCAAACCTGGCGCACATCAGAACTTTCCGCATCGGCTTTCCAGGGGTCCTCTCGGCGTTGTAGCGTTTTATCCAACCGTTCCAACAGGTGGCGGCGGTTGTTTTCATCATCAACAACAGCTTGTTTGATCGGTTCAACGCCAATCCGTTCCACCCAATGAGAAGTTCGCTCGCCATAATTGGCCGTCTCTCGATAAAACTGGAGGTAGGCACCAGTAATGTCCAACACTTCCTGTTGAGACTCCACCTTGCACAAAAAGTCCGCCGACCGTAGGTGAGTACCGCCGTTTCCGCCGATATACAGTTCCCATCCACCTTCCACTCCGACAACTCCCAAATCCTTAATACCGGATTCTGCACAGTTGCGTGGACAGGCGGATACCGCCATTTTTACCTTGTGTGGAGTGTACAGGTTTTCGTATTTCTTTTCGATATCGATTCCCATCTGAATCGAGTCCTGAGTGCCAAACCGGCAAAAATCCGCTCCCACACACGTTTTGACGGTTCGAACCGCTTTGGCGTAAGCATGGCCGGAAGGCATCCCCAATTCATCCCAAATCTTGGGCAGATCGTCTTTTTTCACTCCCAATAAATCGAGTCGTTGTCCCCCGGTCACTTTTACCATCCGCACTTGGTATTTTTCCGCCACTTCCGCAATCCGGCGTAGCTCCGCTGGGGAGGTAACCCCACCGTACATTCGGGGCACCACCGAGTAGGTGCCGTCGTTTTGAATGTTGGCATGGCGCTGCTCGTTCACAATGCGGGACTCTCGCTCATCTTCATATTTCTCCGGCCAGATCAATCCTAAATAATAGTTGAGAGCGGGGCGGCAGCTGGGACATCCTTCCGGTTGTTCCCATCCGAGCACATTCATCACTTCTTTAACCATGGTAAGACCTTTTTCACGGATTGCTTCCACCACTTCATCCCGGGATAATGTCGTACAAGAACACATCGGCGTTTTCTGCTGTTCCGCCGGATCGTATGCGTCTCCTTGCTCCAATTGTAGGATCTGTCCGACCAACGGTTTACACCCCCCACATGAGGCACCCGCTTTGGTCCACTTCGTCACCTCGGACAAGGAGGTTAACCCTTTTTCGCGGATTGCTTCCACGATCTCCCCTTTGCAAACCCCGTTACAATCGCATACCTGCTCGCTGTCTGCCATCGCTTGCACCGATGCCCCCGGTGCTGCGGCGGTGGAAGGCGTACCCGCCAACTCTCCATGGATCGTTTCCGTCATTTCTTCTTGATTGCGAATCCAGCGTAAGAGTGCCGGACCACTGGAAACATCTCCAAACAGGACACCACCCACAATCCGATTCTCCCGCAGCAGCACTTTTTTATAAATCCCACGCCATTCGTCCTGAACCTTAATCGATTGCAGTTCCGGTTCATCCCGGAAAACACCGGCGGAAAACACATCGACGCCGGATACTTTTAGCTGAGTGGAGACAACCGAGCCGGTATAGGGATCGGTCTCTACTTCGCATAGGCGCTTCGCCAATACCGCTCCCTGCTCCCGATGGGGGGCAACCAGACCGTAGACCGTACCGCGATGCTCGGCACATTCACCGACGGCATAAACATGGGGGAGGCTGGTAGCCATAAAATCATCCACCACGATACCGCGATTAATCTGTAGCCCGCTCGCTTTCGCCAGTTGCATGCGCGGCTTAATGCCGACAGCCATCACCACCAGGTCCACTTCCAGACTGGAACCGTCTTTAAAGCGTAAACCGGAAGCCCGCGACCGGCCCACAATCCGTTCCGTCTGTTTTTCCATCCAAAAACGCATCCCCTGTTTTTCCAGCTCCCGTTTCAACATACGGGATGCCGGCGGATCCAACTGCCGTTCCATCAAGTGGTCAAAAATATGGACGACATCCACTTCCATCCCCAGATTTAACAGCCCCCTGGCCGCTTCTAACCCCAGCAAACCGCCGCCGATCACTGCCGCCTTCCGATATTTCTTGGAAGCGTCAATCATCGCTTCACAATCCTCCATATCGCGGAAGGCGATCACCCCTTCCTTATCCGCTCCCGGCAACGGCAACATAAAGGCTTCAGAACCCGTCGCCAGAATCAGCTCATCATAGGAAGCGGATAAACCGCTGTCGGTATACACCTTGCGCTCATCCGGATCGATGCCAGTTACCTCATGACCGGCATGCAACTGGATATTGTTTTGTTTATACCAATCCCAATCGTTTAACACAATCTCCTTCATATCGGTATCTCCCGCCAACACTGACGACAGCAGAATTCGGTTGTAATTGGGATGGGGCTCCTTACCGAAAATCGTGATCTCATAGGCATCCGGTGCCAACTTTAAGATATGTTCCACCACATGCACCCCGGCCATGCCGTTACCGACCAACACCAACTTTTTGCGCTTTGCCATCAATATCGCTCCTTTCTTTTCCTTCAGTCGGAAGTGTTGCGATAACTGGTTCCAGTCGAACCGCACAGGTTTTAAATGCAGGCATACGGCTTTCCGGATCCAACTCCGGTAACGTCAAGCGATTGATACCATTTTCCCCGCCCCAATGCATCGGGGCAAATACGATATCCTCCCGGATTTTGGTGGTAATCTCCACCTTCATCTCAATCGATCCTCGTCGCGAATGGACCTGCACCTGTTGACCATCTTCCACATTCCACCGTTTCGCTGTCTCCGGATGGATCGATAACAGCGGTTCCGGCGCTTTTTTTAGCAATGCCGGTGTTCTTCGGGTTTGCACTCCCGTCAGGTAGTGAGCCATGTAACGGCCTGTCGTTAAAGTAAGGGGATAGGTATCACAGACGGGCTCAGGCGGCTCCAGATGCGGGACCGGGATCAATTTTGCACGTCCGTCAGGATGCCAAAAACGGTGATCTTCAAACAACCGCGCCGTTCCTGGGCTGTTTTCATCGGAACAGGGCCAGAACACGCCACCCTCCCGCTCGATTCGCTCATAGGAGATACCGGAATAGTCGGCGATCCCCCCTCGACTCGCTTGTCGCAACTCCGTAAAAATCTCCTGGGCCGAGGAGAAGGAAAAATACTCTCCTTTCCCCAATACCTGGGCCATCTGCGCGAGGATTTGCCAATCCAGCTTCGCTTCACCGGGAAGAGATCGCACCGCCTGACGCCGTATCACCCGCCCCTCCAGATTGGTCATCGTCCCTTCGTCCTCCAAATAGGCGGAGCCGGGTAAAACCAAATCTGCACGTTCAGCGGTTTCAGACAAAAACAAATCGATCGCCACCAAAAAATCCAACCGATCCAACGCTTCCTCCACCATTGTGGCATTGGGATTGGATACCACCGGATTGGAGGAGAGGATCACCATCCCCCGGATCTCCCGCTCCCATACCCGTTGGAACATCTCATAAGCGGAAACCCCCGCCTGTGGCAGCTCGTGTTCCTCGATCCCCCACACCTGAGCGATCTCGCGTCGATGTTGTGGATTGTTGATCAGCCGATAGCCGGGAAGCTGATCCGCTTTCTGCCCGTGTTCCCGCCCCCCTTGACCATTGCCCTGTCCAGTCACCGCGCCGTAGCCCGATCCACAACGGCCGATTTTTCCTGTCACCAGCACTAGATTGAGGAAGTTGCGCACATTTTTTACCCCGTGGGCGTGCTGCTCTACCCCTCTGGCGGTAAACACCATACCTGTAGCTGCCTGCCCATAGGACCGAGCGGCCGCAACGATCGTATCCCGGGGGATTCCCGTTATCCCTGCTACTTCATCCGTTGATACCGACTCAATCCATGTTTTTAACTGCGGCCAACCGGTGGTATGTTGCTTGAGAAACGGTTCATTCACATACCCTTCTTCCAGAATCACCTTCAACATCCCGTTAACCAGGGCGGCATCGGTACCCGGACGAATACGGAGATGGATATCCGCCAGTTTGGTTGTAGCCGTCTCCCGGGGGTCGATGGCGATCAGTGTCGCACCGTTTCCTTTGGCCTTGCGAAAATAAGGCATCATCGTCGGTTGGCATTCGGCGATATTGGCTCCAGCTAAAATGATGCAGTCGGCAGCGGGAATATCCGACAGCGGGTTGGTCAGCCCCCGGTCCACTCCCAATGCTTGATTAGCCGCGGTCGCCGCAGAAGACATACAGAAACGGCCATTGTAATCGATATAGCGGGTCTGCAAGGCTACTCGGGCGAATTTGCCCAACAGATATGCCTCTTCATTGGTGAGGGAACCACCCCCGTATACCCCGACGGCGTCTTTACCGTAACGTTCCTGTGTTTCTTTGACGCGACGCTGAAACCATTCCAGCGCTTCTTCCCAGGAAATCATCACCCATCGCCCGTTTTGGCGCAGCAGCGGTTGTGTCAGTCGCTCATGGTCCAAGGTGTGAACATGGGCTTCCACTCCTTTGACACACATGCGCCCTTGTACGACGGGATCGTCCTTGTTCGGGGCCGCTTTCCAACGAGTGGTATACGGCGTTTTCTCCTCCACCAATCGCATGGTGCATTGCATGCTGCAATAGGGACACTGGGTGGGGTAGATTCGCTCTTTCGTATGTTTTTGTTCCTGATCACGGAAGTGTCCCAAGAAATCGCTCATCGTCTCACCCCGCTACTTGTTCCTTGACCGCCATTTGCCGCTTCCACTCCCGCCCAATCATCCACATCACCACAAACGCAACCGCCACCAGGCAGGTAATGACGAGAAAACCAGAGGCAAAAGTACCCGTCGCTTGCTTTAACGCCCCCAGCAGTGACGGAAGAAAAAAACCACCCAGACCACCAGCCGCTCCCACGATACCGGTCATTAAGCCAATTTCTTTGCTAAATCGTTGCGGAACCAATTGAAACACTGCTCCATTGCCCATTCCCAGGGCACCCATCACCAAAAACAGCAGGATCAGTTGTAACCCGAAGGGCAACAACAGCGAAACCGCTCCAAAGAGGACCGCAATAATCAAAAACAATACTTGCAACATCCTCACACCGCCAACGCGGTCGGCAATCCAGCCACCGACGGGTCGCAACGCGCTTCCCGCCAATACGCACAAAGTGACAAAGTCACCTGCCTGCACTGGTGCCAATCCGTATTGGCCGTTGAAAAATTGCGGCAAAAAACTGGTTAACCCTACAAAGCCGCCAAAGGTGATGCTGTAGAAGAAACAGAACAACCACGCATCTTTCATCTTTAGAACCCCCAGATAATCGGACCATTGTTTGGGAGCGCTCTGCTCCGGGGGTTCTTTTGCCATCCACCAGTGTACCAACAACACCACGCCCATCGGAATCATCGCAATACCGAACACCGCATGCCAACTGCCGAAAAACTCCGCTAAACGCGGGGCAAACAGCGTCGCCAACAGGGTACCGCTGTTCCCCGCCCCGGCGATTCCCATCGCCAATCCTTGATACTGCGGCGGATACCAGCGGCTGGCTAAAGGCAGCGAAGCGGCAAAGCTAGCTCCTGCGATCCCCAATAAGAATCCATAAGCATAAACTTCCGGCAAAGTCGTACCCGATACCCACAACAAAAATAAGGGTACCATCGTAAGCATCATGCCCATGATGCCGGTCTTTTTGGCGCCGATCCGGTCGGTCAATATCCCAAGGAAAATCCGGAATACCGATCCCCCCAAAATGGGAATCGCCACCATCAGCCCCTTTTGCGCTTCCGTTAAACCCAGATCGGCGGAAACATAGACCGATAAGGCCCCTAACATTACCCAGATCATAAAGCTGATATCAAAATAGAGAAAAGAAGAAAGCAAACTTGGCCAGTGCCCTACTTTTAAAAATTTGCGCAAATGAGCCATCAATCTTCCTCCTGATTAGGGATGGATTTAATGAAAAAGGGCCCGCCAATCCCATCGATTGACAAGGCCCCGTTGCCTTTTTATATCGGAGCGAAGGCAATGACGACCTGTGAGTCGACACTGCTTCGCTTTTTTATTATCCTTACACCCCATTGTGTATGGATACAGGTTCCCGGTCACATCCCTTGTGACAGTTATTAGTGTAATATAAACCAAATTTGATGTCAACAAAAATAACATATGAGGTTATACTATGTTCCGGTGATTTCGTCTGTCATTTTTATTTACACAGAAACCGCAATCATGTATGATAAGTGAAAAATTCCGAGCCTTTTTCCGATCGGATATAAAACAATTGTACCGTCTCCCATCATAGATGATCCGACATGAACGCCAGAGAAAGGGGAGAAAAAAGGCGCTCTTCCCCGTAAAAAAAACATCGGGGTTAACGCTAGTGATTATGAAGTCTATCCTGTTGGTTTCAGATAAGCAAAACGTCGACAAACGACCTTCCCCATCACCGGCACCGGATGGTGCGAAGCCTCTGGCGGACACCGATGCCATTTTGCCCTTGTACCAACGTATCCACCGTGCGGGATACCAAGTAAAAACGACGACTCCTGCATGCGTAAAAAAAGATCTCAACGGCATGGATGCCATTGTATGGATAGTACCATTTAACCGTTTAATGGATTGTCAAAAACAAGTGTCCGTCAGAAGAAAAATTCCACAACTGTGGCATTGTGACGGCAGCGCTCCAGATAAGCGTGGAATGGAGCCGCTGGAACATCTGGATGGAATCTTGTACGATAAAATGGATGAAAACCAACTGCGATGGGCGTTACAATATAGTATCCTGCACCACCAGCATCGAGACGGGTACCATCATTTAAAACGGAAGCTGGAGGAACGCAAATGGATCGATCAAGCCAAATGGATTCTGCTTGACGCCAAACAGCTGTCTGAAGGAGAAGCCTATCAAATGATCCGCAAACAAGCGATGGATGAACGTAAATCCATGGTTGCGATCTCCCGTGAAATTATTAAGGTTCATCGTCTATTGCACCGCACCCGCCCAAGAGGTGATTTATGATGTTTAACCTGATCAAAGAAGTGGGCCGAGGAAAAAAAGGCGCCAAGAATTTATCTTACGAGCAAGCCCGTACGGGTGCAGAGCAAATCATATCCGGTCGAGCTACGCCTGCACAGATCGGTGCGTTTCTCGTGGCGGAACGGATCAAAATGGAATCGGCGGATGAGATCCTCTCCTTTGTCGATGCGTTGCGCGAGCGGATCATCCGCCATCCCATCCCTAACAGTCTCGACTGTGCCGGACCCTATGACGGCCGCCGCAAATCGTTTTTAGCCACGTTGCCTGTCGCCTTTGTTTTAGCTGCCGACGGGCTGCCCGTCACCTTACATGGCTGCCGCACCCTTCCACCTAAGTTTGGATCAACCGCTCTGGATCTCTTCCATTCACTCAAATTGTATCCGGATCGATGTTCTCCGGAAGCGTTGCAAACCGCGGCGGATCAGACCAGATTTCTATTTGTTCCCGCAGAGCGTTGGTGCCCTCCCCTCGCTGATCTGCGCCATCTGCGAGAGGAGATTGGCATCCGCACGTTATTCAATACAGCGGAAAAGTTGCTGCGCTACTCCGATGCCCCGCTACAAACCGTCGGTGTCTTTCACCAGACCGCTGTTGAAAAAATGCAGGTACTGCTTACCCGAATCGGTGTCAGACGGGGGTTAATCGTACAGGGAGTAGACGGCTCGGAAGATCTTCCCGTCAATCGACGTGCCCGCATCACAGTGGTGCAGGGCGACAACAGCCAATCCATGGTTCTCGATCCTGCCGACTACGGATTTAATGATGGGGAGTTACCGGTGCTGGAGTGGACCATTGAGAAACAGGCGACACATCTATTAGAAGTACTGGAAGGGCAAAAATCTTCCACTCACCGTAATATGGTGATTTGGAATAGCGGAATTCGCCTATGGTTTGCCGAGAGGGTGGGTACCATCGAGGAAGGAATGGAACGGGCCACTCAACTGCTGGACGACGGTCTCGCCCTGGAACGATTTCAGCGCTGGAGCAAACAAATTGAAGCAGCAGCATCCCAATCCGTTGACACCTCCTCCCCTCCTCCTGAGCGCGCTTAATCCCCTATTCCAAAAGTAGCTTTTGCTATTATGATCGAACGCGTCAGGAGTGGATGTCCATCTTCACTCCATGCGTGGCAGAGTCGTTCATTTGGAAATCCATCCCTTCCTAAAAGTTCCCGAATCGACCAAGACATGAACACCAAATGAGCCGACGTCGATGCAATCCTATGTTACAATAGTACAGTCCAATCGAAGGGAGGAAACAAATGATGGCTATCAAAGGACGCATAGAAATGGAAAACGGAGAAACGATCGAGCTAGAGTTTTTTCCCGAAGCCGCTCCCGGAACGGTTGCCAATTTCTGCAAATTGGCCGACGAAGGTTTTTACGACGGTTTAACCTTTCATCGGGTGATTCCAGGGTTTGTCAGCCAGGGAGGTTGTCCTATCGGCAACGGTACCGGTGGGGCAGGATACACCATCCCTTGCGAAACGGCAGACAATCCACACAAGCATGAACCCGGTGTATTATCGATGGCGCATGCTGGTAAAGATACGGGTTCTAGTCAATTCTTTATCGTACATGAAGCCCAACCCCATCTGGACGGGGTTCATACCGTGTTCGGCCGGGTAACATCAGGACTGGAAACCGCCAAAAACATGAAGAACGGGGATCGTATGACCTCGGTTAAAGTTTGGGAAGATTGACATCTCCCCATACCAAACACATAGGAGATTCTTGGGTAAACCCCATCCTCATAGGGGGATACCAATCGAGACTCGGTCGGTCGGCTAAGCCGGCCTTCTTTTTTTAACGGCTCGTTTCGAATGAACAGGGTCCTACATATGAATTTCATTTTACCTTTCTGTTATTCATTCGTTTTCCTTCATTATTCTTAATCATCCGTATTATGCTACAATAATGAGAGAACATTTGCGGAACGATCACGTTTGATCGCCGTTTTGAAAACGCTTTCCACCACAACCTCGGCACTCCTTTTAAATAAACACTTTCCTAACTTTATCACTAATCTCCGCAAATCACTCTTTGCTGGCAGGCAAGATGGGAGGAACGTTTCATGGAAAAGCAGTTGCGACGCAGGTGGAATCCAAAAAGTTGGGCTAGTGTGGTCCCAACCGGCCTGGGTCAGGTGAAACCGCATCACTTTCGGGATATGATGCGCGTCGCCTGGGATAACCGGGATCAATTGGGATACGCGTGGCGCATTCTGAACGACGGATGTTGCGACGGTTGTGCATTGGGAACGACAGGGATGAAGGATTGGACGATGGGGGGCACCCATTTATGCATGGTACGGTTAAATCTTCTCCGTATGAACACCATGCCGGCGTTAGATGTGTCCGCCCTGTCCGATGTTACCGACTTACAGCAGAAAAGTAGCAAGGAACTACGGGAAATGGGGCGCTTACCTTATCCGATGATGCGGAGAAAAGGGGAGAAAGGATTCTCCCGTATATCTTGGGAGGAGGCGCTGTCGCTGGCAGCGGAACGAATCCGCCATACCGACCCACAGCATCTCGCCTTTTATCTTACCTCCCGCGGCCTTGGCAATGAAGCGTACTTCACCGCCAACAAAGCGGCTCGCTTTCTCGGAACCAACCATATTGACAACGCCGCCCGAATTTGCCATGCCCCCAGCACCATCGCCCTGCAACGATCGATCGGCTTTGGAGCGACCACCATCTCCTACACCGACTGGATCGGCACCGATCTCTTGATTCTAGTAGGGTCCAATCTGGCCAATAATCAGCCGGTCGCCACCAAGTATATCTACTATGCCAAAAAAGCGGGTACACGGGTGGTAGTGGTCAACCCCTACCAAGAAGAGGGGCTGGATCGTTATTGGGTACCTTCCGTTGCGGAAAGCGCTGTTTTTGGCACCAAATTGACGGACGACTTCTTCCCAATCGGTACTGGAGGGGATGCCGCTTTTTTCAATGGGGTATTAAAACATCTGCTGGAGACAAATAAGGCGGATGATGATTTTATTCGGCAACACACCATCGGGTTTGAATCTGTACGACAACATCTGCTCTCCCTCAGTTGGGAGCAGCTGGAGCAATCAGCAGGAACGTCCCGGGAGGAGATGCGCCGCTTCGGCGACCTGTACGCCGATGCCAATTCCTCGATTACCGTGTGGAGTATGGGTGTGACCCAGCATCGACACGGCACCGACAATGTGCAGGCCATCACCAATCTGGCGCTGGCATTGGGACGGATCGGAAAACCGAAATCCGGCCTCAATCCGATTCGGGGCCACTCCGGCGTACAAGGCGGTGCTGAAATGGGAGCGGTCCCCACTCATTACGGAATGGGACGACCGGTCAATCCCGATACCGCTCAGGAAATTGAAAAAGATTGGGGATTCCCGTTACCCCCAAAGCCGGGCTGGAAAGCGACCGCCATGATTCAAGCCGCACACAACGGCAAGATCGATGTCATGTTTTTCATCGGTGGAAATTTCCTTGAAACCCTTCCCGATCCCTCCTATGTAGAGACGGCTCTTACCCGCATCCCTGTCCGCATTCACCAGGATATTGTCGTTAGCCCGCAGATGTTGGTGGAGCCGGAAGATGAAGACGGAATCGTAATTCTCCTGCCGGCGGCAACCCGTTATGAAACACCTGGTGGCATCACGGAAACATCGACGGAACGGCGTGTGATCTACAGCCCGGAAATCCCTGGACCCCGTATCGGTGAAGCCCGACCGGAGTGGCAAATCCCAGTGGAACTCGCCAAAAAGGTAAAACCGGAATCCGCCCATTTGCTCCATTATGACGGCCCCCACCAGATCCGAGCAGATATCGCCCGCATCGTTCCCCTCTACGACGGCATCCAACAGTTGCGGGAAAAGGGAGACAGCTTTCAATGGGGCGGTCCGCGTCTATGCGATGATTACCGCTTTAACACCCCTGACGGCCATGCCCGCTTCTTTCCCGCCAACCTACCGCAGGAAGCGCTTCCCCCTGGTCGTTATCACGTCAGTACCCGCCGCGGAAAGCAGTTTAACAGCATTGTGTGGGGAAATCACGATAATCTGACCGGATCGGATCGGGACGACGTGTTTATCTCCCCCCATGATGCGAGCGCCCTTGGGATCGAGGAAGGAGATCCGCTGTTGCTCCGTTCGGACACAGGCGAATTTCGGGGACGAGCCAAAATCACCCGTATTCAGCCCGGCAACCTACAAGTACATTGGCCAGAAGGCAACCCCTTGATCCCCTATGGCCATTTTGACAGTGAAAGCGGCGAACCAGATTACAATGCCATCGTCAGCATTGTGCCGCTAAACAAAACAACTGATTCATCGCTGGATCATTTTCCCGCCGCAGCCACCAAGGAGAACTAAACCGATCATCCGTTGGCTGAAATTAACAAATTCGAAGGGGGGGCAATCCTGGTAGATCCGGTGACGACGATTGTGCAGTGATCGCAACACGGCAATTACTATATCTGGATATCAATCGAACACTCCGACTGGTAATAATCTCTTCACAACTTTGTACTCGTCTCTGAAAGAATGAAAGATCGATGACGCCTTTTTATATTCAGCAAGATCATAAAATCGATGTAGCACCCCTTTTGCAGATACTCCCCTCCCTTTAATCGTAAATACTCATCCGTGCCACCGGATTCTGACCAGGGAATCGCGTGGAACAAGTAAAAAAGACTGATCGCTGGCGTATTGTTGCAGCGGCGATTGTGATGCAACTCGCCCTGGGGGCGGTTTATGGATGGAGCGTCTTTGTTAATCCTCTGATGAACCAATACGGCTGGACGCGATCGGAGGTTTCCCTCGCCTTCACCCTGGCCATATTCTTTCTCGGTTTGGGCACGATTGTGGGCGGATTGCTGCAAGATCGCAAAGGTCCACGGTTGGTCGCCACCATTGCCGGTATCTTTTACGGACTCAGTTATCTCTTGACCGCTGTGGCTGACTCTTTACCATTGCTGTATCTCTCCTATGGAGTGATCGGGGGAGTGGCGATGGGGATGGGTTATATCGTGCCCGTCGCTGTGCTGGTCAAATGGTTTCCCGATAAGCGCGGCCTCATCACCGGCTTGGCGGTATTCGGTTACGGCGCAGGAGCGTTGCTAATGAGCCCAGTGGCCGCCCGCCTCATCGAGATTTGGGGTCTAACACAAACATTCACCTTGCTGGGTGTAGCCTACCTGGTAATGGTGACCGGCGCTGCCCAGTTCTATCGCAATCCACCCACCGGATGGTCTCCTCCGGGGTGGCAACCCTCCCACCAGGAGCAATCTACCCGGGCCAATCGTGACTTTACGGTAAAGGAAGCGCTAAAAACACGCCAATTTTGGATGATGTTCGCCATGCTGTTTTTAAACGTCTCTGCCGGGATTATGATCATCTCCCAAGCATCGCCGATGGGGCAGGAGATTATCGGATTGGACCCGGTGCAATCCGCCGCTGTTGTGGTTGGAACCATCTCTCTCTTTAACGCCGTTGGACGTATTTTCTGGGCTGCTATCTCTGATTGGATCGGTCGACGTCAGGTTTTTGTCACCATGTTCCTAATACAAGCGCCACTCTTTTTCCTCTTGCCCCATCTCAACGGCATCCTTTTGTTTGTAACCGCTACTGCAATGATCGCTCTCTGTTACGGTGGTGGCTTTGGCACCATGCCCTCGTTTTGCGCCGATACCTTCGGTACCAAAAACGTCGGCGGCATCTACGGATGGATGCTTCTCGCCTGGGGCCTCGCCGCCATCCCCAGCCCATTGATGATCGCCCGCATCCGCGAGCTAACTGAAACCTACACCCCCGCCTTATATACGATTGCCCTTGTGCTGGTAGCTGCTTCTCTCCTTCCACTGTTGATCCGGCCACCTGTTAAAGAAAAACAGATCCCTCCGTCTATCTCCGCTAAGGGCTGAAATAATAAAGCGAACCTCCTTTGATGTGAGGTTCGCTTCCTCATGGGGGTAATTTTCCTTCATGCGCAGTGAAAGGGGTTCTTTTTACATTCGTAGAATATAGTTAAATCAATATGTAAGTGAGGGAAACCAAATCGTGAAGCCTAATCTAACGGAATCATACGAATCATATCAATCCACCCGCTATGCTTCATTAAAATTACGCATGTATGCCTTCCTGTTAGACTATCTCATCATAGTCGCCTACGGCATTTTGTTAGGACTGGTATCTTCTTTATTACAGCCGGTTTTGACTCCCCTATTTACGACTTCCCCGTTATCCGCTGAAATCACCGGCTTTTTCCTTATTACCCTGCCGGTTACACTTTACTTTGCCATATGTGAAAGCTCAAATTGGCAAGGGACTTGGGGAAAAAGAAAAATGGGAATTCAGGTGACTGATCAAAATGGAGATCGTCCGCGACTAGGAAGATCGCTTTTACGGTCGGTAGTTAAATTCACCCCCTGGGAAATGGCGCATTTTGTAATTTGGCGATTGGCCCTTCCCCCCGAATACTTCGTTCATCCATCCTCTTACCCCCTTCCCTTTCTCTACACTGTCATGAGCTTCGTTTATATTGCCGTGTCCCTATATATGCTAACCCCTCTCCTTAGCAGAAGCAAAAGATCAATCTATGACTGGATTGCCGGAACTGCTGTTGTTGTAAAGTAGGCCAAGATTCAAAAAAGCGAACCTCACAACGAGGTTCACTTTTGTTTATAAAACACAAGCAATCGACTCTACACGCTTACGATATACAAGATCTCAATCAACGACTTCATCACTGGCTGAAAGAGCGTCAACAATTTCTTGCATAAGAGCGACACCCTTTAATTCCTCTTCTTTAGCCCGAGTGAGCAGGGTAATCGCCTGTGCTCGCTGTGTCGATTCATTCGGATTGCCGCCTGCTGGAAAAGGAAACAGCTGGTTAAGGGCTTGTAATGATTCATAAACCTGTGCATAGCAAACTGCCGCTCGAGCCGTTAACTGCACTATCCTGCTATCCCCAATACTTTTCGGGCAAGCGCTTCTTTCTAACAAAAAGTGTGTAGCAAACCGCCTTGCATCCGCTGCCACTGCTACATTGTATGAGTTACCAAAGGGATCAACGGTACCTGATTCAAACGCCTCAATCCATGTATCATAAGCGGCCACTCCCTGGACAAACCCACGCAAAGCCGGTTCTTTTCCATATGCATGTTCCACAGCCATCGTCAATGCTTGCAAAAAAGCATGTTTCTTGTCGACCGGCTTCCACTTTCCAAGAGCGAAAACGGCCAGTTCCTTTATCTCTCCCATACCGAGCTGGTCATAAGGTAGTTTTCCATCATTTTTGAAGTCAACCGCCGCAAACGTTTGCGCTTCATCGTCGTAACCGTAAATTAACCCAAACTCAGGAACAAACAAATCCCACGTAACCACCGGTATCCCTCGATCGATCGAATCATGAATCAAATCAACCGCTTCCGTCAGTTTTTCAGGTGAAGTCTGTGCTTGTGCACCGACATCGCTTACTTCAAAGCCAAGGTGGGCAAGGCCCCGCGACACAACCGGATTCCATTTATACGCCGTCGGACCTGCTACATCGACATCTCCTTTATGAATGTTCAACCGAAAGGCATGCCCCGTATATCCCATCACATCTGATAATGATACGTCCTGACCCGTATAACCGATGGCCGTTGTAATTGCGGCCGCAATCGATGTCCAACTTGCCGACAATTTTGGAGTCGATAACACTTTTTGTCCCATTAACCCTTTCCCCTTTCGAATGTGGATATGGCGTTGCAAAAAAATACGGATGCGTTCACGCTGTACTTTTTGTTTTGCACGGTGTAAAGAGGTGTACACATTTCCCGTTGTCGTTGATAACAAGTCAGCAATCTCCTGTGGTGTCAGTTGCTCAAAAAAATAAGCTTCAAAAATGCTCCTTTCCCGGCGGCTTAAACAAGACAGCAATTGACGAATTGTCTCTAAAATATCTTTTTGCACGAGTATTTCATGTGGGTTGTACCTTGAACCTTCCTCTTGCCCGCGCGATCGCGTTAAATAGTCTAAAATGCTGTCAATGTCTTCGTAATTAACCTCTGATTCGTGCATAACCGGTTTTAAACTGGAAAACGGCTGCTCCTTCCGGTAAGGCCCACCGCGCCGCACTTTGCCCAATGCTTCATTTTGGACAATACGGCGTAACCACGGTAGAAACCGGTTTGACTCAAGCAATGTTCCAAAACGCAAAAAAGCACGTATAAATGCATCCTGGACGATATCCTCTGCCATGTGCGGGTCATGTGTGATCGATTGAGCCCAACCGTGCGCTTTTGCCCGGTGCCGCCGAACCAGTTCCGCAAAAGCGTCTGAATCCCCTTCCCGTGCCCTCTCCACTAAGTCATGATCGCGGAAAGGTTCCATCCCCCCTCCCTTATGGTTCATCACGTTTCTCGTCTCCTTTCCTATCACCTGTCATCTGACTAGCCTTCCACTTATATAGATGCCCCCGCAGGATATTATCTTACAGTTTCCCAGATAGAAAAAAATAAAGCGAACCTCCTCGACGAGGTTCGCTTCTCGTTTCCCCTGTTTTCCCTGCTTAATCCCGCTTTAGCTCAATTAAAAACGTCTTGATCTCATACGGTTTAACGGAGAAGTCAATGGCTGTCCCCTGTTGTCGCTCACCGATTGGTCGTTCCATTAGATCGCATTCCTGCCAGGAGACAAGGCGGTAATCGCTGGTAATAGTAACTTCGTCATGGGAACCACCATACTCATGCACCCGTAAAATCAGTTGATTGGAGTCTTCCGCCGTTTTAACGGCATCCACCATCAGTTGGGGAGAAGAGATGCGGAAAAGGGAGCGTTCGCCACCTTCCACCCTCCCCTTACGTACCGTCGGTGGGCTGTTTAGTGCCCAGGCTGCCTGTACCGTCCCACCCTCAAACCAATCTCCTGCATGAGGATAAAGGGCATACGTAAATGAATGCACTCCCCGGTCCGCCTCCGGATCGGGAAAAGTAGCCGACTTTAACAATGTCAAGCGCATCACATGCCCCTTGATATCGTAGCCGTATTTGCAATCGTTCAGCAGGCTGACTCCATATCCCCGCTCCGATAGATCGGCCCACTGGTGTCCCACCGTTTCAAAACGGGCATAGTCCCAACTTGTATTCCAGTGCGTTGGCCGTTTCACATTGCCAAACTGGACATCGTACGTTGCCTCTGTCGCCCGAATTCCGACGGGAAAAGCCACTTTCAGAAGCTGCCGCCGCTGTTGCCAATCGACATCGGTTTGACAATCAATCCGGCGGCTGTTCGCATATAGGATAACATCCTGGCTGATGCTGGAATCCTCATATTTCCAGCGGAAACGGATCACCACCCGCAGCGGCCCAGTTTCTACTGTTTCAATGGATTGTAGCTCAACCACTTCCTTCATCTTCTGTTGGTAAAATAGATCGATATCCCATGCATCATAATGGAGCGGCTTATCTTCAAATATTTGCAAAACATTGCCCCGCTCTCCCTCCGCCAATACTTCCCGGCGTTGTTCCCGGTCATAGAGTCGGATCCACTGCCCCCGTTCATCCCATTCCAATTCATACAGTGGGGTGAGAACGCTGTTTTCTTTTACCGTAAAGGGACTGATTTGAACGGTATTTTCAGCTGTCGCCTGCTTTTGCATCGATTTAAAGCCCATAGACGGCAAGTCTGTCACTTCCACCAACCAACCGCCATCCGAGCGTTGTGCGGTTAACAGGGAACCGTCTGAATCCGTAAAATTGACGGTATCCTCCTCTCCCTCCACCCAGACATAACCGGCCCCAGTCCAAGGAGCGGAATGGAAGACGGTATAATGATCAGCCCCTTTCTCTAGCAACGAGCTTGCTGCCTCATTCCAGACACCGTGACCAATCGCCTCAGCCTCCGAATATTCCTCCCGTGAATCCTGATACACTTCCGGGATCGATGACCCAGGGATAATATCGTGAAACTGGTTGCGGAGAATGATTTTCCACCCTTCTGTCAAGGAATCCTGCCCCTGGCGGATCCTACCCAGGTGGGATAATCCAGCAATAGCATTGAGCCATTCCGCTTCCCGATACAGGAGTTCCATCCGCCGATTCATCTTTTTATTGTAAGCTTGACTGGTATATGTGCCACGATGGTATTCCAGATAAAGTTCCCCGTCCCAGGTATGAACATAGCGGTCAGTGGCATTGATCCGATCATGCAATCGTGCAAAAAACTCCCCTGCGGTCCCTGTCGTCACCTGGGGCAAACCCGGCATACGATCCACCCGCCGCCGTTTCTCCAGCATCTCCCGATTTACCCCGCCGCCACCATCGCCGTATCCATAAGAGAGCAGCAATTCTTGGTTGATCTCTTTATCCCGATACGCTTCCCAGGAGGCGGTTATCGACGCTGGCGTAATCACACCGTTGTAGGTATAAAACCAGGAACTACCATCGGTACGTTCCGTCGTCGTAATAAAGTGCGTCAAGATCTCAGTACCATCCATACCCTTCCACCAAAACGTATCGTGTGGCATCCGGTTAAACTGGTTCCAGCTGATTTTGGTCGTCATAAAGGTATCAATACCCGATTTCTTTAAAATCTGAGGCAAGGCCCAGCTGTAGCCGAATACATCAGGCAGCCATAGATAGCGGCATTCCTTCCCGAATTCTTCCCGGATAAAACGGGTGCCGAGGAGCAACTGCCGCACCAGCGATTCCCCCGAAGGAATATTACAATCCGCCTCCAGCCACATACCCCCTTCCACTTCCCATTTTCCTTCTTTTACCCGCTCTTTGATCTGCTCATAAATGGTGGGGTAGTCCTTTTTGAGATAATCGTACAGTTGTGGCTGGGTCTGTAAAAAGAAATATTCGGGATACCGTTCCATCAGCCGCAACACCGTTGAGAAAGAACGGGCCGCTTTCTCCCGCGTATGTTTTAACCGCCATAGCCATGCGACATCGATATGAGTGTGTCCAATACAACGAATCGTCACCCCATGCTGTTTTTCCAGTGTTTGTAGCTCCTGTTCCAACCCCTCACCTGCTGCATATATGGATCGATAAAAGGATTCGCTCCTTGGTTGGGACCAATCGATCCATGCAAATGTCCGATCCAAGGCGGACAACAGTTGCGCCCGTTCAGCGGCATGTTGCGGCAATACTTCCACCGTTTCCAGCGCGACGAGAGCATCGTAATAAAAGCGGTCCACCCGCTCGTCCAACCAAGCCAGCTCAGCCCGCTTTATCTGATGCTCCTGCTCCCGCTGTACCCCTCCTCCTTCCAGGCCCGACCACAGCCGAAACGCCAACGATAAAGTGGAACCGGAGGCTTCGGAAGGTATAAACACCTCCTGATGGTTGGAATCCACCCCCTGAAAAGGGTTACCGTTGAGAAAGAGCAGCGATTCAAACCCCGAATTATGTCCTCCTCCAGTTTTACCAAAGTCAAATAAGCCCACCACGGTCTTCTCTTTCCATTCCACCGGTACAGAGACATCCGCCTGTATCCACAGATAGAGATCCCTGCCCTGCCATCGCTCACCCCGTTGAAGAGTGGACCACTCTCCATCTTCCGGCGGAAAAGCCCCCACTTTTCCATCTACATCCATCCGACTTTTAAAGGAGGAAATGGGAATTCCATCGCGGTAACGATAAGGGGACAATTCATCAATGCGGGCTCGCAATTTTCTCTCTGTGAAAAACATCGCTCCATCCTCTCCTTTTCACACTGGCTTTTATCCCGTTCAACCCTTGATCCCGGTAAACGTGATCCCTTGGATAAACGTTTTTTGCAACAGAAAGAACAACACAATGATCGGCATCGTCATCATCGTCGCCACCGCCATCATCAACCCCCATTCCGACCCCTTCTCACTCTGAAATTGCTGTAAGCCGAGGGACATCGTATAGGAATCCGGCTCGGTCAAATAGAGCAGTGGCCCGATAAAATCCGTCCATCCAGCCATAAATTGGAACAGCCCCACAGCCAATACCGCCGGTTTGGCTAAGGGCAACATAATCTGCCAATAGATGCGAAACTCCCCCGCACCATCCATACGAGCGGAATCAATCAATTCGTTCGGCAATCCCAGAAAAAACTGACGCAGCAAAAAGATAAAAAAGGGAACTCCAAAGAAGGCGGGCACAATCAAGGGCAAATTGGTACCAACCCACCCCATTTTTTCAAACAAGATAAACAACGGAATCATCGTCACCTGACCGGGGATCATCATCACCGCAATCGTGATAAAAAAGAGCGTATCCCGCCCCCTCCATTTCAATTTAGCAAAGCTGTAAGCGACCAGCGGACAGGAGAGAACAACCCCTAGCGTGCCTAAAACCGTGATCACAACAGTGTTTTTTAAGTAGGTAAAAAACGGGATATACTCCATCGCATCAAGATAGTTGCGCCAATGGATCGGATTGGGAATCCATTGCGGTGGCCAAGTAAAAATCTGGGTCGTCGGTTTAAGTGAAGTCGATACCAACCACAGAAAAGGGAGGAGGAACAGAATGGAGGCGACGATCAATACCGTATGCGCCACAATGGAACGAGTCAGCTTCGGCTTCATCACTTTCCCTCCTCAGTTTCCCTGGTAATGAACCCAACGTTTTGATGTGACAAAGATCAGCGTTGTCAAAGCCATAATTACCACAAACAGAATCCAAGCCATAGCGGATGCATAACCCATCTTAAAAAATTTGAAACCGTTGTCATAAATGTGCATCACATAGAAAACAAGCGAATTACCCGGTGTCCCCTGCCCTTTGGTCATTGTGTAGGGAAGGGTAAACTGCTGAAATGCTCCAATCACACCCATCACCAGGTTAAAGAAAATAACCGGTGTCAACAACGGCAACGTGATATGGCCAATCTTTTGCACGCTGTTGGCCCCATCCACCTCAGCGGCATCATAGTAATCCTGGGAGATGTCATGCAATCCTGCGAGATAAATGACGACCGCTTGCCCGATTCCCCACAGGGACATCAAGATCAAGGAGGGTTTTGACCATGTTTCACTGCCTAACCACGCCGGACCGTCCATACCGACAGCTGCCAGCATGCCGTTGACCAAGCCGAACTGTGGGTTAAGGAGCCACACCCAGAGCACCGCCATCGCCACATGGGGGACGAGAGTCGGTAGAAAGAAGATGGTACGGTAGATCGCCATTCCTTTCACTTTCATGTTGAGAAACAACGCTAACGAAACACCGCAAAAAATACTGAGCGGGACAAAAAAAACGGTAAAGTACACCGTATTGTAAATGGCGGTCCAAAACAGGCTATCATTCATTAAGTCACGATAGTTTTGTAGTCCGACAAACTCTCCGGGGTTGATGATGCTGTATGAGGTGAAGCTGAAGTAGATTGAGGAGAGTAACGGAAAAGCGAAAAACAGCAACATTCCGATCACCCAGGGAGACGCAAACAACCAACCGTAAACATGAGAGGTTCGCCATTTTGTTTTTTTGATTGAAACACGGGAATCGACCGGTTTTGTTATCACTTTTTCCGATTTCATCGGTGTACCCTCCTCTACTGCTCCAACTCCTTATTTACCTTATTGGATACCTTTTGCATTAATTGTCGGGGATCTCCTTTTCCTCTCACCGCTAAATCGCGCGCTTTGTTCAACTCATTCCACAACAGTGTTCCTTCCGAAATTACCGGGCGATGGTTGGAGGAGGGCAGAAGATCAACAAATTGTTTCATGATGGGATCTTCCTCATACAACTCCTGATTGATCGAGTCAATCGCCGATAGGTTGTAGGTGTTTTTGCTGTAGTTTTTTTGCCCTTCTTCTCCCGCGACAAATTTCATAAACTCCCATGCCGCCTCTTGATTTTTCGCTCCCTTCGGCATAATCAGACTCCAACCACCGGACCAGGTGGTAAAGTCGTTGCCGGTAGGTGTTGGAATCGGAGCAACATCGTAATTGAGATCTGGTTTATATTTGTTGATGACGGATATCTTGGCATTCACATCCACAATCATGCTGATCTGTCCTGTGAGGAAAGGATCCGATGCTGCCGAACCGGTTGAATCGGTGAAAGCGGTTACATCTTCGATATTATATTTTTTGGCGTAATCTCGCATCCACTCCAGCGATTGCACCACTTCCGACTCAATGGTCACTTTCTCTTTATCTTTATCATAAAAATCGCCGCCAAAGCTCCACCCCCACGTATAGGTCCAACCTTGTCCCAACCAAGGGATAAAGCCGATACGTTCAAACCGTTTCCCTTTTTTAATCGTCAGTTTTTCCGCTGCTGCTTCCAGTTCTGCGATCGTTTTTGGTGGACTGTCAATCCCCGCTTCTCGAAAGTGATCCTTGTTGTAAAAAAGCATACGGGCATCGGTCCCCATCGGCAAGGCGTACAGTTTTCCTTTGTATGACGCCTCTTCCACAGCAAAGGGATAGTAACCTTCCAGATCGAGGTCGGACTCTTCCACCATCGCCGTCAAATCAGTTAACGACCCCTGGTTGGCCCACGAACCCACTTCAAATCGATCAAAAAAGGCCACATCAGGTGGGTTTCCGCCAGCAATCGCCGCCAGCAACTTCTCGTTTCGCCCTTCTCCCTGTTGTGCAATATATACCACATTCACCTTGAAATCCGGATGTTTCTCCTCAAATTGAGCCGCCAATTGTTCAAATGTTTCTTTACCCGTATCCGTCATCCCATGCCACAATGTGATCGTATTGGCCGAATCCCCCTGTCCCGTTGCACACCCCGCCATCACAGTCCCCACCAACACCAGCACCGCCATCAGGGAACAGATCATTTGAACACGGTTCAACAGACTCACTCCTTTTTGATAGCAATGGAAATCACCAACACCCACGCCCGATTCTCACAGGTTGATAAGCCACTAACTCACAACCTCACCCAAAGAGATCAACGTATCCTTAACGTAAACATGCCTTCCATCACCGAAGCGGCGGCACCGACAAGGGATGATCGTCCTTTAAGTTCACCGGTGCAGATATTGAGCCGATCACGAAATACGGATACCACCCGTTTTTGGGCGATTTGTGCCGCAATTTCGACCATCTGTGGGTAAACCTCAGGAACTTTCCCGCCGATCAACAATTTTTGCGGATGAAAAGCGTTAATCACACCGGCTACACCGATTCCCAAAACCCGGGAAGCTTCATCAGCTACCGATCGAGCCAATGGCTCCCTTTTTGAAAGCGCTTCCATAAAATGTGGAAAAGTAACCTCCCCCTGATGAAAAAAAGAAGACTGTTCCCCTTGTCTCAGTTTGGCGCGTACCTCTCTCACCATGGCGATCCCGGAAGCCATCGCTTCTAGACAGCCATCGTTGCCGCAGTTGCACTTGGGGCCATTCCTATCCACCGTGATATGTCCAATTTCACCGGCACCAAATTCCTGCCCGTGATAAAGAGATCCATCAATGATCACCCCTGCCCCCAACCCCTCTCCGACAAGGACATAGATAAGGTTCTCCGCCTTTCGCCCTGCTCCAAACCACTTCTCTCCCATAGCCGCCAAATTGGCATCTTTCTCAACCTTGACGGGCAGCCCCAAAGCCGCCTCTAAACGTTCTTTCAGCGGCACCTCTTTCCACCGCGGCAGGTTGGGAGGGTAAAAGATCTGACCGGTAGTGGGAAACACAGGGCCTGGTGATGAAACGCCCATTCCTAAAATTTTCTGCTCATCGATACCGGCTTCCGCCATCATCTGACGTACGCCTGTGACAATGATCTCGATATAAGAATCCGGTTCCCCGTCAACAGGTGCAGACGTATGGATCTTGGCGCATTCCCGGGTGGCCAAATCCATGATCGCCATCTGAATATCTTCAACGGAAAAATCAACCGCCACCACATAACAAGCCTCTTCATTCATTTCAAAGAGAACCGGCTTTCTCCCCCCCGTCGATTCTCCCTCTCCTTTGCTTACAATCATCCCTGCGCTTTCTAAATCCTTGACAATATTGGCGACTGCCGCAAATGTAAGACCCGTCTTTGCTGCAACTTCCATCTTGGCAATCGGTCCAAACCGCCGAATCACATCCAATACCCGTGTACGATTCACTTTTTTCAAAAGATGGTGGTCACCAGGAATCAGGGCTATCCCCCCTCATTTTAAATAATGTTTAAGAAGGTCTTTGAATGAAGTGTAGCCCTTTTCTGTTTATTAGTCAATCGCTAATATTCGGAATGTTGATTGAATATATCATAGGCAAAGAAAAATACTATAAAAAATATCTAGGAAGCGCCATCCCATCATCCTACATGCAATAATCCCCCCTTCGTAAAAGGGGGGATTTTGATATTTGGAAGTTTAAGCTGTCTCGCTCGCTAGTGTTGATTCAAAACGAGGAACAATCCATTTACCCACGATATAATGGAGACCGGCGGCGGACAGCAAACCATCGACACTCGGGATTGTACTAAGCGTTAACAGCCCCCATCCTCCGTCAATGGTTGGTGTAGTCGCAAAAGCGATAGTGGTAGCGATCCCCCATACGAGCAGGGCATGCCAATAGAAAGGTTTGATGTTCTGATTAGCCAAGAACGCCATATTGAATCGATTGGTGTTTAGAAAGAAGTACTCGGTTAAGTATATACCCGCAATCGGTGCCGCAAATGGGCTAAGTAGGAGTAAAAAGTCAATGAAGTTTTCGTACACACCCATCACAGCAAATGCGGTTCCCAACAAGCCTGCAATAATGGTCAGCATCGGTTTTGGTACCCACTTGAATAAGACAGAAAGATTTAAACCTAATGTATACATATGGTTATCATTGGTAGTCCACTGAGACAAAATTAGAATGGTAACTGCTAATGCTCCCCAACCGATTGACAACATGATCTGAATCACATCTTCAGTTCCTGTGAGCTTTGAGAGAAACGCCGCTACAAACATCATTAGGCTATTTCCAATCAAAAAACCAAAAAAGCCGGAGAGCATGGCATGTTTTGGACTCTTCGCCCAACGGGCCACATCAGGTGAGTGGGAACAGGCAACGATAAAAGCCCCTACCACAAGAGAGATTGCTGTCCCAAAACCGATAAGTTCTCCTTCTGGAGGAGTATTGAGTAAAGCGCTTGTATTTTCCCTATCGGCAAATAATTTAAGAAACATCGATAACAACATTCCTAACATGAGTGGAACAGCTAACATACTCAATTTTTCAACCGCTTTATATCCGATTGCAGCTGTTGTCGTCATCAGTAGACCGCCAATCAGGGCCAGAATCTTCGGACTGATATCGAGACCCGTCACACTATAAATTGTATATTGGGCCGATTCGCCAAAGAAACCAGCCGTCACACCAAACCAACCAAAGTATGCGACACTAATTACCATAATGACGAGATAAGAGCCTTTCTCACCAAACGTAAATCGGTTGATCATCGCGGTAGATAATCCCGTTTTTGATCCCACGTAGGAACAGACTAATCCGATTAAAGCGAGGATAAAAGACCCGACAGAAACGACAATGATCGTGTTTTGCAGCGTTAATCCGGAAATAAGGGCCGCGCCTAACACCACTGCGGAAAGATCTACTCCCATCGCAATCCAAACAAGTGCCAGTGGAAGCCAACCCTTTCTCTCTGACAACGGAACAGGTTCTCTTGAATAATCATTTGCCAATGCATAGTTTGATTGGAATGTATCTTTCATCGTTCCCCTCCTTATGGATTGATTTCAAATGGAATGGCGCATCCATACATTTGGGTCTTTGTATAAGATGATATCCTCTTCCACTCGCGCTTGAACCGGTTGCAGGGCCCCCGGCAATATATAGCTGCCTGACTGGAGAAATTTAAGACCGGTCCATTCTTCCCATTGTTTTACTGACGCTTTTGCAACCATCGAGGCGGAAGCAACTTGTAAGATCCGAGCTCCCAACCGCCAATGAGCTCGAATCCAAGGATCGAATGGGGAACCATCCGGTTGGACCCACTTGATGTAATCTTCCATCGGGATCAGGGGATATAAATGTTTCTTATTGGGACGAACCGGAACGATGAGCCGATCATGTCCATGTCTGATTGCATTTTCACGCATATACTGCAAAACTATTGAACTAACTCCCTTCCCCCGAAATGAAGGGGCAACCACCACAGAGATGGCGCATAAGGTGTTTGGCTTTCTATCCTCTTCAAAAGCCCGCCTTAATGCACCGTCATACCCATCCGGTAACCCTTCCTTGGTACCATCCCAAAATATTGGAACGGCATTTCCTGTTGCCGCTATTTGTTCACCTTGAAAGAGGACAAATTGATAAGAGGCAAATACAGTAAATAATTCCTCTTTCGTCCAATATAACGTATTCGTCTGATCACCTTGGATCAAGTATTGTGGAAACGAATGATCATTAACCTCTTCTAGTCGATTATAGAGCCCGGGATCTTCTGCAAAAGAGACAGACCTCCATTTTTCCAACATGAATCCTTCCTTTCCACAAAGATCGATGGACAATTGAAATATAACATGTTACCTAAATATTGAATAGATGTTTGTTAATTTTTCGAAAGGATTCAATTGTTTTTTCTCGACAATAATTGAGCAACTTGTTAAAAGACTAATCTGATTTACCAATAAAAAAGAACCTGCCTCAATAGAAACAGGTGCTTCATTATCAAAATACCCAATCGATTAGCGATGTTGTTGAAATACTCCTTCTCGAGATCTCTACTAAAAGCTACGAGACGGGTAAAGCAAAGTAGTCATCTTGTGATAAGAAGCGAAAACCGCATCTTTCGTATAAGCGTAGGGCGTGACGATTTTCTGCAACCACTTCTAAAGAAAACGTTTCTACTTGATCTTGAAATCGTTGTAGCGCTGCAGAAAGAATGGCCGTACCCAATCCTTGTCCTTGGAACTCTGGATCAACACAAAAACCATAGATATACCCATTTTGTTGAGAGAGTCTGATGTTGATTTTACTGATGATCTTCCCATCTCTTTTTAAGACCAAATGAACACGATTCGGTTTCGTAAAGTCACCCTTTACCATTTCCATGCATCGGGCGAGATCCATATGAAAACACTTCGCATCCAGTTGGGCCAGTTCTGCTGTATCTCTCAAACATGCTTCTTCTAACTGTATCTGCTTCATGTTAGGAAGCTTCCAGTGATTGGCCGACATTTTCATCTGAAACTCCGCATGAGCAAATTCCGTTTTCATACACTTAGCTACTTGTTGGCCTGAGTGGGATTGGTGATCCACAATAAAAAGAAATTGTGGAATCCCTCTTTTCCTTAACTCAAGCCCAGCTCGGGTGAGTAGCTTTTTCAAAATACCCTGTCTGCGATAGTCGGGATGGACAATCGCACTCACTTCCGCTTCACTGCTATTGAAAACGTAGAGTGCGAGGTATCCCACCAGTTTTTTATCTACATAGCAAAGAAAGTCGTTTGTATCCACCCCAGAACGTCGCTTAATCATATCCCAGTTTATTTTGATATTGATTTGTTCAAAACGGCTGCATTCCTGATGTAACTGTTGGATCGCGGTATATTGCTCTTCGGTTAGTTGAGAAAGGTTGAATAGTTGATGGCTCATGGTTTCCCCTTTGTGGTCGGTCCTTTTTTACATCTTCAATACACCAGATCGATAAACGCCTCTTTACTGATATCACCAAAATACTTCTTCACATCTACATCTGCCAAGGCTTGTGTAATCGCCTCACGGGAATAGCGCGTCCCCTGCAAGCATTCCTGGATCTCCTTCACATCTTTGACGCCGAAGAAATCGCCAAAAATCACACACTCACGGATAACGCCCTTTTCCACTTGCATCCGTACATCGATGGAACCGATGGGAAAGCGCTTGGCGTGTTCCACATTAAACTTAGGAGAGCGGCCAAAGTTCCAATCCCAGTTGCGATAGCGCTCCTGTGAAATCTGCTCGATCGCTTTCCAGTCCGCTTCCGTCAGCTTATATTCAGGTATTTCGTCGCTTCCATCAAAGATATAGCGCAGGAGTAATTGTTTAAATTGATCGATGGACCTCTTTTCGTCCATAAACTGACTAATATTGGCGACACGGCTGCGCACAGATTTGGTGCTTTTGGACTGGAATTTTTCCTTTTTCACCTTTAACGCATCTGCCACATGCTCCAGATTGACGTCAAACATTAAAGTGCCGTGGCTAAACATGCGCCCTTTGGTTGAAAACTGGGCGTTGCCGGAGATCTTTTTCTCCCCCACTTGGATATCGTTGCGCCCTGTTAGCTCTGCCTTCACTCCCAAACGATGAAGAGCCTGAATCACCGGTTCCGTGAACTTGCGGAAGTTAAGAAAACTCTCCCCATCGTCCCTGGTAATAAAACTAAAGTTGAGGTTGCCGGTATCATGATAAACCGCACCGCCGCCGGATAAGCGCCGCACCACATGGATTCCCCGCTCGCGGCAGTAATCCACATGGATTTCCTCCACCGTGTTTTGGTTGCGGCCGATGATGATGGAAGGTTCGTTAATATAAAACAACAGATAAGTGTTGTTGATGTCCAGGTGCTTGAGCGCATACTCCTCAATCGCCAGGTTGATACGGGGATCAAGGATGTTTTGATTGTCGATAAACAGCAAAGGCGTACTCCTCCTTGTCGTTAACCTGCTATTTTATTGTATAGAAATCAATCGACTTGGGCAATTTTCGCTGCCATGACGGAAATGATCAAGACTAAAGAAAGGGAAGGGGCACTACAGAGGAAATGTCTTAAATTGTAAACTATTTTCGTACACTCCATAATTGATCCCCTGTTCGCCGGTGTGGTAATGTTAATTAACCAAGTATTCTGGTGGGTATAATCAACTCATAACGGAGGCGCGTCCCATGTCGAAGAATCGGTTTGTACCCAGTCTATCCCTTTTCCTTCTCTTATCTTTACTTCTAGCCGCTTGCGGAGGAAATACACCGACAGAAAACGAGTCCAAAGGCGGAAATAATGAATTGGCTGCTGAACAAGTGTTGCACTTGGCCGCCGATCAAGAGCCCCCACAGTTGGATAGTGCCAAAAGCGCCGACGGTGTATCTTTTACCGTGCTGGTAAACACGATGGAAGGGCTCATGTCCATAAACAAAAACAATCAGCCGACTCCAGCTGTAGCCAAGGAAGAGCCCGATATCAGCAAAGATGGTCTCACATATACATTCCATTTGCGCCACCATTCGCAGTGGAGCGACGGTTCACCTGTAACAGCCAACGATTTTGAATATGCGTGGAAGCGTGCACTTAATCCTAAAACCGCTTCCCCCTACGCCTTTGTCTTCTACGACATAAAAAACGCCGAAGCTTACAACACCGGCAAAGCCTCAGCGGATGATGTTGGAGTTACAGCGTTGGACGATCACACACTGAAAGTAAAACTGAACCAACCAACCCCCACCTTTCCTGCCAAAGTGGCGGTTCCCTCCTTTTTCCCGCAAAAGCAGGCGTTTGTAGAGAAAAAAGGGAACAAATACGCGCAAGAAGATGATGCTTTGCTCTATAATGGTCCTTTTAAACTAACCAATTGGAAACACAACACCAGCTGGGAATACGTTAAAAACGAAAAATACTGGGACGCGGACAACGTCAAATTGGAAAAAGTGACTTGGAATGTGGTAAAAGACACCGCCACGGGAGCCAACCTTTACAACGCCGGCAAGCTGGATGTCACGCTGCTCGACGGTGATTTTGCCTCTCAGTATCGGGAGCGAGCGGATTCTCAAACTGTTATCGGATCCTCGACCGCTTATCTTGTCCTTAACCAACAAAACAAATTTCTTCACAACAAAAAAATTCGTACAGCCATCGCCACCGCCATCGATCGGAAGGCGTTTACAGAAATCGTTCTAAAAAACGGATCACAAGCTGCTTATGGATATGTACCACCCGGTATTACTGGAGATGAAAAGCAAACCTATCGCGAACGGGTCGGTACCTTCACATCCTCCACTAATCCGGCAAAAGCAAAAAAACTCCTACAGGAAGGATTGGATGAACTCGGGTTGGAAAAAGCCCCCACCCTCGATTACCTTACGGATGATACGGAATTAAACCGACGTACCTCTGAATTTGTTCAGGAACAACTACGAACCAACTTAGGTCTGACGATCAACATTAAGCAACAGCCACTAAAATCCTATCTGGACCAAATCCAACAGAACAACTTCGATCTCGCCTATGCCACCTGGGGAGCCGCGTATAATGACCCGCTCTATTTCCTGGATGTATGGTTGACCGACGGTCCTTACAACTATCCAAAATGGAGCAATCAAGAATATGATCAGCTGCTTCAAGCCGCTCGTTCTGCCAACAATATCGACACACGCTTAAACAAGATGAAGGAAGCGGAAGAGATTCTGATTGAAGAATCTCCCCTCGTACCGCTATATTATCGCTCCTATTCCTACCTGTGGCGAGAAAACGTAAAAGGTCTGATCCGCCCTCCTTCTGGGCCGATGTTTTTGGTCAAAGAGGCTTATATTGTGCAATAAAACCTGCCCCCGTTGACACTGTCAACGGGGGCAGACTTTATTGATATTAGAAGCAAAAACGGTCAAGGCAATCTCCGTCGTCTTTTAAGTTCATTCCAATAACTTGGAAATGATATCGCGAACCGGTTCAATCCATTCTCTCAGGAGAGAACCGGCGGCAAGAAAACCTTGTGCTTCTTTCAGTTCTTTGTTAATCTTGCGCAATAAACCAGGTTTCGCTTCTTTTTTTCGTATCGGCTCTTCCATCGTGTTTAAAAACTCAAGTAGCTCCTCTTTCTCTTCTTTTGGCAACTCATGACTTTCGGCTATTGGTTTTTTTAATTCAATCAAACATTGATACAAACGATCCCAGTCATCTTGTTTCCCTTTATGTACATGTTGGGTTACGTTTTGAGTGCCGATGCCGGTATTGAATGAGATCTGTCCGGTATTCTTGTAAACTTGGAAGTGATTTTCCTTCATATGAATCCCTCCATCATTTGTTAAGTGTCTGTGTAGCTGTTACTGAACCTTCTCCCTGGGAAAAAATAATTTGCCCATCATTGCTTTGAATCTGTATAATTTGTTGAATAACAGTCCGCTCATAGCGGTTACCGTCAAAGGATGTTCTTATCCGTTCTGCAACACGGCCCAGCAATTTTGATTGACCTGATCGGATCACTACTTCGTTTTCCTCTTTATAAATAAAAGATCTAAGTAAATGGGAAGGAGCCCCTTTTACAAGCCCAAACTCCTCCATATTTCCAAAAACTAAAAAGCTATCTTTTGCCCGTGAAACAGCCACATTCAACATATTGGGATTACGGTCGTAAAAAGGAATTCTGTTCTTAGCCCCTACAACTGGTGAAAATAGAATAATATCTTTCTCCGCACCCTGCAATGCATGTACCGTGCCAACGGTTATATCTTTAAAGCCCAATTCCCGCAAAAATCGTTGGATCAGGACGGTCTGATAGCGGAATGGTGTAACAATGCCAACAGACTCCTCAACCTTTTTCTTCCCTGAGATGTTAATAATCTCTTCTGCATGATCCTGAATCCAAAGCGCTATGCTTTCAGCCTCTTCCAAGTTAAATTTCCCTAAACCTTTGGCTTCTTTCACCTTACTTTCAATGTGAGCATAGCCCATATGAGGAATAAAACTGTACTTCTGTCTTGAATTGCGTTTTGGAGTAAGACCCCCCTCATAAGCGAGTAGATTACAATATCCAATAATCTCCGGCACACAACGACGATGTTCATCGAGAAACATGCCACCGAAGGGGGCAACTTTCATATAACTGCTTCTGCGTTGTGCGATTTTCATCGCACTCCCCGCCGTCGTCGTCACTCCTTTTTCTTCAATTGATTCGATATTCTTCCAATCACCGATGACGCGACTACCGAAAAGATTGCCTTGGTCAACACCACGGGTTATCGACGTGATTGGCTCAATCTGCATAATATCCCCTACCACCAGGCTTTTCTTGGCGAAGGCAAAAGCCGGTGCCGCCAACCCCGGAGGAGCTTGTCCAACTTCATCGATGATAAGGACATCGATAAAGTTGGACAGATACACTCGTTCAGTTCCCGATCCGCTTACTCTTGGGTCAAAACCGCAAAACCAATCCGGCAACTTATAGAACGTGGATACAAAACAAGGAGTTAATTTGGCATAACGCCGCCACTTCTTCATCGTTTTTTGGCTCGATTTGCTCTCGTTATATCTTTGTTGAATCTGATGCTCTATCTCCAGCAGCCATTTTCCTTCCCAATAATGAGTGGCCAACATAAACGCAGTGTAACGAAGCGTGGTATCCATTCCTGCGATGATATCCTCTTCTTCAACACCGTATTGACTACGCCATTTTTGTATTTGATTTTTGGTGGCTTTGATCTCTTCTTGTAGTTGTGTTGCCTCTTCCGAATTGGTAAATGCTTCCTGTTTGATACCTTCCATTTTGTTTAATTTTTCATCAATTGCAGCTGTCACTTCATTCTCTGTACAAGACACCACTTCTATCCATTCCGAGTGATCCAACACAAAACTTTCATTTCGCCGTATCCTCCGTGCCTTTATCCCTGGTAAAAATGCAAACCAGTTCCACCAAAACGGCTCCTGATTACAATATTCGTTCCATTTTTTCTTTAACTCAACATATGGTTTTCGTCTACTCTCCGCCGCTTCAACTTTTTGCTCCCATTCACGTTGGTACTGAATCAATCCCTCAACCGAACCGGAAAAGTCGTCTTTTAATCTTTTTTGCTGATCCCGATGCTTAACCGCCAATTGAGCTCCTTCGTCGATTGCTCTTTGTACCTGAACCAAATCCTGGTGCAACTGTTTAACCGCTTGCTGGATATTATCTACTGAGTGTCCGGCATAATTTGAATATTGATGGAGAAAATGGGACTCCAACTCCGTGTGACGTCCGGTTTTCTCCATTTCCTTCATAAAGTTCTCGCCATTTTGGCTAACGATGTGATAAGGATGCTTTTTTTTATTCAGCTCTTCCATCTTCGTATTGGAAGGGAGATATAAGCCAAAACTCTTTAAATCAGGAAGCCATCTTTCGCGAAGAGGTTCTTCTCTCCCTTCTTCAATGGCGCCATCATCGTCTTTGGCAAAGCTGTCGATGATGTTTGTAATTGCCTTATTATTTGCTGAGGTAGCCACAATTACTGGAGGATCTTCATCCCCATTTATCGCCGCTTTTACCCAAAGTGTTGCGACAACATTTTGCAAAAGTGTCGTCTTTCCCGTTCCCGGCGGTCCATTAACCGCTAACATCTCCCCTTCATTTAATGCGAGAAAATGCTGCAATGACTCCCTCTGACCTCGTGATAGTGGATAGGCTTTATTCATTTGACCCAAGTGTTGATTGGAGTAAGTAGTAGAATCCAATAAGGGCCGCTTTTCGTTTTCATCCAAAGATAGATAATTCTTTAGCAGCGGCGGCAGGGAAGAAGAAGTGATTAACTCCTCGTAAAAATGAATAAGCTTGTTTTTGGTTCCCCCTAGCTTAACCGCCATCCAGACCTCTTTACTCGCTCGATATGAATCAACCGAAAAATCATCCCATTGACTCCCGTTTACAGTCATGAATAGCTCTTTTGCGTACCGAATCGCCTGTTTCCAATTCCCATCGACGGTGTATGGGTTTTGCGCTATAAATTCGTCCAATTTTTCTAAGCTACCCAGAGCTAAATTATCTTTGATCGTAGGTTCCAGATGCTTACGAGGAATATAAGGGAGTTGATGAGAAATCGGTAATAATTTCGCTTCTTCCAACTGAGCCGGTAGAAAGATCGGGGTGAATATTTCATCCGGATCATCCGCACGTTCGAGAAAGACGGGACAGATATGAAACTCCACTTCTTCATCCAAATCCTTTATCATTTCCCTGATCATCGAAAGACTTTCCGGTGAGAGTTCCCCTCGATAAAATTCATGTGCGGGAATATGGATTCCGTCTTTCCGTTGAAACTCAAGCTGCTCTTGATCCAGAAGACTGCGATGAAAGTATCGCAACAGATTCGTCTCTGTACCCATTGTCGTCTCCCTTCTATAACAGTTACAAAAATATCCTCTACTGATTTCGACATCTTTTTAATAAAACCCTTGAATATTCGATGAATTTTTCATTATACCAAACATAATTCCCCTGATTGAAAGCCCAACCCTTTCATGTGTGGGATGAAAGTCAGCAGGCTTGGTATCTCCTTGGGGAAGCTTATAGCTACAATTTCTTAGCATAATAGGTAAAACCAGCAGATTGAATAACAGGACTTGAACTAGTGTACTGGTAACAGATACACCGGACATGTGGGTACATGCAACTCGTGTTGTAGAGCGGCATGGGACGGGATGATAGACCAGTCCCAATATTAGGAGTTGCACGAAGCAGAATGACTAAGTCCGCTAACTACCCAAAACTCCCATGGCTTAGCCGTGGGAGTCTCAAATGGTGATCTATCTATACACTTTTCAACTCTGTCATAATAAAATAACCCTCCTTTATAATGTGCCCACTCCAATAAACATTCCAGCAAACGGAAATCGATTGATTTCCAAGTACTCTTTTAACCCACTCATACCAAAGGACCCAGAGTGAGCCACCCGCTTTCACTTTCCCCCTTCAAACGTAAGCGCGCCCACGATCTTCCCTTCCAACACTGCCACCAAAAAGAGTTCCACAGAGTCAAAGTCAGCGATCATCTACCGTTCGTCTTCGATACTTATTCTCCTCGCGCCCATGCGGCGATCGCTTGGATATCCTCCGGCTTTGTCCGACAGCAGCCGCCGATGATACGTGCGCCGCACTCATACCAATGTCGGGCACTCCGGCCAAATCCTTCGCTGGAGGATGGGCCGGTCCAACTCTTCGTCACGGGATCGTACTGCTCACCGGAATTGGGATAGACGATAATCGGCTTGGATGTGTGGCGTTTGATCTCGGTTATCAGAGAAGAGAGATACCGTGGCGGTGTACAGTTGATTCCGACTGCGGATACTTGTTCAAATCGATCCAGCCAAGCGGCACAGGTGGAAATCGATTCCCCATCGCTGATATGTTGCTCATCTTTAGCACTAAAGGTGATCCAGGCATACGCTCCGGGAAACTCCTGTAATAAACGGACAAGCGCACGAGCTTCCTGCAAACAGGGAATCGTTTCACAGGCGAGGATATCCGCCCCCGCTTCGATCAACGCTTTCATCCGGGGACGGTGAAAATCGATCAACGCCTCCTCGCTCACACCATAATCCCCTCGGTATTCCGAGCCGTCCGCGAGATAGGCGCCATAGGGCCCGATTGATGCCGCCACCAAGGGCCTTGGCCGCTTTGAATGATCCGCCTTCGCCCAAAATTGATCCCGCGCCTGTACAGCCAGCTCAACGGATAACCGGATCAGCGTAATAGCTTCAGCCTCACTGAGACCCCGCTTCGTCATTCCTTCTATCGTAGCCTGGTAACTGGCGGTAATGGCACAGTCCGCACCCGCTTCAAAATAATCCAGATGGACGAGCTTAATCAAATCGGGGTTTTCCAGCAAAATTTTTGCCGACCAGAGTTGGTCGTTTAAATCACAGCCATGGCGTTCCAGTTCCGTCGCCATGGCACCATCTAGGATGATGACGGGATCGGTTTGTAACATCACTTCAATCGGATTCATCGGGGGCCTCCGTCTCTGATAATTTCTTTTGTTCATTTTAGCCACAAACAATCGTTAAGGCAATTTTACTCTCTTGCTGACACAACGGAGTCAAATTCGATTACTATGAACATAGATCATCAAGCCATCGATTTTACTTGGAATAGCAGGAAAAACGATTTATCATTTCTACTTTCCGGCTGTTTATCTGAGCTTGATCATCAGAGGAGGTTACAGCATGAACATCGTCAATAACATCAAAAAAGATGACCAAGCTTTTTGGCAAACTTGTCGAATAGCCATCAGCGGATCAGCAGAAGAGTTAAGGCAGCAATTATCGGAAGAACCACACCACCTGCATCAAAAAACTATCGGAATAAAAGAGGGATTATTTCAAGTCAGTTTATTACACTTAGTCGGATCAGCGGAAAATGCCCATCTATTGGCGGAGTTAGGATTGACAATCGATGAAACCGACGAACAAGGAAATACTCCCCTACATTTTGCCGCTTTAGCCGGTAGAAAAGAAGTAGTTACAGCCCTTCTCTCCCTTGGCGCCGCCCACCTCGAAAATCGTTGGGGACAAAAACCGTTGCAATTGGCCATCACGCCGGAGATTGCTCATCTTTTAAGGGAAGAGAATGCCCCGCTCCCCCTTGACCCTTCCCTTCAAAGCCTATCAATCGTTGAAGCGGCCAAACAGGGAAAAATTGATGTGATTCGTTATCTCCTTCAAACAGGAGTCGATCCCAATCTCTTAAACCACCCGGATTATATGCTCGATTACCATGAGAATACTCCCCTTCGTCAGGCTGTCTACGTCGGCTATGTAGAAATCGTTCGTTTGTTATTGGAACACGGGGCCAATCCCAATGTTCACCCCAACCTGTATAGAGATGTCTACAATGTTGGAACTGCCCGTTTGCTTCATTCTTATGGTACCCAGGTTACCCCGGAAGGATTGGATGAAGCGGTTTGGGAAGCCGCTATCAATGTTGGTAACAGTGAGCTGGTGCAGGAGTACATCTCCTACGGCGCTCCTCTAACCAAAGAATACATCCTCCATGATACGATCAAAAGACCGGAGCAAACCAATGACCACCACCTAAAGATCGCAGAGATGTTAGTCAAAAAGAATCCCAAACAACTTCACCACTTCAAAGGAAACGAAACCCCTTTACAGAAAGCGATCGACATTGGCAATCAAGCGATGGTAGACTGCCTGATTCAGCTGGGAGCGGACATCAATCTAAAAAATGAAGACGGTCTTACCCCGCTACATATTGCGGTATTAAACAATAATGCAATTTTGTTGGAGTTTTTATTGAACCATGGTGCCGACCCGAAACAAGAAGACCAGTTTGGCTTAACTCCCTACCAATACGCCGTAATGAAATTGCGAACCAAGTTGTATCACGTTTTCCAACGTTATGGGGAGCAAAATATCACCGCTATTCAGCCACCGTTGACTGTTGATCAAGCAAAGCAAACCCTCGCAGATCAACAGGATGATTTGATCAACCTGTATCATACCGATGATTTAGAGAGCTGGGTGTTTTTCCGGTTTAAGTTAAAAGATTTTGTGGCGTTCGCAAAACGATTCGGCTTTTCTACTATCTTTCAAACTCGATATTTTTTAGATGAAGCGGAGACGAAATATATCACATTTGATGAACAGGGGATGTTGGAAAAAGACCTGAGTTTTGCACAGGAATTTTCGATCGAACATACCTTGGCTTTTCATCCCGCCCAACCCCAGTGGATTCTTTCGATGATCCATGCATGGGATGCAGATACCGATTATGATTGGACTCAACTTCACATTCGCTGTTCCGCTGAAATGGGAGAAGAAATCGTTACTTTCTACCGCCAGTACTGGAATCAACAGCATGAAACATACGATTACTACAGCGCCACCGGCGGTGATATATTTATCTCTTTTCCCAATAAAACGGCATCAAAAGAACTGAATTCGTTGATCCAATACATCAATCAATGTCAGCTGCGAGGGCTGGAGCAAATATGGGCATCCGATTTTTTTAAGCAAAAGAATCGGTAAATCTCCCCCTTTTCCGTCACACGAGGAGTAAACCCTCACCAATCTGTTTAGTCGATGCAAGCGGGAATCCCCATCCAAAAGAAGCCCACATTGATGCTATCAATGGGGCTCTCTTTTATTACAGTAAGTTGCCGTCTTTCATCTCCCCATCCCGCTCGGACCATTGCAGTCCGAGTGTTGTTTCATTTCTATACATGATCCAATTGACACTCCTTTCAACCGTTTTAGATACGTAGATGCCAGGTCCCAAAGACTTTGCCCGATTCAGATTGAGCAAGAATATTTTACCGTTTTTTCATAAAAGGTTTTTCAACGATTTAGTCGAAAAAGATAGACTCCGGAAAAACATTTTCCTTGGAAATTTCTTGTGGGTGGAGGATGGCTGATGATCAAACGATGGACCTTGTTTTTGCTGGCGGTCGTCATGGCGGTGGTACCCAGTGTCGCCTGGGCCTATCATGATGGGCCGGAAAAAGAGAAAAGCCTTTTTAACAGCGAGCACTACGATTTTGTCAAATATTCCGAAGTAGAAGGCATGCTAAAAGAGTTACAGCGGAAGAGCAACCGAGTTTCGGTGGAGGAGTCTGGATTGTCCGCTGGCGGACATCCGATGTATGTGGTCACCATCTCGGAAGCCGGTGCTAAAGCGAAGTTTGGACAGTATCAACAATTGCGCCGTCAGATGTTTAACCGCTCCGTGACGGCTCAACAATTGACGGGAAAAGATTCCGACTTTAAAGTGCCCGTCCTGATCAACGGTTCCATCCATGGCACGGAGTTTGTCGGCACTGATGCTGTCCTCCGTCTGATGGACCGATTTGCCACTCAGAATGATACTGAGACGAAAACGATTTTGGAAAACCATGTCCTCATTTTCAATGTTGTCGCCAACCCTGACGGACGCTGGTCTGCAACGCGTTTTAACTCCGCCGGTATCGATCTCAACCGTGATTTTATCACGTCATCCCAACCGGAAACGCGGCAGATGGTGGAACTGATCACCCGTTGGAATCCGATGGTGCTACTCGATTTGCACGGCTATGTGCGCTCCGGGGGTGCGTCGAAGCCGGGGTTGATTGAACCTTGCACCCCACCTCACAACCCCAACTATGAATACGATCTTTTCTCCAAGTGGGCAATGGACCAGGCAGAAGCGATGGAAGCAGAGCTGGTATCCAACCGTGACGCCTACGAATCCGACTTGTATCGCAATATGAAGGGTACGTATATCCCACAACGGGACGATAGTGATGGCTGGGACGATTATCCGCCCATCTTTACGCCAATGTACGCAATGTACCATGGCTCCTTTGCGTATACCCTGGAAGCGCCCACCAACGATTGGGACGGTGTGCGCTGGCAAGAAGATGCGGTGATGGGTGCGCTTAAATTTGCCGCCGACAACAAAGATGAAATGATCCGCGACCAGTTGGAGGTGTTTCGACGCGGCATCCAGTTTGATCATCCCTATCACCAGGACGAATTTTTCCCAAAAGCGTATATCCTCCCAGTGGATCGCGACCAGCCGACTCCTACGCTGAAGGCGGTCAATCATTTGTTGGACAACGATATCTCCGTGGAGCAAGCCAAAACTCCCTTTGAAGCGAAGGGCAAACAATATCCCGCTGGCACTTACATCGTCAAAATGAATCAAGCGAAAGCGGGATTGGCCAACACGATGTTGTGGGATGGGGAGGACATTACAGACATCACCCCTTCCATGTACGATATCTCCGCCTGGAGCTTACCGGAATTGTGGGGCTTTGAAGCTGATCCAACCGACGAAGAGGTAACAGTAACATCCACCCCGGTGAAAAAGACAAAAGCGACAGGCCAATTGTCCGGAAAAGGTCCCTATCATATTCCGAACCAAACCGTGGAAGCGGTCCATCTGGTCAATTCGTTAATCCAACAAGGCATCACCGTCAAACGGGATCAAGCGGGTGACTTTTATGTTGAAAGCCATTCTTCCACGCTGCAACAAGCGGTTCGGGACTCAGGCTTAACCATCCGTAGCGGCAACATCCCGCAGGGTGCCCAACCGGTGAAAAACCTGAACGTGGCGATCCTAAAAGATGGCGGTATGAACAAAGGACAATCCCATGCCGGCACCCGTATTGCCTTGGAACGCCTCGGTTTTCAGGTGACGGAGCTGCATCCGCAGGAAGTGGCGAAAAAAGGGCTCACCTCCTATGATGTGTTTGTCTACAGCGGCACATCCCAATTGATCTCCTCCAACTTGAGTGAAGCGAATAAGGAGTTTGGTCTGAAGGATGAGTCCCAGGTGCAAACGTTTAAAAAGCACGTAACCCAATTTGTTGAAAAGGGCGGCAAATATATCGCTGTCGGCTCCTCCGCCTCCCAAGCGACCCGTACCCTCGGCTTGACGAAGGTGGAAGTTCACGCTGGCGGCAGCAACAGCAACGGTATTGTGAAGGTGGATTACCGTGATTCGCCCTTAACCGCAGGCTATAAGGAGAAGGATCTCGGGTTTGTCTACCGGCCCGCCTGGTACACATCCACCGATCACGCAACCGTCGCTGCCGCTTATCACGATTCCACGGACTTTTTCCACTCCGGTCATTGGAAAAACCGCGAAGCGGCACAAGGAGAAGCCGTCATTGTGCAGGAGAAGGATGCGGATGTAACCCTAATCGGCATGGAGCCGGGATTCCGCGGACATACGGATTATTTGTACCGACTGTTGTCCAACGTTGTTTTTGATTAAATTGAGCAGGACCTTTGCGGGTCCTGCTCCTCTTTTGATGCCCCTTGATGGCGATCCCTTCTACCCTGTGATATAATGCTGTTCTGGAAGGATCATTTTTCGGATTGCTGATTCTCCCGGCTTGTCTTACGCCGGGTGCTTTTTTGTGGCATCATTATTGTGTGAAGGAGGCCAGGGGCACAGCTGTGCCCGGTCATATGAACCCTCAAAACATCCGTAACATCGCCATCATCGCTCACGTCGACCATGGAAAAACCACCCTTGTCGACGCGATGCTGAAGCAAGCCCGCATTTTTCGGGAAAATCAAGCGGTCGCCGAGCGCGTGATGGACTCCAATGATTTGGAGCGGGAACGAGGCATCACCATCCTCTCCAAAAACACTTCGATCTCGTATCAAGGGGTGAAGATCAACATCGTCGACACGCCCGGCCACGCCGACTTCGGCGGCGAAGTGGAACGGGTGATGAACATGGTGGACGGCGTTCTGTTGTTGGTGGACTCCGTGGAAGGCCCCATGCCGCAAACCAAGTTTGTGCTGCGGCAAGCGCTGGAGCGGGGACATCAGGCGATCGTCGTCGTCAATAAAATCGATCGGCCCAACGCTCGCCCCGATTATGTGATCAACACCACTTTTGATCTGTTTGTCGATCTAGGGGCGACAGAAGAGCAAGCCGACTTCCCCGTTATCTACACGAACGCCCTCACCGGTCACTCCGGAGTGGAACCCGATGCCCTCACCGATAGCCTGGAACCGCTCTTTCAGGAGATTTTGCGCCATCTGCCCGCACCCACCGTTGATCCTGACGGCCCGACACAGTTGCAGGCGACACTGATGGGTTACGACGATTACAAAGGCAAAATTGTCATCGGTCGTCTCAACAGCGGCACCATCCGCAAAAATCAGTCGGTGCTGCATATCACCGGTGAATCGGAGCGTCCCTTGAAAGTATCCCAGGTATTTACCCATCAAGGGCTGAACCGAATTGAAGTGGAAGAAGCACAAGCGGGAGATATAATCGCTCTGACGGGCCTTGGGGATATTGGCATTGGAGACACCATCACCGATCCGGAAAATCCACGCCCTCTTCCCCCGATCAAGGTGGAAGAGCCAACGCTGCGTATCACTTTCGGTATCAACACCAGCCCTTTCGCTGGTAGGGAAGGGACGTTCGTTACCTCGCGCAAACTGCGGGAGCGGCTCTATATTGAATCGGAACGGGATGTCGCCCTGCGCGTGTCCGACACCGATTCCGCTGACACGTTTCTGGTGGCGGGACGCGGTGAATTACACCTGGGCATCTTGATTGAAAACATGCGCCGGGAAGGATACGAGTTTGAGGTAAGCAAGCCGGAAGTCATTCTAAAGGAAATCGACGGGAAACGGCATGAACCGGTAGAAGTGGTGGAAATCGAAGTATCGGCAGAATACCAAGGAGCAGTCGTGGAACTTTTAGGCCAACGCAAGGGGCAAATGGTCGATATGCAGCTGATGGATGACGGCTCCATTCACTATACCTATCGCGTTCCCACCCGTGGCTTAATCGGATTCCGGCAGCAGTTTCTTACCGCCACACGGGGAGAAGGGTTGCTCAACACCTTATTTGGCGGCTATGAACCCTATGCCGGTGAAATCCAAACCCGTGATCACGGTTCCCTCGTCGCCTGGGAACCCGGCACCGCCACCTCCTACGGCCTCCACGCCGCCCAGGAACGGGGCACGCTCTTTATCGGTGCCAATACGGAGGTTTACGAAGGAATGGTGGTCGGCCAACACATCCGCGAGGGAGACTTGGATGTCAACGTCTGCAAAAAGAAACAGCTGACCAACTTCCGTGCCGCCGGTTCCGACGATGCGCTGCGCCTGGAACCACCCAAAAATCTGTCCCTGGACGATGCCTTGGAATACCTAGCTGAAGATGAGCTCTTGGAAGTTACCCCTGTCGACTTCCGCATCCGCAAGCGCATCCTGCCTAAAAATCAACGCCGCCGTTACCAAAAACAAGGCGGACGACTAGAATAAACAACGCCCCCTCTTCCACTGGAAAAGGGGGCGTTTCGTTTTATATCAAATTCCATTCCGGTGTGGGGTGATTGTCGACTTGGCTCGGTATTGTTCACAATAAAACAGAGGCGATAACTATCCAAGCGACCCATGCAAGTCCCTATGGGAAATCCACCGTTATCAGTCGTGGAAATCTCAACCGATTATCCATCCGCCAACAGCGGCAACCAACACCACCAGCCAGGGCGGCAATTTCCATATCATCAACAGACCGAAGGCGAGTAATGCTAAACAGAAATCCAGCGGAGAAACGATCGCCTTGATAAAGATTGGATCAAACAGGGCCGCCAGCAAAATGCCAACAACAGCAGCGTTAATTCCGGCAAAAGCGGCTTGAAACGCCGGACGGCGACGAATCGCATCCCAAAAGGGAAGAACACCGATCACCAGCAGAAAGGATGGCAAAAAAATGGCCAGTATCGCAACCACAGCACCACCCCACCCGGCCGTCATCATCCCCAGATAGGCGGCAAAAGTAAACAATGGACCGGGGACGGCTTGAGCGGCTCCATAACCGGCCAAAAAGGTCGGGGCATCCATCCAACCCGCTGGAACAACTACCGCCTGCAACAACGGCAGCACCACATGTCCCCCGCCAAAGACCAATGATCCCGCCCGGTAAAAGCCATCGATCAAGGGGAGCCACAAACCACCCCCCTGCGCTAATAAGGGCAACAACAGCAACAAACCAAAAAACAATCCCCAACAAAGGAGGGCCGCCCGTCGTCCCAACCCCACCGACAGCGAAAGCGTATCCGGAGGTGCTACTCGCGGCAATAACCACCATCCCAATAGACCAGCCATCACGATAATCCCCACCTGTACCCCAGCCACAGGAAAAGAGAGCGCCGCGATTGCCGCCAACAGCACCATCGTTTTGCGGATGCGATCAGGCGCTAATGTTTTGGCCATCCCCCACACCGCTTGTGCCACCACTGCCACAGCTACGATCATCAACCCTTTGAGCCAACCGGAGGTTTCCATATTCCCCGCCGGCACCGCATAGGCAAACAACACCAACGCCAACACTGACGGCAGGGTAAAACCAACCCATGAAGCGATCGCCCCCGGCAGACCCGCCCGCAACAGGCCGATGGCGATCCCTACCTGACTGCTGGCGGGACCGGGCAAAAATTGACACAACGCCACCAGATCAGCGTAGGTTTTCTCATCCAACCACTTGCGCCGGTTGACATACTCCTCGCGAAAATATCCCAGGTGGGCGATCGGGCCGCCAAAAGAAGTAAGTCCCAACCGCGTCGCCACGCGCAACACTTCCCATACCGAACCAGCTTGTTCCTGTGTTGCTGCCAACATCCCGCCCTCCTCTTCGGATCACCGCATATCCATTAAATTTCATGGTAACGACCTCATTTAACACCATACCATTATCCTGTTTCAACTTTGTAGACCCTTCTATTTAGCAACTAGCTACTTCATCTTATAAATACTGAAATTTATTCAAATCAAAAAGGGACTGAACATAGTCGCATTTGTCTCCTTCCCTGTATAGCAGAAAAAATAAAAAAGAGAGCCTTTTCCTCTTATCCGAGGAGAAGGCTCTCTTTTTTATTGTCGTTGAGGCATTTCCGATGGGATGAAGGAATGCACAACCTCAATTTTGTTGTAATGACGACACTTTTACCAACTGTTTCCCAATGTTTTCCCCCCGGAAAAGGCCGAGAAAAGCATCAGGGGCATTTTCCAGCCCTTCCACCATATTTTCGCGGTAGCGGAGTTTGCCTTGGGAGACCCACTGCCCTAGCTGTGCCAACCCCTCCTGAAAGCGATCGCTGTAGTCACTGACGATAAAACCCTTCATCAAAACCCGGTTTACCAGCAGAGCCGGTTGCACTCGGGGACCGATATCCGATTTTTCCAAGTTGTACAGCGCAATTTGGCCGCACAAGGGTATACGGGCAAACGGATTGATCAGGCTGATCACCGCATCGGACACTTCACCGCCTACATTGTCAAAGTAGATATCGATACCGTCGGGGCAAGCTTGTTTTAATTCTTCTTTCCAAGTTTCCGCTTTGTAGTCGATCACAGCGTCAAAGCCGAGCTCTTCGGTTAGATAACGGCATTTCTCCTCTGAACCAGCGATGCCTACCACACGACATCCTTGGATTTTGGCGATTTGACCGACAACCGATCCGACGGCGCCGGCAGCGCCGGATACCACCACGGTTTCTCCCGTTTTTGGGGAACCGATATCCATCAAACCAAAATATGCCGTCAACCCCGGCATTCCCAATACACCGAGAGCGGTGGAGGGGGGCGCCAGCTCCGGATTGATCAGGGTTAACTCGTCGGCCCGGGCCACAGAGTAATCCTGCCACCCCAACATTCCCAGCACCACATCTCCCGACTGGAAGCGATCAGCACGGGAGGTTACCACTTGGCCTACGATTCCTCCCGTCAAAACCTCACTTAAGGGAAATGGCGGAATATATGACTTTCCATCATTCATCCGCCCCCGCATATAGGGATCGACGGATAGATAAACCGTACGGATAAGCACTTCCCCATCTTTCAGTTCCGGTACAGCCATTTCTTCCAACCGAAAGGTGTGTTGATTCGGCATCCCTTTCGGCCTTTCAGCCAGTAAAATACGGCGATTGATCTCTGTCACCGCAATTCCTCCTACCTCAGTGAGTTCCGCTTTCCCTAATCGATTCCCGACTCAACATCGAACCAAACATGAGATAGGTTATCAGAGATTACCGAAGAATCCCCTGCCTTTAGGCATGGGGAGTAATCACTCTTCTTTTATCATTCTGTAATCAGCGACACGATACCCCAGTGATGCATACAGTTTAACTGCAGCCAGGTTATTGCTGGTTACAAACACTTGTCGCGATGTAATGCCCTGCTGAAGAAACCAACGCTCTCCATCCTCCAGCATCGCCCGCCCAACCACATCCCCGATAGGCCGGTTCCAAAAAGATCTCGTTAATATAGCCGGAACGATGATGCCGATGCGGATCCTGACGAATATCCATATGTTGCCCTACACGCTTCGCCAACTCCTCCGCCCAACAACGACCCACTTCATTTTCCACTAAAATTCGATCCCAATAATGTTCACGCATCAATTCAAGGTGAAACCGAACAACCGTCTCTTCATCTTTGTATGGGTGGTAAGGTCTAATTTTCCAATCCATGTTTTTTCCTTTCACTAATTTATAAAATATAAGCAGGATCTCCTTCTCCCCTCGTGGTAATTTTCTGGTAAGGTATAGTGAGGGCATGAGCGAAACATCGAATCGCAGGGGCAGAAGAACTTACTCCATTGATGAACATCCGATCAAGTCACCTTTAAGACAGTGATTCCCCACACCTGGATGACAGAGGCGTTCATAATCGGTGTAAGGATACTTTTCTTTTCGCTTCCTCCTGTCCGTTTCCCTTTTGAGAATCATTGACAATAACAGTAAGGAGATACGACCATGGACCAGACGGACTACCCCGAAAAAACTTGTACCATTGAGCGATTGATCACCCGCCAGGACGATATCGAACGAGTGCTTACAGGCAAAAAAAGAGCCCAACGGCGAAACGGCGTATACGCTTATCCTGGAGAAACGATGATTCTCGGGAACCACCGATTCATCATTACAGCCGTATACCGTCAGACCGTGGGTGAAATGAATGATCAGGACGCCAGAAGGGAAGGGCAAGCCGACAAAGAGACATACCTCGCTCATATCAGGAATATTCATCCCGGCATTCCCTTGTCTCCAAAAATGGCGATGTGGGTGCATGAATTTGAGCAAGATCCCGTTTAATCCGGCCTTAGGAAAAAACCGTCTCTCTATCCACAACAATTCGGTTCCACCACAACCCCCCGAACAGGAATGCCGCCGGAAGCAGCAGGGCAAATAACAGCCAATCAAAATGTCCGTTCCACCACGTCATCCCCACCCCCATAATCAGACCGATGAACACAGTCAATAGGGGATAGATTCCAGGTGTATCCCGATGAATCCAGCGAAGAATGACGGAATAGATGGGAACACCAAACCCAAAAAAAAGAATAGCTGCAAGCAAAAGCGTTTCCGACGATAGATATAGGATCAGCAACAACCACAACGTTCCATCGATTTGTTCGATCATTGAGGAGATATACAAAGCACAGATGAACCACTGTGCCGCCACGCCTCCGCCAAAGGACAACAAAGAGATGCTGATTACCGGCCTGATCATGAGGCATAACCCTCTTTCGTCCAACTCAATCTCCTCTCTATTTTACCCTGTTTTGGAAGAAATGAGTAGGAACTTTTACGTGATGCTAAACAACAGCACCCCAAAATCGCAACGGGCAGGGGATTGACGAGTATCACCCAGCATCCTCTTCTTCATATTCTACTATATCCTGCAAGCTGATGTTCGCACACATAAGTGCCGGATCAGCTCCTGATCCACCTCAAATCCGATGCCGGGTTCTGTCGGTACCGAAATGAATCCCGCGTCGATTGACACCTCCGGATCAATAATATCCCGCTCCCAATAGCGACTAGAGGCGGAAATGTCCCCAGGCAGAGTAACATGCGGCAGCGAGGCGAGAGCGATATTGTGCGCCCGTGCAATCCCCGATTCCAACATCCCTCCCACCCATAACGGGATTCCATGCTGTTGGCACAAATGGTGGATTTGGCGCGCTTCGGTGAGACCACCAACCCGGCCCGGCTTTACATTAACCACCCGGCAACTTCCCAGTTCCAAGGCACGGCGCACATCTTCCCGGCTCAATATACTTTCATCCAGACAAATCGGTGTGGTCATTTCCCGTTGCAACCGCGCATGATCCACCAAATCATCTGCAGCCAAGGGTTGCTCGATCATCATCAGATCAAAGTCATCCAACGCCTTCAAACGATCAATATCTGCCAAGGTATAGGCGGAGTTTGCATCCGCCAGCAACGGCAGCTGGGGAAATCGCTCGCGGATGGCGGCAATGATCGCTACATCCGCTCCCGGTCCGATCTTTACCTTCACACGCCGATACCCATCCTCCACGCGCTCCTGGATCTCAGCCAACATGGCATCGAGGGAAGACTTGGCACCTACGGCCACCCCCGCCGCAATCTTCTTCCGCTCACCTCCCAGGGCATCTGCCAAGGAAAGGCCGGATTCTTTGGCGTAGGCATCCCACACTGCTCCTTCCAAGGCTGCTTTAGCCATGCGGTTGCCGCGAACAGAGACAAACCTTTTTGCCACTTCATCCGGATGAGTCAAAGGCTCTCCACCTAGACGGGGGATCAAAAAATCCTCCATCATATGCCAGGCGGTTTGTACTGTCTCTTCGGTATACCACGGGGAGTCAAAGGCGACACACTCTCCCCACCCCGTCGCTCCCTTCGCCGTTACCAGCTCTACCAGAATGAGATCCCGTTCCGTTACCGTGGTGAGACTGTTGGCAAAAGGTTGTTTCAGGCGCATGCGAATATGATGGAGTTGAATTCGCTCCGGCTTCATCGGCGCTTCTCCTCCTGTACCAATCTCGCTTTTAACTTCCGCCGCAACAATTTATTGGAGGCATTGCGTGGAAGATGATTGGTTTGGATGATGCGAACCGGCACTTTATACCGGGCCAACCGTTCCCGACAATGCTGAATAAGCACCTCTTCAACCAACTCCTCCCCTGCACGCAAAACGACAAAAGCGACAGGCACTTCCCCCCAGCGATCATGGGGTTCCCCCACCACACCCGCTTCCGCCACGGCAGGATGAGACAGCAGTGCCGCCTCCACCTCCGCCGGATACACATTTTCTCCTCCCGATAAAATGAGATCACTGCGTCGATCCAACACATACAAATAACCGTCTTGATCCACATATCCGATATCACCGGTATACAACCATCCTTCTTGGATCGCCTGCTGCGTCGCCTCCGGCCTGCGCCAATATCCAGGTGTCACATGGGGACCGCGCACAGCGATCTCCCCCTCTTCACCAGGTGACAACTCCCGCTCCCCTTCACGGATGGACAATTCTCCCGGAAACAGCGGTTTGCCCGCAGAACCCAACTTGGCCAAACTATCTTCCGGCGCTAAGGTGACGGACTGGGAAGCCGTCTCTGTCATCCCATATGTTTGAAAGACGGGCACCCCCTTTGCCTTGCATCGCTCCAACAAAGGGCGGGGTGCCGGACCTCCTCCCATCAGCATACAGCGAAATCGATCAGGATACACATGCTCCCCCAACTCATCCAGCATTCGTGTCGCCATATTACTAACCACCGAAATAAGGGTCACATGCCGCTCGCAGATGGCGCGATTGGCTTCCGCCGGATCAAACTGTGCTTGCACCTCGACCGCAATCCCATAGATAACGTTTCGCATCAGGATGGAAAGACCGCTCATATGAAACAGCGGCACACACGCCAACCATTTGTCATCCGTCTGTAAACCGAGATTGAGCACTGAACCAATGGCGCTCCACCAATGGTTGCCATAGGTAAGGATCACACCTTTGGGACGGCCGGTGGTGCCGGAGGTATACATAATCGTAGCCGGATCATCCATCTGGATACGCTCCAACAATGACGTCTCCCCACCCGATGCTGATGCCGCTTCCACTTCCGCTCGTGAAAGGCAAAGCGTTTTTGTTTCCAACGTGATCGCTTGCACCGTTTGCGCAAAGGATTCGTCAAACACCCACACCTTCGCTTCAGCATCCGTCACCTGCCATGCCCATTCCACCGGGGCAAGGCGGGTATTGAGCGGAACCGCCACTGCCCCTAAAAAAGAGAGACCATGGATAAACGCGGCATATTCCATGTGGTTATATAGCAACAGCGCAACCCGATCACCACTTTTTACGCCAAAACCGGCTAATTTTTGGGCTAGTGCTTCCGCCCTTTCATGTAACTCTTGAAACGTCCACATCCTGTAACCATCGGAGATCGCTTCCCGCTCGGGGGTCAGAAAAGCCCGCTTTGTCAACCAATGCGGCATCTCGTTAACGGTGGGAACCATTTTGCTTCACCTCTTCATTGCTACGTACCGTTTGTATTTCTTTCTATTATACCTGACGGCATGAATCGTTTCTAAATGGGGTCACCGTACCATTTCGGGTAAAGTGTACGCTAAGACACATTTTGGATATAAAAAAGCCGACATCCTGTACGTTAAGGAAGTCGGCTTTTTTCACAGGGGTCCTTAACCAGATCCCTCGCCCTGATCCTCTTAGCGTGCCTCTCAGGGTGTTTTATATCTACCTGAATACACGGAGTTAGTCGGGGCTGGGGTGGATATTGCTATAGTTGCAGAATTAGTTGGTCACGCAGATATAAATATGACCAGGCGATACGCCAAACCGTCACCGAAAGAACTGGAGCAGACTATCGACAAGGCGTTTCGTTCTTGCAAATGATTTTAATCATTTCAGTACGAGAAAAACCCCCTCAACTCTAGCATACACATAGTTGGGGGGGTACATATGGAACGAATTACACAGACATTAATGGTTCTGGAAATTGTACAGTGCCATGTACTTTCTCCAATGAATTTTTTTTCAATTCACATACCATAAATGTCTCATTTGGAACTTCAAAAGGTGCTTTGATTCCTTTAGTTATAGCCGGGATAAACCCAAATCTCGGATAGTAATTGGGGTGTCCTAATACAACAACATGTTTAAATCCCATTTTTCCACATCTGTTTAAACCTTCTCTTATTAATGTAGAACCAACACCTTGACTCTGATACTTTGGTGTAATAGCCATAGGTGCCAACACTAAAGATTTAACAGATTCTTCTTTTGTTTGAATCGAAATGATACTAAACAGAATATGTCCAACAACCTCTCCATCTCCTGTCTCTGCAATTAAAGACAGTTGCGGAATAAAGTGAGGAGATTTTCTGATAGCATCAACAATATTCGATTCGGTTTCTCTTCCAAAAGCAAGATCATTTATTTCCTTTATCTTTCTCAAATCTATTGATTTTTCTTCTCTGATTTTTAAATCCCAACCTAATCTCATTTTTGTCCTCCTATTTCATATAGAAGGATAGAATTAACAGTTCGTTAAATATTTCCCCATCCTTCTGATAAATTTGGAACATTCAACCCATTTACTACAATATCCATCATCACCACTCCGATCTTAAAGATAATACAATTATATATTTGAATAGATACATTAGGGGGAATTAATTGTATCTGAAATGGAACGGTCCAGCGTGGCTCCAAAGTTGAGTGCCGCTCCCTCTCCCGCAATTATGAAGGTTCAGCGCATCGAAATATACTCCTAGCGGGGAATATATGGTGCGATAGAATAAATAACCGATGATCCCATAGCGTACGAGATGTCGGGTATTTTGCGGTCTGAAATATGTCAGCGTACATTTTGCCCGAAATGATCCGGTGACCCCTAAATGGCAACAAAAAAGACGGCGAAAGAGCCGTCTTGAATCATTAATAAACCCCAGCCCGATTATCCCGAATATCCATGCAGCGGACTTCCCGGTGAAACCTCACTCACCTCACTCCCACATCCGCCTCTATTTTCTCATGATCCCATGCTTTCCCTACATTAATTTTCCGAATCACATCCAAGTTAATCTTGGGTTGACGATCATAGGTTAAGAGGCCGTTGATCTCTTGTTCCACGTCGGTCAACTGTGTATAGCAAAAACCTTGTACCAGCGGGGATTCCAGCAAGGCGGAAACCACCGCTTCATATCGTTCGGCAAAATCCTGATCATCGGTGGCCCCAGAGTAGCCCCAACCTTCCCAGTCGCTCTTTTTGTAGGCGATTCCCCCAAATTCCGTTACCATAATCGGCTCACCTTGGTACGTGTGACCGGGAATATACAGGGGACGTTGTGCCGGCAAGGAGGAGGTCAGATGGTTATAGGCGGCATAGCGCTCTTTTAAAACATGTTTATAAGGATGATAGTCATGGACGGTCAACAGATCCGAGTCAGCGTGTTCCCAGCCGTCATTGGAGACCACCAATCTTGTCGCGTCCAGTGATTTCGTCAAATGAACCATCGCACGTAAATGAGCTTGCTGCTGGGAGTCGGTAAGTAAGTGTGGCACTCCCCAGCTTTCATTGATCGGAACCCAGACCACTACCGAGGGGTGATTGTAATCCCGTTCCACCGCTTGTTGCCACTCCTGTGTCATCCGGCGAACCCCATCGGTTGAATACGTGTAACTATTGGCCATCTCTCCCCATACCAACAGACCTAAACGGTCCGCCCAGTACAAATAGCGTGGATCTTCCACTTTTTGATGTTTACGTACACCATTAAAGCCCATCTCTTTCGTTAATTGTACATCACGGCGAATCGCTTCATCCGACGGCGGCGTCAACAGCCCGTCAGGAAAATACCCTTGATCCAGGACTAATTTCATATAATAAGGCCGGTTGTTTAAACAGATCCGCCCCTGTTCAATCGAGATCTTTCTCATTCCAAAATAACTTTTTACCTGATCCAAGTTCACCCCGTTCCGCCTCAGGGTGAAGGTGACATCGTATAAGTGGGGGTGTTCCGGTGACCATATCCGTCCTTCGTGGTGCACATGAAAATCATTGAGTCGTATCGCCCGCTGTGATCGTTGATGATGGAGTTGAATCAATTCTGTCGCCACTGGATTGCCGTCAAAGGTGATTGCGATCTCCAGTTGATCATCGGGGAGTGGGTTTCGCACTTGATACTCGATCACAATCTCATCCCGGTCAATGTCAGGGGTCATCCAAACGCGCTCCAAATGGGTGGGAGAGACTGCCTCCAGCCAAACAGTCTGCCAGATTCCCGTCGTGCGCGTATAAAAAATCGATTCCGATTCTTCTTTCCAATACTGTTTTCCGCGCGGTTGATCCAAGGCGTCGGAAGGATCTTCTGCACGTACCACTACCTCGTTTTCCCCTTCGCGTAAAAAAGGTGTAATCTCGGCGTGGAATGGCACATGCCCTCCCTCATGGAAACAAACCTGTTGTCCATTGATCCATACCCACGCCCGATAATCGACCGCTCCAAAATGGAGAAAAATCAACTGGTCGTTCATCTGCGACGGGATGTGAAACGTTCGTTTATACCAGACGATATCGTGAAATTCCACCTCCCCGATCCCGCTCAATTGGCTTTGGTAGGCAAACGGAACCCGAATGCCGCGGGAAAAATCCTTCCCGTGAAACCATTCCTCCTTGATCCCCACATCGTGATCATCAAATTCAAACTGCCAGATACCGTTAAGATTGATCCATTCGTTGCGCTGAAATTGAGGACGCGGATAATCGGGACGTGGAAGTTTGCTCATTCTCTGCTCACACTCCTATCAAGGTAAATTGAATCAAGGGGAACGAAGTGACCATAGCGAGACTGGTGCAGTAGGTGCTCGTTTCCCCTTCCGTGACGTTTTCACTAAGTGGCACAGGAAAGGCACTTCGTTTTCAGATATTCCCCTCCATCACCATGAGACTGTTCTCCCCCCTCTTGGACTCCACCCTGCATAAGGGATACTGAATTTGCCTACTTCCATACTGGGCCTGTCATCGGCTCTGTGCTGGGAACCAATCCCTCCACCTGAGGCCAACCATCTTTCCAACGCAATCGATCGATCAACAGGGGACGTCGCGTCGCTCCTCCCAGCAAGTAAGGATTGGTAGGATCGATCCCATGGTAGACAATCCAGTCAGTCCCATCATCATCACGGAACACGGCGTTATGACCTGGGCCGACGAATCTCTTCTCTTTTTCAGCCTCCTGATCCCCAACCAAAACCGGGCTACCGTTGGAATGGAGCAGATCATTTCCTTCCCGATCACGATACGGGCCCTCAATCGCCTCCGCCCGACCTACTGCCACATGGTACGTGCTGGATTCTCCTTCACAGCAGGAACCAAGAGAGACAAAAAGATAATAGTTGCCGTCCCGTTTAATCAGATACGGGGCTTCAAAGGCGTTGCCCGCAATCGGAAATTTTTCGCCTTCCGTTTTTAAACCGTCGTCAGACAGACGAATACCATAAATTCCATGAAAGCTTCCCCAGATAAGCGTGGGTTTGCCGTCATCCACAAAGAACATGGGGTCTATCGAGTTGTCTACACCAATCTCCTCGCTGGTAAACAACGGTCCCTGATCCTGAAATGGACCCGCTGGATGGCTGGCTGTCGCCACACCAATTCCAGGATTAGGATCTCCCCAAGTGGACATCGAATAATAGAGGAGATAGGTGCCCTGATGATAGGCGATATGGGGTGCCCATAAACCGCCCTCCTCTTTCCAGTCCGGCTTGGATGCAAAAGCGTCATCCACATACTCCCACTCTGTCATATTGTCGGAGCGAAGGATCGGGATTAAGTGCGGACCGGCCCCATCCCCCCAATCATCCTCAGTTCCATAAGCATAAAAGGTTCCATCCTCCGCCCGAATCAACGTCGGATCGGCCAAAACCGGCTCAAACACCGGGTTTTCATATTGCGATACAGACTCTGCCACTGTACTCACCCCCATCATTCCTACACCCAGCAATAGCAATCCCAGCGAAATAATCTTTTTCAAATCATACGCACCCTCTCTTTAGCCCTTAATTCCGGAGAGCGTGATTCCTTTGATAAAGAATCGCTGTGCAAACAGAAATACCACCAAAACGGGAATTGCGGAAATCACCGTCGAAGCGGTTAGCTTCCCGAACTGAATGTTGTAATACCCTTGCAGCAATGACAGCCCCACCGGCAACGTCCGCATCTCCAAGCTATTGGTTACAATCAGAGGCCACAAAAAATCGTTCCAGTTGCCCATAAAGGTAAAAATAGCCAATGTAACCAAAGCCGGCTTAGACAGCGGCAGAAAGATACGGCTAAAGATCTGCCAGGAATTTGCACCGTCAATGCGAGCCGCTTCCTCTAGCTCCACCGGGATGCCGACAAAGAATTGGCGCAGCAGAAAAATACCGAATACACCGCCCAATCCGGGAAAGATCATCGCCCAGGGAGTATCGATCCACCCCAACTGATCCACCATGGCATACAAGGGAATATAGTTGAGTACCGGCGGGAACATCATCGTTAACATCAACAGCCAAAACAGCCACTCGCGGCCGGGAAAGCGCATCCGGGCAAACGCATAAGCGGACATTGCGTTAAACAGGAGCATCAATGCGGTGTGGGCAGTGGCGATAAACAAGCTATTGCCAAACCAGCGCAAGATCGGGCTGTTGTCCGTATTGGTCAAAACCTGGGCGTAATTTTCCAAGGTGAAGGTTTGCGGGATCCATGTCAGCGGATTGGCAATCACCTCGCTCTCCGGCTTCAAAGAGGAAGACAATACCCACAGCAGAGGAAAAATCCACACCGCCGCCATCACCAGCAAAAAAACCGTCGTAAAAATGCGCAACCCTCGTTGATTGTTACCATTTTGCATGGTTGCCCCCCCCTTAACGGGAATCCGTCCGGGTATGAAAACGAAACTGAATATAACTGATGACAAGTAGAAATACGGCCATGATCAGGGCCATTGCTGAAGCGGAGCCCATCTGAAAATCAGAAAAAGCGGTCTTGCGAATCAGCATCATCAATACCTCCGTTTCCGTCCCAGGTCCCCCTTGTGTGGCCATATGTGGCTGTCCAAATACGTTAAACGATGCAACAGTCGTCATAATGGTGATAAACGTAAAGGGGCCGGACAGCCCCGGCAGCGTCACATGCACAAATCGTTGCCAAGCGTTGGCTCCGTCGATCCATGCCGCTTCATACAGGTGATCAGGGATATCCTGCAAACCGGCTAAAAACAGAATCATGTTGGTACCTACCGTCCACCAAACAGTGATTACGACGAGCGAAACCCAGACCCACGGGGTATTACTCAGCCAGGGAATCGCTTGATCCAAATAATAATTGACAACTCCAGCGTTGGTATCTAAAATCCACACCCAGATGAGGACAATCGTGGCCACCGAAAACATCGTCGGAATAAAAAAGATAGAGCGAAACCAGTTACGTCCCCTCACATCGGTGTTGACGCCTAATGCCAGCATCAGAGGGATGACGATCAACAGGGGGACGGTCAGTACCACAAAAAAGAGGGTATTTCCAAATGCATTCCAAAATTCCTGAAACTCGATCGATCTCGGCATCCATAGCAGTCGTTGATAGTTTTCAAGACCGACGAATTCAGGCTCCGTCAGATAATTCCAGTTATGAAGGCTGATGTAGATGCCGTAGAATACCGGAACGACCAGAAAAACGATAAAAAAGAGCAGATGGGGGGCAAGAAAGAGATACGGGGTAACTTTACGATGCATCTTTTTTCTCCTCCTTTCCAGGCACAGGGAGCGATGAAAGAGAGGAGAGACTCACATTCATTACCCGGCTCCTCGCAACCTGGCAGGCCAAATGTGGGTAGGGGCATCCCGTATACCACCTTGCCAAACGTAGCTGGGGCCAGCGAAAGAAGTTGTTCTCCCCATTTCATCGCTTCTCCCCTCTTTCGATCTCCCGTTTACCTCGCTGCCGCCTCCGCTTTCTTCTCCCCTTTGTCCGCCGCTTGTTTTAACGCTGTTTTCGCCTCTTTTTTACCCAACAAAATTTCATTGAGCGCTTCTTCCGCTGGTACCCACACATCTACATAGGTGGGGGAGGGATACGGGAACACCAATGTATCTACATCGGCAAAATGCGACTGGAATTTTATATCTTGAAACTCCTCGCTCTCCCGCACCGAGTTTTTCGCTGGAATTTGCCCGGCATGAGCCCATTCGATACTATGGTCGGTCACGTATTCGATAAAGGTCATCGCCGCTTCAATCCGCTTAGGATCCGTTTTTTTCTGTCGTGGTAGCACAAAATTGTGGGAACCGGCCCAAGTGGCCGACTTCTCGCCAAAGGTAGGCATCGGAGCTACATCGAAGTTGAGTCCCTTCTGTTCCTTGAAGGCGTTGATCATCCAAATCCCGTTGATATGCATCGCCGCTTTTCCCTGACGGAAAAGCGTTACTTCCCCATCCTGTTGAATGTTTTTGGGAGAGACTTGATGCTCACTGATAAAGCTCTCCAACAACTGGGCGGCTTTTACCCCTTCCGGGCTGTTGTACAAAGCTTTTAAGCCGTCCTTCGATACCGCCTCCCCACCCATTTGATACAGCGTCGAAAAGTAGATCATACCACTGGGCCACTTGATAGGCATGGGAAAGCCCCACTGATCGATCTTGCCGTCACGATTGCCATCGATTGTCGTCGCTTCTGCCACTTCCAAGAATTCCTCCATGGTTGCAGGCGGCTTCTCAAATCCTGCTTCCTTTAACAAGTCGACGTTATAGTAAAGACCGATCGGATGGACATCGAGGGGAATGGCATACCGCTGATCCTTATACATGCCCGCCTCCCATACCGCAGGCAAAAAGTCTTCTTCTTTTAGCTCAAAATCCTGGATATACTCATCAATCGGCATGATCACGCCCAAATCTGCTTGCTTCGGCAACTGATCCACATGCATAATCGCCACATCCGGCGCTTGACCGGAGGAGACCACCGTCCGGATTTTATCGTAATATTCGCCCCAAGGCATAGTTTGGGCTTTGATTTGAATCTCGCCTTTGTGTTCTTGATTAAATTGGTCGATGATCCGTTTCATATCTTCTCCATCCGGACCGGTAAACCCATTCCAAAAGGTGAGTGTTAACTCCCCTCCATCCGCTACCTGCTTCCCCCCGGAACACGCCGGCAACAATGCGATCACCGCAACCAACAGCAGTATCCAGCCTTTGCTCCACTTCATCTTCTGCATCTTCAACCTCTCCTTTGTGGAGTGATGGTGTAAAAAAGCAACCCGTGCCGCCCGGACCCCCTCAGAGTTGGCTATGCTACTGAATAACTCCCACTGGTAGGGGAGAAATTGTGGCTAACCCAGCGATTGAATCAATCTGTGGTATGCTTCCGCTGCCGGTGTCGAAGTTCGCTGAAACACCTGCCCCCGTTTTTCCAAGCTCCACAATCCCATCGGTTCCACAAACTTTTCCACGGGATCGCTGCTTTCCCGGTAATCCCAATTAATCAAATCAAACAAGGGCCACCACGTATAACCGATGATGGGGATCGACTTCCGCATCTCCCTGATCGATTTCGTCGATTGTTCCAACCAATGAAGACGCTGGGCCGCAGAGCCATTGGTACTGGTCTCCGTCAGCATGATCGGCCTTTGATAACGCTGATAATAGCTTTGCAACAGCTGCTCCAACGCCCATGTTCCACCCCATCCATCGGTAAAAACCTTCTCTCCCTGTAGAGACACTTCTTGAACCGAAAGGTCGGGGTAATAGTTAAGCCCCATCACATCCACTTCGATCGCATGTGTGACAAACCAGTCAAAATCCGCTTCCGACACGCCGTTTACACGCAACCACTCATAGAGTGGATGGGAGGAATCAACTCGACCGGTGATCCAATCGAAGTAGAGAAAGCGAAGTGCCTGCTGATGCTCAATCCATGGCTGCATAGAGTGATCCTTTGTCACCAGCAACCCGGTTGCTTCTACATGGACCATGACGCTGTTCGGCTGTATCGCTTTCAACGTACGGACCGTTTCCACCGCCCCGCGGGCCAACTGCTTCATCAGCCGTATAAAACCGTCATCCCCGGTATCATAGGGAGGCCAACGGCCTGTTCGACCACAAAACTCCGCATGGATAAACGGCTCATTTAAAGGTGTGTACATCTGGACAAAATCGCCGTAACGCTGAGCGAAAGCCCCTACGTAAGCGCTTACATATTTCGGGTAATCACGATGAAGAAACGCATCCTTCATCCACAGGGGAGTGCCATAATGAACCAGGTCGATGATTGGCTTCAATCCTTTTGTCTGCATCCATGCCATCACCTCATCCACCCATTCCCATCGAAACCTATCCGGCTGTGGATGAACCTTGTACCAAGGGATTCCATAGCGAATAAAATCGACTCCTAACTCCTGACACAACGCCAAATCATTTCGCCACTGTCCGTCATGTTGGGTCAACTCGTACTCGTCCAATCGGCGGCGGCCCGGTTCGCTCTGAGGAACGAACGTATCTTCAATCCCGACTCCCCATTGAAACTTCTCCATTCGCTTCACCCCGCTGTCGATGCAACTCTGTTAAATATTCAATAAAACATAAATTATATCGAACTATATTAAAACTTTGCTCAAAAAAAGGGGGAGCTTATTTCCGCTGGTAATGGATTCGTAGCAGCAGATCCAGCTCATAATTGCCGAAGCGTCGCCCAAATAGGTTGATTCCACCGATATTGTCCGCTTCGTCTTTCACCCCTAAACGAACCGTCAAATACGATTTTTCATAAAGGTTTAACTCATTTATCGTTATAGGCGAAAGGGGCTCACCGTCGATATAGCTCCCCTTGCCATTGATTCGCCATTTTTTTAACAAACCGAACTGTGTGCTGTCCGTATCCCACCATTCCGGCGTTAACATCCCCCGCTCCCCGCCAAAATCACCAGGGCTCAACCACGTTCCCACTTCCACTCCATTTACCCACAGAGAGAGATCCGAAGGCCATTGCTCTTGATGCAACGGGGCCTCTGAACAGACTTCCATCGTCAGTTCCAGCGACTGCACAACGGAATCTGACGGTGTTTTATTGGGAAAACGGTATTCGACATACCCCTTGCGGAACCAGAGAAGCTGGGCTTGAGTCCGTTCCGGTTCATAAAAGGAAGCAGGATCATCCAACAACCCGATAATGCCGTCCTCAGAGAGCAGCCCACATGTGGGACTTACTTCACAGTCGACAAAGTTGCCAATCGGCATACTGATGGAAACGGAATTATCCTCCTCCTTTTGCCCCCCTTCCATATCGATGACAATACGGTCATAAATGGCAGAACATACCTTTTGCGATCCGCGGCTACCTGGTAACAGTTCGGTACGAATCAGACCGGCTTCTTCCAACTTACGGATATTGACAGTCGCCGAGGAGGCAGGCATGTTAAAGCGTTGACTGATTTCGTTGACATTCATCGGTTGCTTTTGCAGTGCGCGAAAGATATCGATTCGCACTTTGTTGGAAAGCGCTTTTGCAATCGCTTCCATCTCTTCGAGCTCCAACTTTAGTTCTCGAACCATCGCTCGTCTCCCAACATCAAAATCAATTGTTTAACCAAAAATGAATTTAATCAATATTATTTGTATTAAAGCTAGCATGTAAAACAGACTGCCGTCAAGTCCTAAAATACATCACAAAAAACAGAAGATATTGTTATGTGAATAAGCTTGACGAGAAAGCGTAAATGGGCATCACCTCTCCACGCTCTTCCGTTGACCACTCTGGTCTATTCATGATATATTCGACTCGACCAGTATGGTCTAGGAAGAAAAAGGATGTGGGAAGTTGAAAACCTTCGAAAGTCTAGAAGAAGAAAAACGGCAACGAATTTTGAACGCTGCATTGCAAGAATTTGCGGAAAAAGGATTTGATGAAGCATCGACGAACACGATTGTGAAACAAGCCAATATTGGAAAAGGGATGCTCTTTTATTACTTCAAAAATAAACAAACACTGTATGACTATTTAGTGGATTATGCAATAACAACTGTCGATGAACAATACGTGCAAAAAATCGATATGGATAATCGTGACTTTATCGATCGCCTGCAGGATACCGCAAAGAAAAAACTTGCTTGTTACAACGAATATCCACACCTGTTTACCTTTTTAGGAAATGTCTCTTTAAATGAAATGACGTTGTTAAAAAAAGATTTACACGATCGGATGCTCTCGTTACAACAGCTAGCACAAAGCAAAATGTACGATAACATCGATCTGACACGATTCCGCGCGGATGTCGATGTCGAAAAAGCGTTACAACTAATGAAATGGGCGATAGAAGGGTATCAACAACAACTCATGCAAACTTTTCAAGCCCAATCGATCACAAAGATTGATTTTAGCCCCTATTGGGATGAGTTTGATGAGTATTTGGCGGTTTTAAAAACAAGCTTTTACGCATAGGGGGAGTTGCGATGGCTGTTGTACAGACAAATGAAATAGTGAAAAAATTTGGCAAGCAAACGGTATTGAACGGTGTGAACATACAAGTAGAGGAAGGCGAAGTGTACGGGTTCATCGGTCCAAACGGTGCTGGAAAATCGACAACGATTCGCATCTTACTCGGCATGTTAAAAGCGACTTCTGGCACGGCGACCATTTTTGGTCACGACGTGTGGCGGGATGCGGTTGCGATTCATGAACGATTGGCGTATGTGCCAGGGGATGTAAATCTGTGGCTAAACTTATCGGGTGGCGAAGTGCTCGACTTATTCGCCTCCATGAAAAAGCAGTATAGCAAAAAAAGAGAACGTTTCCTCATTGACCAATTCGCTTTAGACGTATCAAAAAAATGCCGCACGTATTCAAAAGGGAACCGACAAAAAGTTGCGCTTATCTCTGCGTTTGCTTCCGAAGCGGATTTGTATATATTGGACGAACCGACGTCTGGTCTCGATCCGTTAATGGAACGCATTTTTCAAGAATGTATCCTCGATGCGAAATCACGTGAAAAGAGCGTATTGCTGTCCAGTCATATTTTGTCCGAAGTTGAGCGACTTTGTGACCGCATCGGCATTATTCGTCACGGTGAAATCATTGAATCGGGTACCTTGCAAGAAATGCGACATTTAACCAGAACCAACTTACGCATGACGACAGTGAAGCCACCTATTCAGTTAGAACAACAACCAGGTGTGCACGAAGTCGTCAAAGAGGGGGATATCGTCACGTTTCAAGTCGATACCGAACATCTCGCATCCGTCATTCAATACGTCAGTTCCTTCGGTGTCACCTCACTCGAAAGTGCTCAACCGACGCTAGAAGATTTGTTCATGCGTCATTATGAAGGAAGTGAGCAACGATGAAAGAATCATACGCCCAAATAGGGAGGATGTCGCGTTTCATCTTAAAACGTGACCGTCTTCGTATCATCATTTGGATAATGGCACTCGCTGCATTCACATTTTTAGTCGCAAGCTCTTTTACAGATTTATATGCGACGGATGCGGCGCGCCAAGGAATCGCTGAAACGATGAAAAATCCGGCGATGACCGCAATAGTCGGCAAAGGATACGGCCTTACTGATTACACGATTGGCGCGATGATGGCCCATCAAATGTTGCTGTTTACAGCACTCGCCGTTGCAGTGATGAATATTTTGCTCGTCGCTCGTCATACGCGCTCCGATGAAGAAAATGGTACGATGGAAATGTTGCTTGCACTGCCGATCGGACGACAAACGAGTTTAGCGGCAACCATGGTCGTCAATGGTGGGTTGAATCTGTTGTTAGCACTCATCATCGGTTGCGGGTTGTACGCACTTCGCATCGATAGTCTCGATTTAGAAGGATCACTTTTATACGGAGCTGCACTTGGTGTCGTTGGGATTTTCTTCGCAGCTGTCACCGCTTTGTTTGCACAATTGTCGGATAATGTGCGTGGTACAATCGGCTTATCCTTCGCTTTACTGGGTATATCTTATGTGCTTCGTGCCGCAGGTGACTTAGGGGATGAAAGGTTAACGACCGTGTCACCACTCGGATTAGCCACATTAACGAAAGTGTACGTCCACAATGAATGGTGGCCGCTTTTTATATTAGCTGGCATCGGCGTTGTCTCTGTCATCCTTGCGTTTTATTTACATCAAAAACGTGACATGGGTGCGGGGTTATTGTCGCATAAAAAAGGGCGCATGCACGCATCCGTGTTTTTACAAGGCCCCGTCGGGCTATTCGCTCGTTTACAACGAACGGCGCTCGTATCGTGGGCACTTGGATTATGTTTATTAGGCGCCTCATACGGTTCGGTTCTCGGGGATATTGAATCGTTTTTTGAACAAAATGAGATGATTGCGCAAATGATGGAGGCGACAAACGGCTCATCATTAACGACGACGTTTGTGACGATGATTATGTCAGTGTTGGCGATAATCGGTACCATTCCTGTCATCACAGCTGTCTTAAAAATAAAAGGGGAAGAGAAAAAAGGCCGTATTGACCATTTTTTTAGTCGCCCGATTTCTCGTACACGTTTACTGAGCAGTGCGACACTACTTGCTTGTATCGTTGCACTTACCATGATGTCACTCGCCGCGATTGGGCTCGGTGTTGTTGGCACGTCTATGATCGAAAAAGAGATGTCTTTGCGCACCTTTTATGAAGCGGGTATGGTTTACGTACCAGCGATACTCGTCATGATGAGCATCACGGTTTTATTAATCGGTGTGGCACCGAAATTGACAGGTTTAACGTGGATCTATTTGTTATATTCATTTGTCGTCGTTTATTTAGGCGGATTGCTACAATTCCCTGATTGGATGGCTAAACTCACACCCTTCGGTCATGTACCACAATTGCCAGTTGAGGAAATGGACTGGATGGCGATGATCACACTGCTCATGATTGCTGTCGGATGCACAGCGATCGGTTTCAGCGGCTATCAGAAGCGTGATATACAATGAATCCGGCTTGATGTTTTCGGATCTGTTTAGGCATCGACCCTTGCAGATGTGAGTAAATGGCCCAGGAAGTCACTTCGAGGTGAGACTGTTCAAATAACTGAAAACGTCGTTTAAGTTGGTAAGCTTTACCAAATCAGAACAAGCGTCTTTGATATTTACTACGAGCGAAATTGCAAAAACCCGTCTCCCCAATTGAGGAGCCGGGTTTTCCATATCGGTTTACGGAAAGCGTGGGAACTTGCCGAAGTCCGGTTTCCGTTTCTCTTTAAAGGCGTCGCGTCCTTCTTTGGCTTCATCGGTGGTGTAATAGAGCAGGGTAGCATCACCGCCAAATTGTTGTAAACCGGCTAGGCCGTCGGTGTCGGCGTTAAAGGAGGCTTTAAGAAAGCGCAGTGCCGTAGGGGATTTCTCCAGAATTTCTTCACACCACTGGATCGTCTCTTCCTCCAGCCGCTCCAGGGGAACCACGGTATTGACCAGCCCCATATCCAATGCTTCCTGGGCATTGTACTGCCGGCACAGATACCAGATCTCCCGCGCTTTTTTATGACCGACGATTCGGGCCAAATAACCGGCACCGTAACCGGCGTCAAAGCTGCCCACCTTGGGACCGGTCTGGCCGAAGATGGCGTTATCGGCGGCGATGGTTAAATCACACACCACATGGAGTACATGGCCACCACCGATGGCGTAGCCCGACACCATCGCAATCACCGGTTTGGGAATCATGCGGATCAGCCGCTGTAAATCCAGCACATTGAGGCGCGGGATCTCATCATCACCCACATATCCACCATGGCCCCGCACCTTTTGGTCTCCACCGGAACAGAAGGCTTTATCACCTTCTCCAGCCAAAATGATTACCCCGATGTCGGCGTTGTCCCGGGCACGGGCAAAAGCGTCAATCATCTCCGTCACCGTTTGTGGACGAAAGGCATTGCGCACCTCGGGTCGATTAATCGTGATTTTAGCAATACCATTGTAGTACTCATATTTGATATCTTCGTATTGGCGCAAACTTTTCCATTCGACAGCCACTGTTTCATCCTCCTTCAACATCCCTGAAAGTCTAAAATAAAATCCGCTACTATTGTACCAAAACGGCGGGGTTGTTCGACATGGACCGCATGCCCCGCTCCATCCACCATCTGCAAGCGAGCACCGGGAAGCTTTGTCTTTATCCGTTTTGCAATCCGGCAAAACTTTTCATCCTCTTCCCCTGTTATCAACAGAACCGGCCGGGTAAGCGACTCCAATTTTCCCCACCAGGAGGGTTGTGCACCAGTTCCCATTCCGCGTAGGCTGGCAGCTAAACCCGCCGCAGTCTGGTTTAAGCGCTCGCCTCGGATTTGCTCCCGAACGGCGACAGGCAGCCGCTTTTGGCTGGCGAAAAGGGGAATCTCTTCCCAACGACGTACAAACGCCACCACTCCCTCCGCCTCAATTCGCCGGGCCAACGCTTCATCCCGAACTACCCGCTCCTGCCTCTCCTCCGCTTGCTCCAATCCCGGGGAAGCGCTCTCCAACACCAGCGCCCGTACCCGCTCAGGATAGGTGAGGGCGAAGGAGAGGGCGGTTCGTCCACCAAGAGAATAGCCTAAGACACTGGCCCGTTCCACCCCAATGCGATCCAAGATTCCGGCGAGATCGCGGCACACCTGTACCATCTCAATACGGCTAGGATCTTTTGGTGTAGCGGTTTTACCATGACCGGGTAAATCCACTCGCACCACTTGAAAACGGGTAGCCCAGTCAGTGATCCAAGGATCCCATGTATGGATGGAGCCGGTAAACCCGTGTAAGAGCAACAAAGTCGGCCCTGATCCCTTCACCTGCACATGGTACTTTAAGCCATCCACCGTCACTTCCATGTCGGTGCCTCCTTTTGCAGATATTGCTCTACATCCACCGACACATGGTTCCACCGTTCCCGGTGCATCGCTACATTCACCGACCGAACCGTCGGAACTTCCACCACATGCAAGCCGCCATCTTCCAGTGACCCTCCCACAGCCTCACGGAAATCGTTCCAACTCTTCACTCGTGTAAATCGACCGCCGTACATCCGCACCGCCGGTTCATAATCTAAGCCGAGAGGCGTGCCAAACAGCCGTTCAAAGGAAGCGGAAGACGACCCTTCAGCCTGGGGTAAAAATGAAAAAATGCCGCCACCGTCGTTATTGACCACGATAATGGTGAGATTCAACTGATGCAGTTTCGCTGCCAACAAACCGTTGAGATCATGATAAAAGGAGAGATCGCCGATCACCAGCGCCGTCCGCTCAAAGGAAAACGATGCGCCCAGAGCAGTGGAGATCACCCCGTCAATCCCGTTGGCGCCCCGATTGGCCATAGTACGGATCAGCTTTTGCGGACGAATCAAAAAGCTATCTAAATCCCGTACCGGCATACTGTTGCCGACAAACAAAAGGCTGTGTTCCGGCAGGAGATCGACTAACTCCGAGATCACCCGGCCCTCGGATAACTCCTGCCGCTCCGCTTCCCGCACCATCGCCGCTCGCGCCATCTCATCCAACCGCTGCCATGTGTGCCCCCACTCCTTGGATGCTCTTGCCCTCACCGTAGCCGTCAGCGCTTGAGCCAGTGTAACCGGATCAGCATAAACCATCTCCGCCGCCGTCAACACAGGATCACGCCAGCCTCCATAAGGATCCACCACCACTTGTAAAACATCAGAATACGTTGATAAATACTGGGTCAACGTTTTGGAGACAGGCATGGCGCCAAAACGGAGCACCACCTCCGGCACCAGAGCTGTTTTTGCTTCCGATGTCCGCAAAAAGGCATCATAGCTGTCCAAAATCTTTTCTCCCTGTCCAGGACGGCGCAGTCCGGATAAGGGGTCGGCCAATACGGGAAAACCGGTGACGTCCGCCAATTCAGCGATAGCGGTAGGCAAGTCCGAATCATCTTGAGGCCCGCACACAATCAGCCCCCTTTTTCCATTACAAGCAGCCGCTAAGCGCTCCACTTCTCTTTTTCCAATCCCCCGGTTTCCTTCCATCACTCGAACATATGCATCGGCACGCTCTCCTTGCCGGTACCAATCAGGGGAGGAAAGGTCCAACAACAACGGCTCACGAAAAGGAAAATTGAGATGAATCGGTCCCATCGGCCCGCCGCTAGCGGTGGCAATCGCACGTCCGGCGGCGGTACGCACATATCGCAACAGCTGCTCACTCGCTTCAGGAATCGCCATCTCGCTAAACCATTTGACATGTGTGCCATAGAGGCCCAATTGATCGATCGCTTGGGGCGCCCCCACATCCCGTAGCTCATGGGGGCGATCGGCGGTTAGAACCACCAGCGGCACACGCGCCAGCTTCGCCTCCACAACAGCGGGAAAATAGTTGGCCGCCGCTGTTCCCGACGTACACAGCAAAGCAGCCGGCTTTCCTGTCGCCTTGGCCAAACCCAATGCGAAAAAGCCGGCGGAACGTTCATCTACATGCATCCAAACCCGCAACTTCGGATGGGCTTCCAGCGCCAACGCCAACGGCGTGGACCGAGAACCGGGACTTATGACTGCATGAGAGAGCCCGTTTTTGGCCAGCTCATCCACAAATGCGCCGACATAAGCGGCCAGTGTCCGCGCTGCGCTCATTCTTCACCGGCTCCCTTCAATGCCGACAACATCGGTTGAAACTTAATCTTCGTCTCCTCATATTCACTCTCCGGATCGGAATCGCCTACAATCCCACAACCGGCGAAGAGAAAAGCGCACTTATCTCGCAACACACCGGAGCGGATGGCCACCACAAACTCGCCGTCTCCGTTGCGATCGATCCATCCTACCGGCCCCGCAAACCAACCGCGATCCATTCCTTCCCGCTCCCGGATCATGGCAGTCGCATCCGCTTGCGGAAATCCGCCCATCGCCGGTGTGGGATGGAGGTGACCCACCATCGACAGCAGCGTTGTATCCGAGCGGGTATATCCGGTCACAGGAGTGAAAAGATGATGCATATTTCGTACCGTATACAACGTAGGAGCATCCGGAATTTCAACAGACTCGCACTCTCGTTGGAACACTGCGCGGATCATACTGACTACCGCCGCGTGCTCCTCCCGGTTTTTCGCATCCTGCATCAACTGCTCTTTTAATTGCCGATCTTCGTCTGGGTCTTCACTTCGCCGAATCGTACTGGCCATGCAAGCGGAAAGGAGTTGATCACCATCACGCTTTACCAACCGCTCCGGGGTCGCCCCGACAAAACAGCTGTTTCCCCGTTCCATCGCAAATAAATAATTATTCGTCTGTTCCCGGCGTAGTTGAGATAACACCGCCTCCGGTACAAACGGGTGGGCAGCCTTCAACCGGAGTTCCCGTGCCAATACCACTTTGCGTAGGATGCCGGCACGAATATCGGCGGCGGATTGGCGTACCGTTTCCTTCCAACGTTGGGGGGCTACTTCTTCCACTTCCCATGTAGCCGGTCCCTTGTCCCGTAGTGATTGGCTGGCTCGCTGCAACAGTTCCGCCTGCTCCTGTTCCCATATGCGGGCGATTTCTGTTTCATTTTCATCCGGTGCAATCCAGCGGTTAGCGGTTAGCCAGCATCCATCCTTACGGACGGTAAGCAGGTATTTCGGAAGAACAAAAGAGGCCGAAAGGTGCGTTTTCCAGGTGTTACTCCCCGGCTGTTCCGGGTCAAAAGCAAATCCTCCCATCAATAGGGGTCCTGCTCCCTTTATAAACGGTCCTTCCGTCACTAATCGCTCCAGGCGACGATTCCACTCTTTTTCCACCGTTGTAAAACGGCTACGGGAGGAAGTTTGTACGTCAATGCGGTCACAGACGCCCACTCCTACCAAAGTAAGCATTTCTCCCGGATCAGCCAGTACTCCACGCTCTCCCCCATATGAGTCGGTTCCAGCCGCAAAGAAATCCAAGGGATCAACCGCATCGATGCGGAGGGTGCGGCTGATAAGCACAGCTTGCCGCTGCTGACGTGCCAAAGCTGCGGCCCGTTCTACTCCTGAGCAGTGCTCCAATTGATTGATCGTTGACACAACGATTCCCCCACTTTCTCCGAGCACGGTTGTCCCATACGCAGAAAAGCGCCCCTGTCGAGGCGTGAGGCTGCTGACAAAGCAAGTCACTGAAGAGGTAACTCTCAATGTGTCCGTCAGATCTGGCACCCCTGTTGAGGCATCTTTGTAATGAGACGCGGCCCTACATCTGTCTATCCTGGGCGGCGATTCTTTCGTTTTCTACATCCATGCTCGTGTTTCACTCACGTTTAGTATACAGAATTCATCCGTTCATTTCTACTGATGGCACAGGCTCCCCTGTCCTTCCCACAGCAACGTCATCCCTTATCAGATGATCAGGATTGTTGGATTAGCCAGTATTTGAGCCAGCGTGCTCTTGCTGCTTGCAAAAAAGGAAGGAATTGTCCGCTTCAGCACCGAGACGGAAGCGGACAAAATTCGCTGTCGCTCAATCCGATTGCAGTGCGAGACTTGGGTACGAAGTGACCAAGCAAGGCTTGTGCTGCAAAGCGCCGCTTTTTCCACCCTCGGCATCTTCCGCTGACCCACACAGCAAAGGCACTCCGCTTTCAAAAATCCCTTCCATCATTCGGAGAATCTGTCTTCCGGTAACCGCCCTCACTGGAAGTCCGACCATCTGCACGGTATAATAAAAGCATTTGAGCGAACGAAAAAAGGGGAGAGAAGAGTTGGAGCAAACACAACCGGCACAAACCGGATGGAAGGTATGGTGGCAACTGCTGCGGCCCCACACATTGACGGCTTCCTTTGTCCCCGTCTTGATCGGAACCGCGTTGGCCATTCCTCATACGGGGATTCACCTTCCCCTGTTTACCGCAATGCTGATCGCCTCCATTTTAATTCAGGCGGCTACCAATATGTTTAATGAGTATTACGATTACAAACGAGGATTGGATACAGCGGAATCTGTGGGTATCGGTGGAGCTATTGTGCGATACGGCATCGCCCCCAAGACTGTGATGGTCCTCGCCGTCAGCTTTTGCGCCGTTGCCGTCTTGCTGGGTGTCTACATTTGTATGGAAAGCTCATGGTGGCTGGCCACAGTCGGGAGCATTTGTATCGCCGTCGGTTATCTCTATACCGGCGGTCCCTGGCCAATCGCCTATACGCCCTTTGGAGAGCTGGTGTCCGGACTTTTTATGGGTGTCATCCTGATACAGATCGCCTTCTTTATCCAGACGGGGACGCTCACCTTTCCCAGCCTGCTCACCTCCGTTCCTACGGCTATATTGGTAGGAGCCATCCTAATGGCCAACAATATTCGTGACCGGGAAGGCGATCAACGAAGCGGCCGCCGCACCTTGGCTATTCTGCTGGGACATGATGGAGCCGTCCGCTTTTTGACGGGCATGTTTATCTCCGCTTATCTATGGGTGTTGCTGTTGATGGTGGTAGGCATTGCCCCTGTATGGCTCTTGCTGGTCTTTCTTAGCTTGCCGAAAGCGTTTCAAGCTTCCAAGGCTTTTCACGGGAAGAGCAAAAATACGGAAATGGTGTCCGCCATGAAAGCTACCGCTCAACTAAACACCATTTTTGGCTTTTTGTTGGCTTTGGGACTGTTTTTGGGTTATACACTATCCTGATAACTGGCTTTACCACTAAACTGCCTGCCAAGTCACGCGGAGTTGGCTCAATGCGGGGTGGTGCATCCCTTTGCTACTAAATACTACCCGTAGGGGGTAGCTGGTCAACTTTTGTGGCCGGGTGATAAAATCATCACCATCAATTCAATACACCATTTTAGACAAAAACCCCAGCGATCCTTTTGGGATCTGCTGAGGTTTTTTCTTTATGACAAACTTTGGCTCCAATCTACGGTAGCGGCTCCCTCCAGGAACTTTTCACAATCCATTGCCGCCATACAGCCGGTACCAGCGGCGGTGATCGCCTGGCGATAAATGTGATCCTGCACATCACCACAGGCGAAGACACCCTCCACATTGGTTTTGGTGGTTCCAGGTTCCACCACGATATAGCCCAGTTCATCCGTTTTTACTTGACCCTTCAAAAAGCTGGTATTGGGGTTATGACCGATAGCGACAAAGACACCGTCAGTCTCCAGGAGCTCTTCATCTCCTGTTTCTTTGTTTTGCACCTTTAATCCTTTGACACCGCCATCTTCCTTGGTAATCACTTCTACCGGTACCCGGTTTAATGCCCACTTGATTTTTTCGTTTTCTCTGGCACGGTCCTGCATAATCTTGGAGGCCCGAAGCTCATCACGGCGGTGTACCACGGTTACTTCTGAGGCAAATTTGGTCAGGAAGTTGGCTTCTTCCATCGCTGAATCGCCCCCGCCGACTACAATGATCTTTTTACCACGGTAGAAAAAGCCGTCACAGGTGGCGCAGGTGCTTACCCCTTGCCCCATGTTTTCTTTTTCACCGGGGATACCCAAGAGCTTGGCTGATGCTCCTGTGGAAATGACCAGGGATTCCGCCTGTAACTCACCTAAGCTGTCCACCTGAATGCGAAAGGGGCGGTTGGAAAGATCAACATCAGTCACCCACCCGCGTTTAAACTCTGCTCCAAAGCGTTCTGCCTGCTTACGCATATGATTCATTAGCTCCGGCCCAAGGATACCGTCGGGAAATCCAGGGAAATTTTCCACATCGGTGGTGGTAGTCAGCTGTCCTCCCGGTTCCGGTCCCTCCACCACCAACGGCTTCATGTTTGCCCGGGCCAAATAGATGGCGGCGGTTAATCCTGCCGGACCGGTTCCAAGAATGATCACTTTGTTCATTTTACGAAACCCTCCTCGCTATGTGTTAAGATCCAGACCTGTGTGATTATCTCGCACTCCTTGCACCAGTTTCCCCTCGGTCATTCGATCGCCGAGTCTTACTTTACAAGCAACAAACCTTTACCGATCACATCTCCCTCGATTAAGCTGGGAGCACCAAAGCTGCAATGAAAAGGTGGCCAATCCGGTTATCATGTATAGCTTATCAGTCACAAATCCCTTTTTTGCCCTCTTGCTTCAGCTGTTCCAGTTCATGCCTCGCATCGGGTAAGTGTTCCAATATAGCCGGATAAAAAGGCAAATCCTCACCGGAAAGGGAGTAATATACCCATTGACCTTGGCGCCGTTCCTTCACTAAACCGGCGAGGCGCAGTTTGCGCACATGCTGGGAAACCGCCGGCTGGGTCATGTCCAGAATCGAGACAAGCTCACCTACACATAGATCCTCTTCTTTTAATAGGGCTAAAATGCGCAGCCGAGTCTTATCCGCTAACGCCTTGTAGAAATCCGCCAACCGATTGTAATCCATCCCCATCACCCGATTATATATAAGCATATACTTATATTATTGTCAAGGCACTTTCTTTCGATATCATTGCCCTCTTCCTGTTAAAACAAAACGCTTCCGAGATTGATGACAAAGTGGACCCGGGTCCCGGTTTCCAATATAGTTTGTCAGGAGCCTCTTCCTTTTGTTATTTACAATCCATCGAGAGTGGTGTACCATAGTTGCAACAAATCCGGAATATCCAATATGAATTAGAGGTGATCACAATGGCACTGCCATCCTCCGCCGTGGGCAGATCCACTGATATGCCACTGCAGCGGCCGACATTGCCCAATGTGCAAACGGGTATTGTCACTCTCGCTCTCGTTGCTGCCATCCTTTTATCCTTTACAATCTGGAACGGATATGGAACCCAACAAACCGTCTTATATGGAATCGGCTTTTTATTGGGATATACCCTGTTCCATGCCCGTTTCGGCTTTACCTCCGCCTTTCGCCGGTTGCTGTCCGTGGGGCAGGGGGCGGGCTTACGGTCCCATATGTTAATGTTGGCCGTCGCTTCTACCCTATTTGCCCCGATTCTCGCCAGCGGATTCAGCTTTTTCGGCAATGAACCGACGGCATCCGTCTCTCCCGTCGGTGTCAGTTTGGTGGTAGGGGCACTGCTGTTTGGCATTGGTATGCAATTGGGCGGCGGTTGTGCTTCCGGCACCTTGTATGCTGTCGGAGGCGGAAGCTCATCGGTTTTGTTTACGCTGTTCGGTTTTATCACAGGTTCCGTCATTGGAGCTTGGCATTGGGACTTTTGGACCAACCACACGCCTTCCCTTCCTCCGTTTTCCCTCGCGGAAAACACCGGTCTGGGCTATGGTGGAGCCCTGGTTGTGCAATTGGTCGCCTTTGCCGCCGTCGCATGGTTAACGTTGTGGATTGCAAAGAAGCGTCGTCCACCGGCGATGAAGCCTCTACCCAGTGCGGACGGCTGGAAGCGAATCATCCGGGGAGCATGGCCGCTATGGGGCGCCGCGATCCTGTTGGCCGTTTTAAACGCCGCCACGCTGCTGGTTCGGGGACAGCCCTGGGGAATCACCTCCGCTTTTGCCCTTTGGGGTTCCAAAATCGCTTCCTACCTTGGTATCGATGTGACACAGTGGGCTTATTGGTCCGGCGAGCGGGGAGCTCCCTTGGAAGCCTCCGTGTTAGCGGACGCCACCAGCGTGATGAACTTCGGCATCATTTTGGGTGCGATGCTCGCATCCGCCGCCAGTGGTGCCTTCGTTCTCCGCAAGCTACGCGGAAAAGTGGTGACCGCTTCCCTGATTGGCGGTCTGATCATGGGTTATGGTGCCCGCTTGGCATATGGCTGCAATATTGGGGCCTTTTTCTCCGGTATCGCTTCCTTCAGCCTACACGGATGGGTATGGGTGATTATGGCCTTAATCGGAACCTATATCGGCTTACTTTTCCGTCCATGGTTTGGCCTGTCCAATCCCAAACCGGACGATTCCGTCTGCTGAACTGTCCCGGGTCTCCATGGCCAGATTGATGACAAAGGGGGCACGGGTCCCGATTTCCATCTTCGCGCCTCTTTCCCTTACAAGGATGTGAAGCTGTCCGCTCTGTCTCCTCCATCCCCAACCAGCGGCCAAAAGAAAAGCATATGTGGCCGCCAAACGGTTGGGGACTGCGAAGACTCCGGTAGGTAGTTGGTCAAAAGGGCGCTACGCCGGAAATCGCTCCCCTCTTCCCTTTAACAGGGTATGTCAGCAGCTCCCCGGGCCACCATGGCCCGGCTTTTCTTTTGTCCAGGCGTTCTCTTGTTTGCGGACATATGATAATGACAAAACGTTCTATTTTCGGCTCAGCCAACAACTCCCGGGGGATCGGTCCCTTCACGATGGAAGTTTCACGCGATTGGAGAGAGTGGAATGTTTTTTACGTTTCCATTTCTAGGGAAGATCAGGAAGTTCGTTTTAATCCAGGTGTTGGTAATTGTGTTTTTTACCCTGCTGTCGGTTATCCCATTTTTCTTCTTATGGTTTTAGGCTGTAAACGCAACAAACCCGCTTCGCCACTGGTGAAGCGGGTTTGTTGGTTCAAATGCTGCAGGACGATTGTCCGCGCTTCTGTAGATAGCGTTGGTGATACTCCTCTGCCCGATAAAAACTTGTCGCAGGTACGATCTGAGTTACAACTGGATCTTTCCATTTTCCCGATGCGTCCAGCTCTTGCTTTAGCTGTTCGGCCTGTTCCTTTTGCTCCACCGTATGATAAAATACGACAGAACGGTACTGTGTACCGATATCGGGGCCCTGGCGATTCAGTGTAGTTGGGTTGTGATTGTCCCAAAAGATGTGCAGCAATTCCCGGTACGATACGATAGACGGGTCAAACGTGAGATCCACCACTTCCGCATGACCTGTCCGGTCTGTGCATACTTCTTCATAAGTGGGATTTTCAGTGGTGCCTCCCATATAGCCAACGGCCGTATCCGTCACTCCCTCCACTTGCCGGAAGCGTTCTTCTACACCCCAAAAACAGCCAGCGCCAAACGATGCTCGTTCCATCACGATCCACTCCTTTCCTGATGTATGTTATCCTTTATCGTACCGCAAACGGATCCTTGTCAGCAAGCAGGATACAAGTGAACATTTCTTGCTCCACTTCCCTCACTTTCATATAATAGAAACTGATGATGAAACGACATCGTTTACATAAGAAGAGGAAGAAGTGCCAACTGCAACTTCTTCCTCTGTCCATTCGTCTATGATTGGCGGCAGTAAAAAAAGGGGGTTTTTTCAACATGAAGAGCTTACGAATTTATGGGATTTTTGCTCTTATCGCTACGCTCACCTTCGGGATGTTGGCCCAACCTATGGCTGCATCCGCTGAAACCAACACAACTGTTGTAACGCTGGGTGCTGATCTGACTCAAGAACAGCGTAATGCAATGCTGCAGGAGATGGAAGTCGATTCCAATGTAGAAACCATCGATGTGAGCATCGAGGACATTCGCCAATACCTGACTGGAAACACAGGGGGAGGCACACCTGCTGCGGGTAGTAACAAAGCCTACTCCTCCGCTAAAATTACGCTTACCAAAGAGGGAAGCGGCATTAAAGTCATCGCTAAAAACGTCACCCGCGTCACTGAACCAATGTACGCTAATGCCCTTGTCACCGCAGGTATTACCGATGCCGACATCTATGTAACCTCTCCAGAGCCGGTGACGGGTACTGCCGCTCTTACCGGAATTATGATGGCTTTTGAAGAGGCGACAGATCAAGAAATCAGTCAAGAACAGCGGGAAGTCGCCAATGAGGAGATCATTCAAACTTCTAAACTGGGAGAAGCGATCGGCGATCCAGATAAAGCCGCCCAGTTTATGACCCAAGTGAAAGAAGAAATCGCCAAAGAACAGCCGAAGAGCGAAGAAGAAGTACGTAATATCGTCATCAATGTTGCCGGAGACCTAAACATCAACTTAAACGAAACCAATATCAATGAAGTCACCAATGTCATGTACAAATTTTCCCAGCTCAATATCGATTGGAGTGCCTTCAGCGATCAGCTGAACAAGTTGAAAGACGAATGGGAAAGCTTAATCAGCTCTGAAGAGGCCAAAGGCTTTTTTGACGGGTTTCTGGCTTGGCTGTCTGATCTGTGGGAGTCCATTAAATCGCTCTTCTCCAGCTGAACACTGATTATCAAAAAGCTGCCGATTTGTCGGCAGCTTTTTTGTATGACAAAGTGGTTCCGGGTCCCGATTTCCGTCTTCGCGGCCCTTTCCCTTGCACGGACGTAGGGCTGTCCGCTCCGTCTCCTTCGTCCACAACCAGCGGCCAAAAGAAAAGCCTGTGTGGCCGCAAACGGTTGGGGACTTCAGAGACTCCACTGGGTAGTCGGTCAAAGGGCGCTACACCGGAAATCGCTCCCCTCTTCCCATTAACTGAGTTTGTCAGCAACCTCACTGCATATCTGTCGGCAGCTTTTTTTAATCTCAATCGACTTGGACCACCTTTGTCAGAGCTTGCCGAACAGCCGTGGTAAATGCAGCAAAAGCGGCAGTCGGTGTTTCCCGCCTCCCCCGATGGCTAAAATCCACAAAAAAGGAGCGGCGCAGCGCTGTTGTCAGTTCCAGCTGCACACCGATCCCTTCCTTGCCGCGGTTACAGATATTACGACGGTGGGTGCCTCCTAAAGTAGAAGGGGCCTTTTGCACGGCTACTCCGCTTCCCTTAATCTGGCGAGCGATCTCTTCCGTCGTCTTGTGATCCCGTCCGCCGATGAAACAGACTGGTTCATCCCCACGAGCGCCATGAATACTGATGATCCGCCGACTGTGGGATAAAATCGGAGCCAATCGCGGTTCATCAAAGCGGGTAGAGGTCAAATGCAGATCCCGATTTTTTCCCGGCTGCTTCATCCCTTCAAATCGATACCCGTTCCACTCTTCTCCGGCAATGGCTGTCGCCAATTCCGATGTTCCGCGCTCAATCCCGCCACCGTGAATAGCGACTACGGCAAAAAAACGCCCCCCGCGCAGTGTCGACTCTACCCGAAAATCGACTCCCTCTCGCTCGTGACGGGTCAACTCGTCAAAGTTGCGGTACCGATCCGGCATCGTCTCCCTCCTACTTTCATAATATGATCAGTCTTATCCCAGTTCAGGCACATGTTTTTAGCATATTCGATCAACCCTTTCGGTTCCAACCGTGCATGCGACAAAAAAATTACACTCACCTGCATAGATGAGTGCAATCAAAAAATCAGTTCATGAGGCGGCGGAAAATTTTGAGGCCGTTCTTGCTGTTGGGATAACGAAACGATACATCGAAACGAGTCGTCTGTTTCAGTATGCTTTTGTGGTGGGAAAAGCAGTCAAAACTATATTTTCCATGGTAGCTCCCCATCCCGCTGTTTCCCACTCCCCCAAAAGGAAGATAGGGAGTGGCCAAGTGTAAAAAGGTGTCATTGATACATCCGCCGCCAAAGGAGATCTGTTCCAAGATGGTATCCTGTTGGGAACGATTTTCGGAAAAATAGTATAAGGCCAAGGGTTTGGGATGATGGTTCACCATCTTCACTACTTCTGCTAGGTCGCGGTAGGAGAGCACCGGAAGGATTGGGCCAAATATCTCCTCCTGCATGACAGCGTTCTCCCAAGTGACGCCATCCAGCACCGTAGGAGCAATTCGCAACGAAGCGGGATCAGTTTGGCCACCTACAATCACATCGCCTTCCTGTAAAAATGAAGTAAGACGTTCAAAGTGTTTCTGGTTAACAATGCGGCCGTAATCGAGATTCCGCAAGGGATCCTCACCGTAAAAGGACGTAATCGTTTTCCGAATCTCGCTTACCAACTCCGTTTTCACACTTTCATGAACCAGAAGGTAATCTGGAGCGACACACGTTTGGCCGGCGTTTAGAAATTTCCCCCAGGCGATCCGCTTAGCCGCCAGTGTAAGGTTGGCATCTTCCGATATAATCGCGGGGCTTTTCCCTCCCAACTCCAGTGTGAGAGGAGTCAGATTTTTAGCGGCCGCTTCCATTACAATTCGACCCACAGCCACACTGCCGGTAAAAAAGATAAAGTCAAAAGGTTGCTCCAACAGAGCGGTGCTGGTATCCACCTCTCCTTCCATCACTGTGACATACTCCGGTGCAAATGTATCCGCCACCAATTCCGCCAACAGTTTTGACGTATGGGGTGTCAATTCCGAGGGTTTAATCACTGCACAGTTGCCGGCAGCGATGGCACCGATCAAGGGTGCGAGCGCCAGTTGAAATGGATAATTCCAGGGCGCGATAATCAGGGAGACCCCATAGGGCTCCGGGTAGATCAAACTTTTGGAACCTAAGTGGATTTTACCTGTTTTCACCTTTTGTGGTTTAGCCCACGATCGCAAATGTTTTCGCGTAAATTTAATCTCTTCCAGCAAATACCCGACCTCGGTGGCATATGCCTCCATCTCCGATTTATTCAGATCCTGGCGCAACGCTTCCAATACCTGAGGTTCATATTTTTTTATCGCATTTCGCAAAGCGTCCAGTTGCTGTAGTCGAAAATCCATTTCACGTGTACGACCCGATTGGAAGAACAACTGCTGTTCTTCCCAAACCGCGCGACTCTGTTCCCGTATCCCCTTCATTTTTTATCCCTCCCGAGGTATTTCGATCGCCTCCTCCTCATTTTAGCATCAAATAAAAATTTAGATTCTAGATTGATTTCTAGATTGATGACAAATTAAACCCGGGTTCCGATATTCGTCTTCGCGCCTCTTTCCCTTGCAACGATAAAGAACTGTCCGCTTCGTCTCCTTCGTCCCCAATCAGCGTACATCAGAAAAATCATTTGTAGGCGCTACACCGTAAATCGCTCCCTCTTTCTATTTTCAGTAAGTCAACAGCCTTGGAATAGTAGCTGGCTCCCTTTTGTCCAATCACCGTTTCAACCCTAATCAATCCACACTTTCTTTTTGCAACCCATCCAATTCACGTCTCGTCTTCTGAATCTCCGACCAAAGTTGCTTCCGTTTTTCCTCTTCCTCCGGCTCCTCCATCCCCATCAATTGAATCAACCGTAGCTTTAACCGATGGATCTGATCTTGGTGGGGGTTTGTCATCGCTTTCTTCTCACTTTTTTGTTCCCGGTATGCCTGATATCCGTCCTCAAACAAAGTGAGGCGCCCTTGCTCCAAAACGGCAACCCGGTTGGCGATACGGGAAAGGAGGAAACGATCATGGGAAACGACAATGATGGAGCCAGGATAGTGAGCCAATGCTTCCTCCATTCGCTCTCGAGTCGGGATATCCAGGTAATTGGTCGGTTCATCCAGGATCAGCAGGTTGGCATGAGAGAAGTAGAGGCGGACAAAAGCTACCCGGCAGCGTTCTCCCATACTGAGTGAACCAATCCGTTGAAACACCCTCTCTTTGCGGAACAAAAACGAAGCTAAAATATTGCGGGCCTCCGTCTGGGTCATGCCGGGAAGGCGCAATAAGCTGTCCACGATTGTTTCGTTTGGATCAAGGGTTTCCAACTCCTGAGCAAAGTAGCCGATCCGTAGTTCGGGATGATGACGCACGGTTCCCTGTTGCGGCTGCAAACGGTGAGCCAGCAGCTTTAGCAGGGTCGTTTTACCACTGCCATTGGCGCCAATCAAGGCGAGCCGATCGCCACGCTGCACCTGGAGATTAACTTCTTGCAGCAGCGGCTGCTTCCCATAGGCGAAGGTACCATCTTCTACCGTCAACAAACGCCTCCCTTCCATCGAAGCCGTGTCCAATCGCACCTGGACGACCGGTTCATCGCGAGGACGCTCCACCTGCTTTTTCTCCAGCCGCTTTAGCGCTTCTTCCTTTGCCTGTGAGCGGGTGATATTTTTTTGCGCCTTCTTCTTCATAAATGGATTGCGCTCTCCAGCCGCGGTATGAGCACGATTAAACCACTCCCGATATCGCCGGATCGATTCCTCCAATTTCTTCTTTTCCTGCTCCTGCTTGCGCCATAAAGCCTCCTGGGATTTGCGTTCATGCTCCTGCTGTTGCGCAAAGCGGCTGTATCCCCCGCGGATGGCGCGCGTTCCGCTTTTAGACAACTCCACCGTCACATCCGCCACCTGATCGATAAACCATCGATCGTGAGAAACAAACAACACCGCCCCCTCCCAGTCCGACAACCATCGTGCCAACCACTCCAAGGTGGAGGCATCCAGATGGTTCGTCGGTTCATCCAACAGCAAAAAGGTTGGCTGTTTTACCACCAGTTGGGCCAATTGGGTTCGTGTCTTCTGCCCACCACTCAGTTGGGCGATGGAAGCGGTAGCTATTTCCCCGGTTAACCCCAGTTGATTCAGCGTCCTTTGCACTTCCACCTCCCATTCATAGCCGTCCATCTGCTGATATAATTCCTGACAGACGCCATAATGAGCGACGAGGGGGTCTAACGCTTCCCCTGTGGCATTGGCCATCTCCTGCTCCACCTTGGTTAGTTCCTGATAAAGCTGAGCCAGCTCCGGTCGGCCTGAGCGTACATACGCTTCTACTGTTACATCTGGCGGCCATGGTTGATGCTGGCTTAACACACCCCAGGATTGTACGGGAACCGCTCGAAAGACTGATCCGCTCTCCGGGTTAACTTCCCCTGTCAACGTCTGCAACAAGCTGGTTTTCCCCATACCGTTGGCGCCGATCAGGGCCACTTTTTCCCCTGCGTGAATTTCAATATCCACATTTTCAAACAACAACCGGCTGCCCCGTTCCACTTTCAGTCCTTCTGCTTTTACGAGCAACATCGAGACGCCCCCCTTTTTCTTACAAATAAAAAACACAGGTATCACCTGTGCGTAAGCAAAGGGTCGGAAAACAGCTGGATTCCGCTCGGTATACGCTACCGATGAAATTCAGCCTTCACCCGATTGTTTGTTTATCCGAAAAAGGACAGACTGCCCCTACCGCTTTGCCCCGTACAGGCAATGAACACCATGGTATGGATTTCAGTAAGGTGTTAGCGGTCATTTTTCATGTTGGTTAGGGAGCAATCCTCCTTCTGTATTTGTTAATACTATATCATTTTTCACATCGATTTGTGAAGATACACCGGAAAAAGGAGTAGCAGCAGGAAACTCCGTTTCAATCGTAGAATCAAGTTGACAACCCTTTCCGCTTTTCCAGCTTGATCGATTAGCGTATAGTGGACATAATCCGGTCATGGGAGGAGAGAAACATCTTGATGGAGTGGTTAAAATCCTTGGCGATCGCCGGCGTGATCGCAGTAGCAGCTATTATTGTCTACGCAGTGGTTAAGAGCATCATCGCCCGCCTGCTTGAAAACCGGATCCGTAACCACGAAGAAGCGGAATTGCGCATCAATACTTTGAAAACCTTGTTATCCAGCTTAGTCGGTTATGCGATATTTTTTATCGCATTAGTGGCCATTCTGCGGGAGTTTGGGGTTGATACCACCGGTATCATCGCCAGTGCCGGCATTATTGGTCTGGCCGTCGGTTTTGGTGCACAAGGAGTCGTAAGCGACATCGTGACCGGTTTTTTTGTTCTACTGGAAAATCAGGTAAACGTGGGGGAGTATATCACCATCAACAACTACTCCGGCATTGTAGAGGAAACAGGACTTCGTTATATTAAGGTACGCGCCTTTAACGGCGATCTTCATTATATTCCCAACCGGGAGATCGGAGCCTTAACCAATCACTCCCGCGGCAATATGCAGGCATTAGTTGATATCGCCATCACGTATGATACCAATGTGGACGAAGCAATCCAAGTGATGCAAAAAACGTGTGACCGCTTGGCCCAGTACACTCCCGCAATCGTAGACGGTCCCAATGTGTTAGGTGTACAAAGCCTCAGCGATTCCAACTGGGTGATCCGTATCATCGCCAAAACGGAGAATGGGGAACAATGGGCAGTGGAACGCACTTTACGCAAGGAATTAAAAAAAGCGTTGGATGAAGCGGGAATCTAGTGTCTCATCCGCAAAGTTGGCATACCCCTCCTCTCCAACGCATACAAACCATTTGGGGACACTTTTTAAGGGTAGTCTGTTCCCGTGCAAAGGAGAGTGTGGGATGAAACGAACAGCGGAATTTGTATTAGGGTTAATTGGTGGCATCTTTGGAGCGGGAATCGGTTTACTTGTGGTTGCTGGGGGATTATTTGGGCAAGCGTATATGGATATGATGGATGAAGCCGAATCAGTAGCCGTAGTCGACTCCACTTGGCTCACAATCAGCGGTGGATTGTTACTGTTATTATCCATCGTGGCGATTATTTTTGCCATCCCCTCCTTGATCAGCAAGAATCATATTCGAAGCGGCATCATCCAATTGATCGCCGGTGTGGGAGGATTTCTTCTCGCCAGCCTATTGTGGTTAATTCCCGGCATTCTCATGATCATCTCAGGCGCCTTGTGTTTTCGTAAACCAAAGCCCAGTGACAATCCTTCTTCCTGAGTAAATGGAAGTTTAACAAACTATTAAAATTTACTTAGCACTGATTGGTTACCCTGTAATCAGCGGTAACCCCCTTTACCGTATCCAGCAAATGATGAACTCACATTCCGGTTCAGCTTCCGGAATCGTGGGTTATTTTTTTGTATCCTGAAGGAAAGAAGACGGAAGTAAAGAAAACGTATTCATAACCAAAGAACACCGATGAGCCCTACATTGGAAGAAGGAGGAAGATCCATGTATCATCTCACCGTTTACGACAATGAGGGAAAGAAACTTCTGGACCAACCCCTTACCGCCCGCGACGAGAACGGGGCTAAAGCGGAAGGGCATCAACGATTACAGGAAAGGGAGTATTCCACTTATCCATATCGGATCATTCATTCATCGGGGCGGTTGGTGGAATTTTTAAGCCATAAAGCGAAATCGGCAAAAAACGTTTCTTCCTGATGACAAAAGCGGGAGAAGGTGTGTCGTCCTCTCCCGCTTTTGCTGTCGTGTCTCCCCAATTATTCCGCCCCTCGGACCTTTTGCCCACATTCCGTTATACAGTTAATAAAAATGATCCTTATATCTCTTCGCCAAAAGACTTGCGTGAAATCTGTGGCTACAATCCCACTTCCTCCACCATACGGGAACCATTTGATAAGCACATACCACTTTAATCCGTTACCGTCGATATATTCGCCTCTACGGCCAACTCCACATTGCCGCGAAGAGCATTGGAGATCATACAGTGTCGCTCTGCTCGTTCTGTCGCCGCTTCCGTTTGTTTCCGCTGATCAGCGGTAGCGGAAGAGGCCAGAATCACCTGTGGACGATGGGTGATACGCTCAAACTTTAACCCTCTCTCCTCCCGTACCACTCCTTCGGTTTTCAGTGACAACTCCTGCACCGGGATATTCTGACGCTCCAACATCGCCGCCAGTGTGATCAAATAACATGTAGCTGCTGAACCGATCAACATCTCATCGGGATTGGTTCCCACTCCCGGCCCCCGCATCTCCTTCGGGATGGAGATCACACTTTTCAGATTCCCAGCATCGATCGTACCGGTGCCGTTGCGTCCTCCTTCCCATTGGGCGGTTAAGTGAAAATGGTGTTGTGCCATCAGAAACCCTCCTTGTCTTGTTTTCCCAGTGTATCATGATCAAAAGCAGCCTGATCGATAAAAAGGACGATCAGGCTGCTTGTTTGTGGACGTATTCGTTTTTTATAGGGAGTAAAGCTCGCCGAATTTTGTTTTTAGATAGCGCATATAAGGATCGATGGTAAGCGAAGAACCGGTAGCGCGCTCCGTCAATTCCAGTGCGCCGTATTTGGCACCGTGCTGGTAGATATTTTCCCTTAACCAACGGTGCAGAGTAGAGAACTCCCCTTGGCGGGTCTGGTCTGGAATCTCCGGATGAGCTTTTAGCGCAGCCTCATAATACTGTGCACTTAAGATATTGCCCAAAGTATAACCCTGGAACATGCCTCCGATGGGTCCAAAGTGCCAGTGAACATCTTGCAGCACACCATCCTGATCTCCCGAATCAAAAACGCCTAAATCGCTCTTGTAGCGTTCGCGCCACGCTTCCGGCAAATCCTTGATTGCCAGTTTTCCTTCCAGCATAGCCAACTCCAGATCAAACCGAATCATCACATGCAGATTATAGGTCAACTCATCGGCACTGGTCCGGATCAGCGAGGGTTCTATCCGGTTAATGGCACGGTAAAACGTGTCTAGATCCACGTTTTTCAATTGCTGCGGGAACGTTTCCTGCAGTTGCGGATAAAAATGCTGCCAAAATCCGCGGCTGCGGCCGACGATATTTTCCCACAAGCGGGACTGGCTCTCGTGTACCCCGGAAGACGTTCCACCGGCCAGCGGCGTTCCCTCCAACTCCATGCGGATTCCCTGTTCATACATGGCATGACCCGCTTCGTGGATGGTGCTAAAGAGCCCTTCACCTAAATCATTCTCCTTGAAGCGGGTGGTGATGCGAACATCACCCAAAGAAAATTTCGTCATAAACGGATGATGAGTTTTATCCTGGCGTCCCCGCTGAAAATCATAGCCCAACTGCTTAATGACTTTCACACCAAAATCCCACTGTTGCTGCTCAGGAAAATGGCGCCGCAAACAAGCATCATCCAGCGGTTTCCGCTCGGTTACCTGTTTGACCAAGGGCACCAACTGCTCCCGCAAGTCGGTAAAGAGCGCACGGATGGTCTCGGTCTTCAGCCCTTCCTCTGCATAATAATCGATCAAGGGATCGGCAATATGATCGTATTCAAAGTAATCCGCAAATCGTCGGCTGTACTCCAACGTCTTCTCCAGATACGGCTCTACCATGGAAAAGTCGTTGGCGGGACGTGCCTGTGTCCACACTTGGTATGTATCGGCAAAATGGTTGCTCATCGCTGCCATAAAATCGGAGGGTACCTTTGTTGCCCGCTCATAATTTTTTCGCGCTATACGCAAGATGGCGGCATCATCGGAATCATAGGGCAAACTCTCCCCGTAGGATTGTAACTCCTCCAGCAGACGTCCCACCGCAGGATCAGTCAGCTTTTCATGAGCCAGCTGTTCGACAAGTGCCGTCTGCCGACCGCGCGCTGTCGCTCCCCCCGACGGCATGTAGGTAGACTGATCCCAGTATAGTAATGAGGCTGCACACTGCAAGTCATAAACTTCTGTCAATCGTTTTTTTAATTCCTTCAACTTCGCTTCCATCTCAATTCCCCCTCAAGATAAAAGACAAACAGACTCATGATTTCATCGTACCCTTACCTTCCAACCATTTTCAACCGAAAAATGAAGGCACATGATTTCTTGACAAGGGGTGAGAAATACGGTTAGATGATTATTGTACTACTTAACATAGTACAATTAATACAAATCATACACATGATGATCCCGGTAGCGAAAGGGGGAACACCCATGTGGTTTGACGTTGATCCTCGTCAAGAAACACCGCTGTATCAACAATTGATACATAATGTAAAAACCGCCGTCGCCAAAGGCATTTTAACAGAAGGGGATCGGTTGCCTTCGGTGCGGGATTTGGCGGGGATGATTCGCGTCAATCCCAACACCATCGCCAAATCGTATCGGGAGCTGGAACGAGAGGGAATCATTGAAACACTGCGCGGCCGGGGAACATTTATCGCCGCTCAATCCGTTCGCGGAAGCCGGGAGGATAAAAAGGCAATGTTAAAGGAGAAATTGGAACCCATCCTGGTAGAAGCTCACTATTTAGACATGGATGAAGAGGAGTTCGTTTCGTTTATTGAGGAGATCATACGCGATTGGTATCGAGAGAGGAGGCGGGTGCATGAGTAGCTGGACAGTTGAAACGGTTCATTTGACGAAAACTTATCAGGGGACATCCGTAGTGGATCACGTCAATCTACAAGTGGAGAAAGGAAGTATTTATGGCTTATTGGGACCAAACGGTGCCGGAAAAAGTACGCTGATTCGCATGCTGATGGGGTCCATCCTTCCCACTTCCGGAGAAGCCCGTCTCTTTGGTGAAACGGTATCAGAAGCGACAACCCATCTGCGGCAACGGGTGGGATTTGTAACCGACCAGCCGATATTTTATCCTTTTTTCCGGGTGGAAGAACTGATCGCTTTTTACGCGAAAACCTATGAAGGTTGGGATAGGGAACGCTGTCGCACCTTGATCGATCAATTTCAAATCCCCTTAAAAAAGTGGACCCGATCGCTCTCCAAGGGGATGAAAATGCAACTAGCACTAATTCTAGCACTCTCTATCCGTCCACAGCTGCTTGTGTTAGATGAGCCGACTAGCGGTCTTGATGCGGTCATTAAACAGCAGGTATATCGCCTAATCCTGGAGGAGGTCGCCACTGGAGAGACTACGGTTTTGCTGGCGACACACCATCTGGGAGAGTTGGAGCGGATCGCCGATCATGTGGCTGTCCTGTATCGAGGACAAATTCTTTGGTCTCGTCACTTAGAAGAGCTAAAGGCGCACTCCCGCAAGATCCAAGCCGTCTTTCCCGAGGGATTGCCTGCTGAAGTGAAGGAGTGGTCCCAGTTGCTCCATTGTGAAAATCAGGGCAGTGTACACACCTTGATCATCGACGGCGACATCCAGGTAGCAATGAAACAATTAAACGAGCACAATCCTCTGTATATGGAAAGCCTCCCCCTTACGCTGGAGGAAATCTTTATCCACCATACCGGGAAGGAGGGATACGGCGATGCTTTCCGTCAACTCGTCTAAAGCTTTGTGGTGGAAGGAGTGGCGTCAGAATCGGTGGTGGTTACTGATTCTATCGACTATATTGACATGGAAGCCCATTGGAGAGGTCGCCCTCAAATTTTTAGTCAATGATCCTTATCCCGCCGAATGGAAAGGGGTCGAGCGAAGTATCGCTTGGTCATATGAAGTGTTGGAAGTGATTGTACCTAGCAACTATGTCAAATACTCTTTTCTTTTTAATTCCCCCTCCCTTGACCTGTTGCTGCCTGTGCTTCTTTTTGGTGTCTGGTTGGTCGCTCAAGAGCGTACACCTGACACATACTCCTTTCTGTCTGCCGCCCCTTTTACCCGGGATCAAATCATAACCGTCAAGTTTCTGTTGGGTGCTGGATCGGTACTAGCGGCGATGATCTTCAATCTTCTTTTTGTCTTAGTGATGCAGTTGGTGTTACCAGCGGTCTATTCTTCTATGGATGGCTTGTTGTGGTTCGCTTTTGTTACACCGATACTGCTGGTGACATTTGCCATCGGTTTTTTTGCCGCCACCTGGACGGGACATCCGATTGTCGCTGGCATCGCGGCACTTGGGTTGTTCTTTTGGCCCATATTGCTTCGTAAATTCGCCATGTCATACTTTGAGGTAAATTATTGGGTGATTAAGGTACTGTGGGAGATTGAGCGCAATATCAGCCTTGATCATGCCCTCCATTGGTATCGAGGAAGCTCTGGTCCTTGGTGGAAACCCCCGCTCTTTCTCGTTGTAACAGTAATTCTCTTCTTTTTATCGCGTTGGATTTTTGTACGGAATCCCTTTGAAAACAATGGACAACCGCAACTATTGATATGGGGAACCACCTGGCAACTGGGTGCAATTTTGATCCCTATCGCAGGGGGGATTTTAGCGATGATCGTCTACCCAATTTTTTTCACTCGCCTGCATACAACCTTTCCGATATTTTTGGCCGGTGTTGTTCTCGGCTTGATCGCATACCGCTTGTGGCGAAACAGTTCTCAAGCCAAAGAAACGTAACTCTGGACCACTGACTAATTCACACATCGATTGCCTCGTTGGCTACGGGTAGGGATTATAATGCACGTTCCTATTAACTGGTCAGTAGGAGCAAACGAGCCCCGCTGCCCAAACCGGACCGACCCATTCGATCATCACCGCTGGTTCGATAAATTTATCATGCCTTTATAGAAAGGAAGATCACACATGACCGTTTTATCCCTCGATGGAGTCAGCAAACGAATCGGCTCCCGCACACTGGTGCAGGATATCGCCATGACGGTGGAACCCGGTGAAGTGTATGGCTTTCTCGGTCCCAACGGTGCCGGCAAAACCACCACCATCCGCATGATTGTGGGCTTAATCAAACCGACCGCCGGCCAGATCCACATCTGTGGCCACGATATCCAAAAAGAGCGCCGCGAAGCGCTCCGCTCCGTGGGGACGATTGTGGAGAATCCGGAGACTTACTCCTATTTGAGCGGACGGCAAAACCTTCTTCACTACGCTCGTCTCACCGGGATTCCTCGTAAAAAAATAAAACCACGCATCGATGAAGTAGCGGAAATCGTCGGGCTCTCTGATCGTCTCGATGATCTGGTGAAGCGCTATTCCCTCGGGATGCGGCAGCGCTTAGGGGTGGCGCAGGCATTGTTGGCTCAGCCCCGTTTGCTAGTGCTGGATGAGCCGACGAATGGCCTTGATCCTGCCGGTATCCGTGAATTTCGCCAATTGATCCGTAATCTGGCTGCTGACGGCATGTCCGTTTTTATTTCCAGTCATATGTTGAGTGAAATCCAGCAGATGTGTGATCGTGTCGCTGTTTTAAACCAAGGTAAAATCCTTACCGAAAAAGCGGTAACCGAACTGTTGGATTCCGAACCTCGCTACCGTCTGTGTGTCTCATCGCTCCCCCTAGCCCAATCTATCTTGCAAAGCTGGGGCAAGGAAGCAACCGAAGCAGGGAAAAATGAGCTGCTCATCACCATCGATCACAAAGAAGTACCCGCGATGGTGCGCCTCCTGGTGGAAAGCAATGTAGATATCCATGGGGTGGCAGAAGATAAAAGTTCCCTTGAAGAAGCGTTCCTGGCTATGACCGGTGAAGAAGGGGAGGCTGCAATCGTCGCAGGGAAAGGAGAAGAAAAAGATGCTTAACTGGGTACAGGAATTGGGACGGGTATATATAAACGAATGGATGAAACTGATGCGACGCCGCCGTTTGTGGATAACGTTACTTTTGGGCGTAATTGTCCTCGCCGGATTATCCTATATTTCGTGGTCTCAATATCAAAATGGACTGGAATACAATAGCTTAGAGGCGAGAGAACGGTATTTGCAACAGGATAAGGATCGAGTGGCCGACTTACAGGAACAACTGAAGAAAGGTGTCCCGGAGGAAGAAGAAAATAACATCAAGCAAGAGATCGAATTGGCAAAAGAATCGATCGCCTCCATGGAACCCGCTTTAAAAGAGGAGCAGGAGCTGGTCTATGGCGATTGGAAAAAGATATTAACAGAGCAAAAAGAAGGATTGGAGCTTTCCATTAAAGAGATGGAGGAGGCGGGTGAGACCGACAGTTATGCCCAACAGGCGCTTATGCTCAATCAGTATCACTTGGACAACAATATTCGTCCGCTCCAACATTGGGAAGGGTCTGCTTTTGCCTCTACCTCCGATCTGCTCTATTTTACTTCGCTCGTCTTTTTACCGATGTTGGTCGTGATTTTGGTGGCGGATATGGTTTCCGGTGAAACAACCAGCGGCACGATCAAACTGTTGTTGGTTCGCCCAGTCTCCCGCTTTACCATCCTGCTGGGAAAATGGTTGGTGGCAATTTCAGCGACAGTCGTACTTACACTAGCTTTTTGTGCGATTCTTTTTGGAATTCAGTTACTGTTGTTTGGCGGTGAAGGAGCGGATCAACCACAAATGGTAGGTGTTACCTACACCTTTGAACAACAAATGATAGAGGGTACACCCCAAACCGTCGCCATCGGACACTATGACAACGCATCGATCATCCCTCAATATGAATACATCTTAGGAAGCATCGGATTGCTCGCCTTGGCAATGATGGCCGTGGCTACCCTTACCTTTTTCACTTCCACTTGGTTTCAATCAGCCATGGTCAGCACCGGTGTCGCATTCGGCATCGTCATCGTCGGCAACATTATCACCCAGATGGTCAGCAGTGGAAAATGGCTGTTTTGGCTCTTCTCTCTCTATCTTCACCCCGCATTGCTCTGGACGGGAGAGATGAGTCGAGATCTGGAATTCTCCTTCACACTGGGAGCAGGGTTAGCCGTTCTCGCCGCTTGGACCATTGTCGGTTTGCTGCTGTCGATTATCCGCTTTCAGCGGAAGGATATTTTGCAGGCATAACTTTCGCCTTCAAAGATAAGCTTGTGAAATAAATGACCCCTGTCGTGTAGACAGGGGTTTTCAGCGTGATTACTCTCCATCCAAAACCTCTAACTCCGCCAGCAACTGTAAAAGAAGAGTCTCCCTACTCACTTTCAGAAAATACGTCCCGGCAAAAACGGCTTCTACTCCCCTTCCAATCGAAGATGAGCCTTCACCTTCTCATTGCCGTTTTTCAAGAAGTGGCTGGAAAACGTCCTTCACACCGACTAGGCCTAAAATGGTCATGTACGTCCGTTGCGGTCCAAGATAAGCATCGGTGGGGTCAAACCATTCATCCACGGTATGAGCTCCTCCTCCTTTTCCACCTTGACCAAGAGTGAGAGAAGGAATTCCCAAACTCATCGGATAATTGGCATCGGTGCTACTGGGATCTTTTAATTTGGGTTCCTGCTCAATGGAACTGGTGGATGCCCAAGCGGACTGAATGATCGTAGCGTCCTTCGGCTGGGAAGCGGCTGGCCGATCCCCTACCTGCTTGATATCGACTTTCATCTCGTCACTATTCCAGCGCTTGTTTTCCTTCTGAGCGGCTTCTTTCACAATGGCCAACACTTTTTTCTCCAGCTTCAAGAGTTCCTCTTCGTCGTTGGAACGCATGTCAACGAGCATTTTCGCTTCCTCTGCAATAGCGTTAACCGACGTTCCTCCTTCTACGGTTCCGACGGTAAAGGTGGTCTTCGGATCAGAAGGCGTTTTCAAATCGGCAATATCTGCAATGGCTCGCCCCATAGCATGAGTGGCACTCGGAGAACCAAAGCTATTGAAGCTGTGTCCTCCCGGTCCCTTGTATGTAATCTCATATCGATGGCTACCCGTTGCCAGATAAGTAATTTCAGAGGCACCCAGACCATCCATGGAGATAAAACCATCCACTTCGGGATGCTTACTGAAGAAGTACTTCATTCCACGTAAATCGCCCAGTCCTTCTTCGCCGACGTTTCCACCCAGGATGATGTCCCCTACGGGTTGTACACCCGATTCCTTGAATGCGCGAACGACCGAAAGAAGAGAGGCCAGTCCACGTCCGTCATCCCCGATTCCTGGAGCGTACAATTTTCCGTCCTTTTCCTTCACTTTCGTATCTGTTCCTTCTGGGAATACGGTGTCCAGATGAGCGGAAACATACAGCGTCGGTCCATTCCCAACTCCTTTAATCGTACCAAAGACATTCCCTTCTTCATCCTGTTGAACATCTGCCAGTCCGAGCTCTTGCAGTCGACTCATGTAGTATTTAGCCCGTTCCTCTTCTTTAAATGGGGGAGCCGGAATTTCAGTAATGGTAATTTGATCTTGAATCGTTTGATCATGATCGTCTTTGATAAATGCAAGTCCTCGTTGAATAGCCTCATGCTGATTCAACTGTTGGTAAGCTTGCTGGACTTCAGGAGAGAGTTCATAAGGATCTTCTTTCTTTGCTGGCTGAGCTTGGGTGTTGCTGTCCGAGAAACCGATTAACAGACTGGCAATGGCGATAGAAGTGACAGCACTAACGACGAGTGTTTTTTTTCTTTTCATCAGAATGTCCTCCTTTTTTCTTCCCATGATCTAATATTTCGATATCCTTAAATAAAAACCTTTAAAAAGAGGAGAACCTGCAACGCAGTGAGATTTGCAATCTACTAGAAGGTGCTGGAAAAGGCGATGGGAACTTCTCAGTCCGCTACATTCCAAAAGAGGCCAACGAAGCCCACGGACAATGGCTTGCTGCATGGTACGCATACGATCGAATCTTACACGGAGATAAGTTTTATATCGGCTTCAGATAATCGCAACTAAGATCAGGAAGAGGATAGCCAAAGCTGTCCTCAAAGTGGAGAGAGTACTTCTTTGCTAAAAAGGGGTACTTTCTCTTCTTTTTTGGGCATTATTAATCCCTTTACAGGAATATTCGTTTCGGGTTATATTCTAAGTATAGGATGATAACCTTTTTGAAGATGAACCATAAGTCAAATCAATGTGAAAGCCTTGTTTCGCTTATGCGATTCGGATGGGAGGAAGCGGAAGAAAGTGAAGACAGCCACGTTGAAAGCGCTCGCTGAACCTAACCGATTACAAATTGTTGAGCTCTTACGTAGCGGTCCCCACACAGTGGGTGAAATCACCGAACGACTGGGGCTCCGCCAACCACAAGCTTCCAAACATCTCCGTATACTTAGTGACGCCGAAATCGTCGAAGTACATGCAGTCGCTAATCGGCGAATCTACAAATTGCGGCATCAGGCATTCCAAGAGCTGGACACTTGGCTGGACTCTTTCCGCCGCCTCTGGGACGAAAAACTCGACCGCTTGGACGATTATTTGCAGGAACTGCAAGAAAAGGAGGTGTGCCGTGAAGATAAGTAGTAATCCTGCCAAAACAGACGCTGGATCGCCTGTGTTCACTGAGTTGAATCGATGGGAGAGAACGGCTGTAAACGTTTCTTGTAAAACCACAATTTAAAGCCAAGATGGCATAGGAGGAAAAACTATGACAAACCACATTTCATCCCCAATAAACCATCGTATGGAAGACGAAGGAACAACGCTCGTTCTGGAGCGTATCTTTAACGCTCCCCGCTCTCTTGTATTTCAAACCTTCTCTCAGGAAGAGCACCTGAAGCGCTGGTGGTCACCGATGGGCTGGTCGATGCCGGTGTGCAACATCGACTTTCGTCCGGGCGGCGTGTGGCATTTCTGCATGAAGTGTATGGATGAAAATCAGGAATATTATGGGCAAGAGTCTTGGGGAAAAGTCGTCTATCAGGAAATCGAGGAGCCGGAACGGATCGTCTTTATCGATTCGTTCTCCGATGCGGAAGGCAATATTGTGGAGGATTTCCCCACGACACAAGTCACGTTAACATTCATCGAGCAAGAAGGGAAGACAACGTTAATCAGCCGTGCCCAATACGCGTCGACCGAAGCGTTGAAGTCGGTGCTGGATATGGGAATGCTTGAAGGTGTGACCCAAACTTGGGACAAACTAGCCGCCCTGTTGGAAGAGCTTCAAGCCAAGTGAGATAGTTGCTGAAAAAAAACACGTTGGCGGATTTGAGTTTGATGATAAAGCCCTGTGCCTAAAAGCGACAGGGCTTTGTTGCAACTACAACTTCGTAAGATCGTGATCCGTTTTGAGGTGAACTGCTTTGTGGGAAGCAGAGTCCTTTTCTTTATGTTTGACACACGCAGTCAGGAGACCTTACACCACCACTTTTCCAAGTTCCCTCAGTCATACCTATCTAAGCCCAGAAGTTCTTTCACGTCGACAAAACTTTTTCCCTTATTGACTTTAACGGTTCTTCTTTAACTGTTCTTTTGCACTCTCCCACGCAATGTTGGTCCCTCTCTTCACACAACCTTCATCAAAGACCGCCCGACAAACCATCGCTAGGCCACATATTCTCATTCTTTAGTCGATATAAAAAGGCTGCTGAGCTTTATCAGCAGCCTTGAAACAGACTCCTCGTGTGTCAATCAAAACTCATAACCTCTTGCAACTCTGCCAACGACGTTACCGGTTGGCGACAAGCAAAGTTTTCGCAGATGTAGGCGGTCGCTTTGCCGTTCACCGCCGTCTGCTCCACCGTAAAAGGAGCCAAACGGGCGATCACATCAGCCGTTTCTTTCGATCGATAGATCAAGACCGCTTCCGGAAGATAAGCGGTTTGCACCTCATGCAGCATCGCTTCCGTCTTCTCATCCCCGTCAGAACCAGCGATAACGATCTCCCGCGTCGTTCCCATCGCCATCTGTACCGCAATCAGGAAAAAGGAGAAGGCTAGTGGTGCACGGCGGATGGTTCCAGCAAAGGATTTCAGCTGTCGATCCGCCTGCTCCATCCACTCCGGTGAACCGGTGATATGGGCAATTCGCATCAGATTGTAAGCAGCGACAGCGTTGCCGGAAGGCATCGCTCCGTCATAAGCTTCCTTATGCCGCGCCAGCAACTGTTCCGCATCGTTGCCGTAAAAGAAGAGTCCCCCTTCTTCCTCATCGCTAAACAGCGTTAACATTGCTTGTGACAATGTCAAGGCGTGGTCCAGATAGGACGGTGAAAAGGTAGCATCATACATTTCCAGCAGTCCCCACACGAAGTTAGCATAATCATCCACATAGGCTAAAACCGCCGCTTCGCCATCCCGGTACCGGGCCAACAGCCGCCCGTCCTCTCGACGCAATGACGCCAAAATAAACTGGACTGCCTTTTCCGCTGCCTGCCGATAAGACTCATCCTGCAAAACCCGCGCCCCGCGAGCCAGTGCCGCGATCATCAGGCCGTTCCAGGATGTGAGAATTTTATCGTCTTTATAAGGATGCACCCGTTTCTCGCGAGCGGCAAACAAACGCTTACGCGATTCTTCCAGCTCCTCCCGCAATGCTTCTTCTACCATGCCATAGCGGGTAGCGACAGCAGATAACGAAACCGCGATCTGGTTGGGGATACTATTCCCTTCAAAATTGCCCGATGGTGTGATGTCAAAACACTGGCAGAAGCGCTTCCCTTTTTCTTCGCCCAGGACTTCTTTTACTTCGGTGGGAGTCCAAACATAAAACTTCCCTTCCACTCCTTCGGAGTCCGCATCCTCCGCCGAATAAAATCCACCCTCCGGCGATGTCATATCTCGCAATACATAGCTAAAAATCTCCCGCGCCACCTGGGCGTATTCCTCTTTTTGCGTCGCCTGGAACGCTTCTAAATACGCTAGGGCCAATAAGGCATTGTCGTACAGCATTTTTTCAAAATGGGGAACCAACCACTTTTCATCAACGGAATAACGGGCAAAGCCAAAGCCGATATGGTCAAACATCCCCCCATGCCGCATGGAGTCCAGGGTCTTCTCCACCATGTGTAGCGCTTTTTCCTCTTTTTGTTCCCGCCAATACCGCAACAAAAATAACAGATCATGAGGACGGGGAAACTTAGGTGCAGAGCCAAAACCACCATACTGATCATCGAAGGAAGAGACAAACTGCTGATACCCCTCTTTAATGATCTCGGGCGTCAGTTCCCCGCCTTCCGTTTCTTTTATCTGCGTCTGTAAGGCGCGGGCAATTTGCTCGCCGGTAGTCTCCACTTTCTCCCGTTCGCTTGTCCAGGCTTGCGCAATCCGTTCCAGTACATCCATCAAGCCGCTCTGCCCATACCGACTCACTTTCGGAAAATAGGTCCCAGCAAAAAACGGCTTCTGCTCCGGTGTCAAGATCACCGTCAAGGGCCAGCCCCCATGCCCCGTCAACGCTTGACACACCGCCATATAGAGATGGTCCACATCCGGCCGTTCCTCCCGGTCCACCTTGATCGATATGTATTCTCGGTTGAGCAGCTCCGCCACTTCATCATCCTCAAAAGATTCCCGTTCCATCACATGACACCAATGACAAGTCGATGGTTAATCACAGCCCCTAAGGGGCTACGAATAGCCGATCGACAGGAAGACCGGCTTCTCTTCCTTTCTTGCTTTCTCAAAAGCCGCATCTCCCCATGGATGCCAATCCACCGGATTATAGGCATGTTGGAGCAGATAGGGCGACTTTTCTTTGATCAGTCGATTCGGCTCATTCATTGGACCACCCCCTTTTTAGGTTGTTGGTATATCTTAACATAATACAGTGTAACCAAAAACCAGATTAACTCACCACTAATTCACTTACTTTTGCATACAAGAAGTCAGATGCATTTCGGATCGCTTCCTGGGACGGTTTGTTTGCAACAGAAACAACCTTAAATCCGGAATCTTGACCGTAAATGTACCGTTTTCCGCTTTCCCATTCGATCTTCTCGATCTTGAAAGGCTCCGTTGTTTGCTTAAAAATCACCAAACATCCCCCCCATGATTGGTGGATCATCCTCACAAAAATAAGCTCAACGCAATTGGTGGACTAACCGAAAAAAGGCATCCGACAAAATGAGTCGAATGCCTTCTTCCTAAAAACCTTTCCTTATTATTATTCCTATTTTAAAGGAGGCATCGCGCCGCTTTTTTCCATCTTTATTCCGCACGCTTCTTCTCATTTTTCATTCGGTTCCACATCTAAAATCACCCGATACGGATTTCGGGAAATTGCTACCTTAATCCCATGAACCGTCCGGGGGGCTTCCACGTGGTTAGCGCCGGACACTGACTCAGTTGGTACCAAATAGCCGCGTAAAACAGACAATCAATCCGTTTCACCGGCTACCCGCATCCAAGAAGCTCGGCTTGCAAAGGGATTGCTTATCCAAGAATTGTCCAACCGAATTGGAATCAGCCCTACTGCTTTAAGTAAGCTGGAGAACGGTCAAACCAAGCCCAACTAAGCACACTATATATCTCTTGTCTCAGGCACTAAATGTCCCCGTTGCTCATCGTTAAGGAAAATTCAATATTAGATCCTAAATTCTTAATTTTAAGTGAATAAATCAGGCTTTTTTCATTGCAACCAAAAATCAAGAGCTAATGGGCTGACCATCTCGGTGTTAAGGGGTGAACAGCTTCCATTGACCCTCGGAAACAACTTCAACGGCCCCATCGGTCACTTTGATGGCCGTCTGATCGTCAATCGCGTACCCCGGCACTGAGATGCCGGCGGCCCACTTTTCTGCATTGGCCAAGGTGTTATCCGGTAACATCTCGTGGTCTAGGTGAGGAAACATCGCAAAATCCACCAGGTCCAGTATTTTATCTCCCCCTGTGGGCGGACGCCAGCCTACGAATTCTTCACCGATATTAGGGGCCATCACCATGCTCCCAGCGCTCATTCCCACATAGACTGCATCCAGTGATGGCAAGAGGTCTGCCAGACCAGATTGCCTCATCCAGTGGTACAGGTAGAGGGCGTCGCCTCCCGCCACTAGCAGGACGTCAGTCTCCCGGACAAGAGGCAACCAACGGTCTTCGTCAATGCTTGGCAGCGCTGTGAGCTCTAGAACGCCAACAGACTTCCAGCCCAGGTCGACCATGGGATTCTTAGAATTCCCGCTGATGAACTGCCAGGCTTTGACGCCGGGACCGACCCAAGGGTGTCCGTACATCGCGGTAGGGATGCACAGAGCGTTAGAGTCGGCGATCGGCTTGCCCAGCATGTCAACCAGCGCGTTGTGGATAGTCGAGTTAATGATGCCCCCGGAAGTTAGCAGAAGTTTCATTCCAAACGTCTCAGCGGTCTTGGAATCTCCCAGGTAATTATGCGACATATGTTTTTCATCCTTAGGGCCCGAAGTTCAGTTTTTTGGTTCACTAACTTCCATATCCTGAAAGGTCGGGCAAAGAAATCCCTTCTTCAATGGTTAAATATCTTCCATTCATTTTATCATGTTTCCTCCATATGAATCTCAAGAAGTTTGTGTGTAAATGACGGAAAGATGTATTTTGGCGGATTGCGGTTTCGGATGATACCAACCAGCAAAGCCACAGCCGCAATCAACATCACATACTCCAAGGTAGCGGAGCCTTTTTGAGAGCGGGGAACGCGAAAATATTCGATTATGAATTAGTGGCATTATACATTGCATTGGAAAAATGAAGTAATATGAAATTTTTTGGCGCGCTTAAAGGAAGGTGCAGATTCTCTTTGTGACTCTAGAAACTCAATTGGCCGGCCTGTCTTCTGCCATGATTGCCAGTACAACATGATCCTCCCATCTTCCGTTGATTTTTACGTTTTTGCGAGCAACTCCCTCTTTTACAAACCCCAGTTTTTCCAGTACGCGGATGGAACCCGGATTCCGGGGTATCACACCGGCTTCAATCCGGTGAAGTCCCAGCTCCCCGAATGCAAAATCGATGGCCAGCCGGACGGCTTCGGTCATATAACCTTTGCCGTTGTACTGCCGATCCAGAAAATATCCAATAAAACAACTCTGCAGGTTCTTTCGACGTATGTCCATCAAAGTAACTTCACCGATGAGTTCATCGGTTGCCTTCAGAAACACGCCGAAGGTGTAGTCTTCATCTCCGAAAGCCAGGATTTCTCAATCCGGTCGGCCCCTTTTTAATGTTCGTGGTACGGCCAAATGTAAAAAGGTTGCCGCCGCCATGGATCATAAGGACATTCCGTGGGCTTTTCTCTTCATAAAGATCACTTTTTTATGGTTATCCCTCTCTGCCTTTACTCGCATACAGGAAACGGGAAGCATGCCCTTTAAAGAGAGAGAGGTGTTCTTGCGGTATTCCCGTTTCCCGCGCGAAACGTTCCAGATTGCGTTGAAGAACCGTAAACTGTTCAAAGCCGGCTTCTTTGGCCAGATTTCTCAGATCATTGTCCTCATAGAAGCGAAGTCGCGATTCCATCGGCTCCGGTGCAGCAGGTGTGCCCCGAAGCTCGGGATCGCTTCCCGAAACAATGAGGCGACCGCCTTCACACAACACTCGACGAATTTCCGACAGGATCTTAACTGGATCGGACAAAAAACCCAATACACCGGTCATTACCGCCGACGTAAACGTATTATCGGAAAAAGGTAAGCAATGGGCATCAGCCTCCAGAACTTCCAGGCAGCCCGTAGCCACCGCATGGTGGTTTGCGTCCCGTGCCGCCTGTACCATATCCGGGCTGTGGTCGACCGCAGCGGCTCGGCATCCGCTCTGTAGTGCCTCTTTCAGCAGAGCACCGCCGCCACAGCCAACTTCAAGCAAATAATCGGTCGGTGTCAATGCAAGTTCCGACAAGATGACTCGAAAGTTGGGATAATGATAGAGAGGATCCCGATAAGTGGCACGGGCTTGTGAACCTGAGGGGCGTCGTGCCCTGCGGTCAGTAATCCAGTCACCCAATCCTTCCGGGCCGATTGCTATATTATTTTGCATTAAGTCCCCACCGGTACCCTCTTCTAAATGAATCCCTTTCTGATCCAGTGCCGCTTTTAACTCCACAACCAAGGAGTTGAAAACAGCCAAAGGCTCTAGGTCAATAGTGATATTCATTTGGACAGTTCCATCACGCTCTTTCACCCTGAAACACCCCTTTCCATTCTCCGTATATCCTCTGAGGAGAAAGACGCCCTAGAAGCGGGATATACGAAGATGTGTTAGATCAAAGACTTACACTCGAACGCTCCACCTAGCCCACGCTGGGCTTTGGTGGGACGTTTTTTTGATAAAATGGGACGGAAGTCATCTTTTGCGTCAGTCTTAACGTGCAGTAACTCCCGCTTTTATCTCGTCATGACTTCTTAGCGTACAAAATTCTTTTTTTGGTGTGGTCACCCCAATTAGTGCACAATTAATGCAACAGTAAAAATATTTTGTTTCATGTTTCGATTTATTGCCTCAAGTCATATCCCTAGGTATAGTTTGCAGTTTCGCACCAATTTATATAAAGTAAAAAAGAGGAATACACTGATACCGTGACAGATACGAGTAAGTCGCCCCACATCAGCCATATCGAGCTGATCATTATTGACGAGGCCGAGCGGATTTCGGTGACAGCCCTCGAATATCTCCGGGACGTGTTCGATCGTGAAGTGTCGGCTTCGCCCGGCCAAGTCTGCGGCTTCCGGCAACATGACCAGACGATTGCCGGAACGAGTAAACAATTTGCGCTGCAAGCGGTCTTCCAAGCCTCGTAGATGCTGACTTACTGCGACATGCGTCACCTTGAGCGAATCCGCAGCAGCACCGACAGAGCCGGTTTCATGGATCGCCGCGAAGGCACGAAGGGAATTCAGCGGCAACCAAGCGATATCGTTCCACTTTATCATAAACCTTAAATTATATAAACGGAGGTAAAATCAAGATGGCATACATTTTTTCTAATTATCATGCTGAAAACGTCTCCACCCGTCAGGTTCCTGCTTCCGGCATTGATCAGGAGACAGTTCACCGAATCCGCCACCAGGGACGGAACGAGCGGGCGAAAAATGTTCGTCAGTGCTTTACAATACTCAAGCCCATTGCCACGGCAGCTTACTCCGGCGGGGGCATCTCATGAGCCGTCTAACCAGCGACGTGCAAGCATTCGAAGCCCACGCACCCGACACTGACCTCGACGACCTGCGCGCGCGACTGGCCGCAGCACGGCTGCCGGAAGCTGAGACAGTTTACCGCGCCGCGCCCGACCCTCATCGATGGAAACAGGGCGTTCCTCTTGCCGACCTCGTGGACGTCGTGAACTACTGGCGCACGGAATACAACTGGCGGTCGTTTGAAACGCGCCTCAACCAGATCGGCCAGTTCCGCACGACCATTGATGATCTGGGAATCCACTTCCTGCACCGCCGATCCGCTCGCGCAGATGCCACTCCTCTGATCTTGACGCACGGCTGGCCAGGCAGCATTGCTGAGTTCACCCATGTAATAGACGAACTGGCAGATCCGAAAAACGCAGACGCACCAGCGTTCCACGTCGTAGTCCCGTCGCTGCCAGGTTTTGGTTACAGCGACAAACCGGCCACCACCGGGTGGGGAACCGAAAAGATCGCGGCCGCATGGGTGGAACTGATGGGGAGGCTCGGCTACAGCAAGTTTGTAGCCCACGGCGGCGACTGGGGAGGTAATATCACCACGGTCCTCAGCGGCAGGTTCCCGGAGCACGTTCTCGGCATCCACACAACGTTCGCAGAGGGCCCGCCCGGGTTGACAACGGATGGGCTGACGGCGACCGAACGCAGATGGGCCGAGGAAACCCGTGATTTCTGGAGCCACCGCGCGGCGTACGCGAAGCAGCAGGCGACCCGACCGCAGACCATTGGCTACTCGCTCGTCGACTCACCGGTCGGGCTTCTCGCATGGATCCTTGACAAGTTCGCTGAGTGGACAGATACCGAAGACAGCCCGTTCGAGACGATTTCCAGAGACCGCGTTCTTGATAACGTCACCCTGTATTGGCTGACGCGGACCGGCGCGTCGTCTGCCCGCATTTACTACGAAAGCCACAACTCACTCGACCCCGAACTTCGGGTCGATGTCCCGTCAGCAATCACTATGTATCCCCGCGACATTGAAAAGTGTCCGCGCCCCTGGGCACAGGAGCGGTACCGACAGATCGTTCGGTGGAGGTCGCCTGAAACCGGGGGACATTTCCCGTCGCTGGAGGTTCCCGAGTATTTCGTCAAGGATCTACAAGAAGGCCTCGCGGCGGTATTGGCCGCTAGCGGTAGTTCGTCATGACGTTGTCGACGCTTCGTCCCACACGCGTTCTTGGAGGTCGTGCCGATCATGCAAATGAGTTGCGATGCCCAGCAATTCATGATACGCACTGTAACTCGCCTCACTAAGCCGCTCATACCTCTTGCACACCCCATCACCAACGGTGGGGTGTTTCCTTTTGGTCAGGTGTTGTTTCATCCGTAGACATCACATAAAATAAAAAGGAACATACGATCGTGTTCGGCGCGAGTAAAAGAGAAAGAACCAACCCTATTTGCGTAAACAAGACACTCATATCCCCGACAAAACAAGGGGGTTGTTGTCTCGTTTAGGTACAATCTCACAAAACAGACAACAACCACTCTCATAATTATGTCTCATCTTGACTCCCTACTTTGTCCCACCGTTATGTCTAAAAACCCGACTGTCATGAGCCGACTTCCCCTCTCTTTCCGGACATAACTCCCCTTATTCTACTTTGCTTTGCACATCGATTAAGTCAGACTGAAACTGACCACTCCTTTACTCAGTGCACTTGTCCTTTACCGGAACTCCTACTTGTAAATACCGCTTGAAATTTATTTGTGACAAGGAGAAGAGTGCGAGCGCGACCCATATGAATCCAAAGCTGATAAAATGTGTATTCGTGAATGTTTCACGGAAAAAATAGATTCCAACGAGCAGCTGAAGGGTCGGGTTGATGTATTGAAGGAAGCCGATCGTCGATAAGGGGACCTTTTGTGCCCCTTTTGAGAACCATAAAAGCGGGAGCGCAGTGACAGCGCCGGCACCAAGTAAGAAAATCGTTTCAAGAATGGACACATGACCGAGAGACGCGGTTCCTTTTACCTGGAGGAAAAGAAGATAGGTTAGGACAAGTGGTAGAATGAACAGCGTTTCCAAGGTCACAGAAACAAGTGGTTCGACCTTGACGACTTTTTTCACCGCCCCATACAAGGCAAATGTCAGTGCAATGATCAGCGCAACCCAGGGGACTTGACCGAATTGGATGGTCATGATCAACACACCGGTGGCAGCAAGCAACAGAGAAAGGACCTTCCAGTAATTCAATTTTTCCCGGAAAATGATGACACCTAACGCAATACTTATTAGAGGATTAATGTAATACCCTAAGCTTGCACCGATCACATGATTCGTTGTGACCGCCCATATGAAAATGAACCAGTTTACACTAATTAAAACAGCGGCTAAAAACACCCATGAAGCTTGAACCCGATTGGAAAGCACTTTTTTCACTTGTGGCCATCCACCGATCAACAACAAGATGAATGCGGCAAAAACGAAAGACCATAGAATCCGGTGAGCAAAAATTTCATAGGCAGGTATTTCCTTGAGAAAATACCAGTAGATCGGCAAAACACCCCAGACAACAAAGGCTGCAAGAGTGTAAATCATTCCAACAACAGAATCAGACAGTCTATTCAACATACAATGTACCTCCCAATAATTGTTTATCAATAACATACGTCATCTCTTCGCATTAGTACAATGAATCTTTATAATGGTTAACATGAGTGAAATTAATGAAGGCAGGTGGACAACAATCCTTATGACGATGATTCAAATGGAGATTTTTGTAAAAATAGTTGAAACGAAAAGCTTCACAAAGGCAGGGGAAGAATTAGGCATGACGCAGTCCGCAGTAAGCCATGCCATATCCAGCTTGGAATCCGCTCTGGGATTTCAATTGATCATCCGTAACCGTTCCGGTGCCGTCATTACAACAAACGGAGAAAAGATGCTGGCGCATATGCGGAACATACTGCGGCATACGGAGCTAATGAAGCAGGACGCAGAAAGCATCATGGGGTTGCAGAAAGGCAAAGTCCGAGTGGGTACATTCGAAAGCGTGATGATCAACTGGATGCCAGATATCCTTGGACAATTTCAACATCAGTTCCCTGACATTAAAGTAGAACTGATCGAAGGTGATTATCAAGCGATCATCCAATGGCTTCTGGAGGGAAGGCTCGATTTAGGCTTTATCCTTGAAATGGAGCGGATGAATGTCGATTTCCATCCGCTTAAAGATGATCATTTATCTCTGCTGATTCCATGGGATCACCCCCTCAGCCAGGAACGTGAGCCCTCGATCGAGCAAGTTGCTGCATATCCTTTTATCATGCCGAAAAAAGGGTGTGATGAGCATGTGCGGAGAATGTTCCAAGCGCAAGATCTGGATCCGGATGTCCGTTTTGTAATCAAAGATGTCCATTCGATTATAGCGATGGTCAAATCAAGAATCGGAATAAGCATCATGCCTGAATTGACATTACCGAAACACATGGATAAGGTCAAAACGACGAGGATCTGTGAAGAGGTCTACCGCACAATCGGGATCGCAGCCCCGGCATTTGGTCGGCTATCGCCTGCTGCCAAGAAGTTTTTCGAGTTGACCAAGTCTTGGGTCGGGAATAAATCGACTTTTGATGAGAGGAGTTTGTAGTTGATGAGCAAGTGAATAACGTAAAAATACCGAAGGAAGCTATTCAAGCATCAAAAATTGTAGAGGAGTTGCTTGGAAGTTCGATAGTCGGGGGATATTTGGTTCTGCAGTAAATGACGGCTTACGCATAAACTTTAGGATAATCCGAAGCTTCTCCCCATCTTCTGATGTAGATGTTCTAGTGGCCATGAATCATAGTTTGTCTGAATTAAATCGAAAAAAACTAAAAGACAGACTCATGCTTATATCTGGAAAGATTGGATTGCTTCCAGGGATGGTTTATTTGCTACAGAGATGACCTTGTATCCAGAATCCTCGCCGTAAACCACGTCTTAATTTTAAGACGGTTAAATCTAAGTATTACTGCACAATCGCACCCTTAGCTTAATAAGAAAACGCCTTATTCAAATACAATCAGTTCTCCGACATCTATAAATCCAAAGCGTTTATAGATATTTTCCCCATCCTCTGAAGCCTGTAAAACAACTGGTTTTTGTTTATTCTTTGTTTGATTTAAAAGGAATTGAAACATTTCACTGCCGTATCCTTTACCTCTAAATGTTTCTTTTGTCATCACATCATAAATACCATAACTATCTTTGCTTTCTATTAATAAACCAGTAGTTACAGTCATTTTACCTATGCACCCAATAAACATTTGAACTTCTGAACCTAATTTTACTTGTGAAAACTTATTAAAATAACGTTCTAACGCATCTTTTTCTGGCGCACCTTCAAATAGACTCATAAAAACCTCTTTATATCCCATGAGTTCTTCCTTATTTCTGACTTGATTAATCAAGAGATGATGGGAAATTCTTTGACCAACATGAAGCGTATTTTCAAGTTTCATCATTACATTACGCTCTACTTCTTTTCGGTCATATTCTTGCATGAGTTTTTTCCAGTCAGCGTTTAAATACTGAGCATTAATCCAAGTACTATAGGGATATTCTTTAAAAGAAAAAGTATCGATTCCATGTCTAATCTTACTTAACTGTATTTTTGATATTTGGAGATTTCGGCAATAATACATTGAATGTATCAGTGGGGATTTCTGTATTAGCGATGACGAAATCTTCTTCCTTTATAAGTTCTCCACCCACTGCATGAGTAAATACTTTTAATTTTTCTTCAAAGTTGTTTATAACTAACTGTTGATCTGTCATCATTTTTTTGCACCTTCCAATTTCATTTCGCGCGCTCTTTTTTATTATAAGGTCAATTAGATATAAAAAAACTGTGTTCACGGTATTTATATCCTCCCATAATTTTCAGACTGCCGCCTAGTGATCAGAGAAGAATGGGAATCTGGATGAATCATCGGTTATCCGGTACGACCGACGTTCCAAGCATTTATCAATGAATTGTTCATCCGATCGATATATGGGAAGTAGAAACATGGCTTTCCCGGCCACAGTAAAGGAGCTTAACACATGGTCAAAAACCTAACATCAATCGTTATTGACGATTGTATTGGGTCCTGATATATTAATAGTAATTTCATACTCTCAAAGGGGAGTAGCTTATTCAACAAAGTCGTCATCACGTGGCTGACGCCTCCGGCTTTGTTGCAACACTACCATGTTGTTAGCGAGACCTTTGCCGACTTTGGCAAAGGTCTTTATATGTATTCATTTCCAACCCTTGCCAATCGCGGCAAGGGTTTTTTTAATAAAAATTAAAGGAGCTATGATGATGGACTTATCTCTTCTTATCGAGTATGGCTGGGTGTTGCTTGTACTCATCGCCCTGGAGGGGTTATTGGCCGCAGACAACGCATTGGTGTTGGCCATTATGGTCAAGCATCTGCCGGATCAGGAGCGAAAGAGGGCCTTGTTTTACGGACTAGCCGGCGCTTTTGTCTTCCGGTTCGCTTCACTTTTCGCCATCTCCTTCTTAGTGGATGTTTGGCAAGTTCAAGCAATCGGCGCTATATATTTGATATTTATTGCTCTTAATCATCTATATCGGAAACTTGTCGTCAAAAAATCGGAGAACAACGCCAAGACCAGTACCCAGCCGCAGAAGAAAGGTGCAGGCTTTTGGACGACCGTCCTAAAGGTAGAATTGGCCGATATTGCCTTTGCCGTCGATTCAATTCTGGCAGCTGTTGCCTTAGCGATGGCTTTGCCTCAAACCTCCTTGCCGCAAATTGGCGGAATGGATGGAGGCCAGTTTCTCGTTATTTTTGCAGGGGGATTCATCGGCTTAATCATCATGCGGTTTGCCGCTACCTTTTTCGTCAAGCTGTTGCAGCAGCGACCGGGTTTAGAAGTTGCGGCCTTTCTCATCGTTGGATGGGTAGGCGTCAAATTGTGCATTTATACTCTTTCGCACCCTGCGCTTTCCGTTTTGCCGGAAGGCTTTGCAAAGGATCCAGTCTGGAAAGGAACTTTTTACATTGTTCTCGTGTTGATTGCGCTCGGCGGATGGTTTCTATCGAAGGAAACGAAGGAGACGGAAGAAGCACAGGAAAAACCGGAAGAGGTGCAACAGGAGATTGCCCGTTAGCAGTAGTTGCATAAGCTAAGCATACATTCAGGAATTTGACATACCTGTCGCTAGATTCTGAGGTGGCCAATTGATGTGCGACAACTACAAGTATCAACCATAGAATCGTCGCTTTGAACCAGAACAGAAATTGCTATAATATCCTTCTTGATCTCTACTCTGTGATCGGATTGATCTTACCGAATATAACCGCGCAACTAGCGCGGTTTTTTTCTGTTCAACATTACACATAAAAAAACCGATTAAGAGATAAACGGATAGAAAAAATATTTGAAAACTGCTTTGACACTCACCTTTATGTAAGTACCTGTACTAAAAGTGCATACTTATAAATTTGCAGTGTGCACTTTATACTTAAACCATCAATTCTTAAGGAGGATAAGTCTTTGAAAACTCTTGTTATCGTAACTCACCCTAACATGGAAACATCCGTCATCAATAAGCGATGGGTAGAAGAGCTCAAAAAATATCCGGAAAAGTACACTGTTCACGAATTATATAAGGTTTACCCTGATGAAAATATAGACGTGGAGAAAGAACAAAAATTGATTGAATCGCATGGTAATCTTGTTTTACAGTTTCCGATCTATTGGTTTCATGGTCCGCCTCTCCTTAAAAAATGGTTGGACGATGTTTTCACTTATGGATGGGCTTATGGTTCCAATGGCGGGGATAAATTAAAGGATCGTAAAGTTGCTTTAGGGGTATCTGCAGGAATCAAAAAAGAGGACTATAGCGAAAACGGAAGATATCGGTATACACTTGAGCAAATATTAGTTCCGTTTGAAACGACATTCCTGTATTGCAATGCAGATTATCGTTCGTTCTTTGCAAATTATGGCAAAGAAAGTGCACCAGGTGGAAGCGAAGAGGAAGAAAATGAGTTGGGTACAAGCGAATTGGAAAAAAGCGCTCAGGAGTATTTAAATTTTATTGACAACCTGTGATTAGTAGCTTATTAAAGCCACAAAAAAGGAGTATCCCTTGAATAGGGGAATACTCCTTTTGATTGAAACAAAATAACTAACGAAGCCTACCGCTGTTCAGCTTCCAAAACTGGCAAACGGTTTTTCTCTCCCCACTCGCACATCATATTTAACAGTGGAATAAGAGAACGTCCCCGATCCGATAATGAATATTCAACTTTTGGAGGTATTTGGGGAAATTCCTTACGTATGATCAGGCCATCTGCCTCCAGCTCTTTTAACATCATGCTTAGCGTCTTAAATGAAATGGTACCGATGCTTCGCTGTAGTTCATTAAATCGCATCACCTTATTTTCAGACAGCCAATACAGAATGATCATTTTATATTTACCGCCTACTAGGGACAACGTATATCCAAAACCGGTCTCTTTTAGATTCACACCACTCGGAACACAGGTTTCGCGCATCAGTTACACTCTCCTTTCGGTAAGTAACCATCGACGAACTCCTAGTCCTCAATATAAATAGGAAATCATCCCTTTGCAAACTTTTTTTTCATTTTACATAAAGTCTTCATGCACGATCGATTAATAACAATCGATAATGGTAAATGGTGGAGATCACCAGTTTCGAGAAGATAACAATTCCGAAATGGTTATTCATACACAAAAGCCCTCCACTCTTTTAATGACGGTCGGAGGGCTTTTGTTCATATCAAATGAGATCCCTTAGCTGCTTCGCTAAGCCGATCCCCCTCTTCTTCGATGGCAATCAACTGGCTGATTAAATCATCGGCAGGATGTCGACGTTTGTCGGCCACTAGCTGCGCCGTATATTCGCCGAAGGCTCGTAAATGCTCCGCGACTCTCGGCTTTTGCAGTCAAAACATCAAAAAGCTCGTTCGTATTGTCGGGGGAGCACCGGGTCGTGACCCAACTCGATAGCAGCTTCATTGGCCCAGTAAGGATTTCGCAGCATGCCTCTGCCGATGGCCACCATATCCGCCTGTTCATTTTGCAATACCATCTCGGCCACCTTGGGATCATCCAGATTGCCCACGGCGATCACCGGCACGTTAACAGCCTGCCGGACCGCTTCGGCAAACGGAACCTGGTAACCCGGCAAGGAGGTGCGAATCGGCCCAGGGCCGCCAGGCGCTTCACCTCCGGAGCTGAGGTCGAAGGCGTCCACTCCCAACTCCCGAAACAATCGGACCCGTTCGATCGTCTCTTCCAGATCGTACCCTCCTTCCGCATACTCCACGGCGGACAAACGCATCAACAGCGGCATCTCCTCGGGAATCCGTTTCCGGATCGCCTGAATCACCTCGGAAGCGAATTGATTGGCTTCCCCATATTTATCCGTCCGTTTATTGGAAATCCGAGAGATAAACTGATGGATCAAATAACCGTGCGCTCCGTGGATTTCGATTGTGTCCGCACCCGCCTGGACAGCTCTTTCCGCTCCCTGGGCAAATCGTTCCACCATCGCTTCCACTTCGTCCTGACTCATTTCATGGGGAACGCGAAACTTCTCACTAAATGGGATCGCCGAAGGGGCGGAGGGATTGAGGCTTTCCGATTCCGCCTTTCGACCCGCGTGGGCGATCTGGATGCCTACCTTGGTCCCGTATTCTTTGCATGCTTCAATCACGCGACGGAAAGCGGGAATATGATCGTCGGACCATATCCCCAAGTCCCGGTCGGAGATCCGGCCATCGGGATGAACATCGGTCATCTCTATCATAATCAACCCTGCCCCACCGACAGCCCGGGAAACATAATGGACATAGTGCCAATCCTCCGGTCGCCCATCCCTGGCCTCCACGCTATACTGGCACATGGGAGACATCATAATCCGATTCTTTACGGTAAGTCCTTTAAAGGTAAAGGAATCAAACAACCCTGGCATCTTCAATCACTCCTACTCTTTTTGATCGGTTTCTAAAGTGAAGAGAGGATGGCGCTTTGCTTTGATATTCCCTTTGGAGCCGCTTCAAACAACACCGAAATAACAATGATGCATAACCAAATTTGCATGCACATGCATATACTAAACTCCAGTATAAATAAACCACTTCCATTAGTCAAACCCCCTAGATAGAACAGAATCATCCGTCTTGGAAAAAATAAAGGTTGGTAAGGAAGGGTTGAAAAAGATCGGCTTACTCTTGGTTTGGATTCATCAACAACAAGAGATGGTCAATTTCTTCTTGGGAAAAACATTCCCTCAACGTTTGGTTGACCGTATTCATGATTTCATTGATACGAACCTCTCCCCGATCCGTCAGGACCGCACATACTCCGCGTTTGTCATCATCGTAACCACTCCTTCGTATGACACCACATGATTTTTGTTCCATACGCGCTGCAAGTCTGGACATGGCACTCTGACTAAGCCCCACCATCTGTTGCAACTGGGAAAGGCGCAGCTTTTGGTCCGGCGCTTCAGAGAGAAAGAGCAACACATAAAACTCTTTTAATGCGATCTGATATTGTTTTTGTAGGACATGATCCAGCTTTCGCTGAATTTTTGTATGAAAGTTAGTAAATTGCAACCAGGACTTAATAATATCATCATGCTTATTCAACTCTATCGCCTTCCCGATTCGATGATGCCCTTAGTATACCCCATTCTTATTAAGGGTGTACAATTCCACTCTCCGTTCAGGAAGCATCATCTACCTCGTAAAAGTACAAAAACTGCACCTTTGTGGCGCGGTTCCTTCTCAATGCAAAGCCGATTTAGCACTTCGTTACGATAAAGGAGAAGAATGTACAGGGGCTATCTGTATTGAAGGGACAGTCATCGTGTATAAACCCTTTCATCGGCTCGGAAATCCACTGCCCCCCACCACCAAACGGCTAACTCTCATGATCTCATCCTTTAGATGATTGGAGGCTCTCATGCAATTCAACAATCTCGTTTGCCAGATCCTTCATGGTGATGGCATTCATCAGATGATCCTGAGCATGAATCATCAACAGGGAAATATCACTTTTACCCCCGTTTATCTCCTCTTGGATCAAAGAGGTCTGGTATTGATGCGCTTTGTGCAGTTCCTCTACAGCTTGTACCAGCTTCTCTCTCGCTTCCGTAAATCTTCCCTCTTTAGCTGCTCCGATCGCCTCCATGGCAAAACTTCTGCCGTTTCCTCCGTGCACGATGATCTGAAGGGTTATTTCCTCCATGTTTTCGATGGGTATCTCCCCCTAACCGCTCCTTGATTATGGCGCGGCTTCGATCATATTTCTCCATCCGTGACACTACGGCAAGCGTACTCATGTAATCATGGTAGACTCTTCCTGTTCGCTGGGGTTTCACAGGCGTCTATTACAGCTTTAACTCCTCAGCACGGTACATGAGGCCGGCATTGGTAGCATGGTTAAGCCGTCATTGTGATGATGTCGATCACAAAGCGATACCGCACATTGGAAGCCAGTACTCGCTCATATGCCTCGTCGATCTCGTCGGCGGAGATAACTTCGATCTCGGCGCCGATGTTGTGTTTGGCGCAGAAGTCCAGCATTTCCTGAGTCTCGCGGATGCCACCGATCATCGAACCGGCGAAGGACCGACGCTGGTCGAGGAGATTGAACACATTGAGTGACAACGGCTCCGCCGGTGCACCGACGTTGACTAAAGTGCCGTCCAGCGACAACAACGAAAGGTAAGCATTGACGTCGACCTTCGCACTTACCGTATTAATGATGAGGTCAAAGGTCCCGGCCAGTTTCTCAAATGTTTCCGAATCGCTCGCGGCATAGTAATGATCCGCACCAATCCGTAAACCGTCCTCTTTTTTCTTCAGGGATTGTGACAGGACGGTGACCTCAGCACCCATGGCGTGTGCAATCTTAACGGCCATGTGTCCAAGCCCGCCGAGGCCAACAACCGCTACCTTTTTGCCGGGGCCCGCATGCCAGCGGCGTAGCGGCGAGTACGTTGTGATGCCAGCGCACAGCAGTGGTGCGGCAACGTCAAGTCCAACTCCCTCAGGGATTTTGAGGACGAAATCTTCGGTCACAACGATGTGGGTAGAATAACCGCCCTGAGTACGCTGGCCGTATTTGTCGACGTCAGCGTAGGTAAGGGTATTTCCATTGAGGCAGTACTGCTCCTCACCCTTCTGACAGTTTTCGCATTCACGGCAGGAATCAACCATACAGCCGACACCGACCCGGTCACCGATGGCAAACTTCGTAACCTTGGAACCGACCGCGGTGACAATTCCAGCGATCTCGTGGCCGGGAACGAGGGGATAGTTCACTGGCCCCCATTCGCTACGAGCAGTGTGAATGTCAGAATGACAGATACCGGCGTACTTAATCTCGATGAGGACATCATGAGGGTCGAGATCACGGCGATCGATCGTGGTCGCTTTGAATGCATCACTCGGGCCATAGACAGCGCGTGCATTGGCAGTAATCATATAAAACGAAACCTCCTTAGCTGATTCTATAGAGGAGTTTATAACTTGGAGTTAACTTCAAGTCAATATACAGCTTTAATTTTTAAATTATCTTGAGTGTATCCTATCGTTCACAAACAAAAAAATATGCCTACGATCATAAGGCTAAACGACTTTGTCCATAGACGTTCTACCCTTCATTCCTCCTTGGACGAAAGATCCCGTGCGTTAATCCTCCCCGGTATTTTTAGTGTTTTTTCTGTTTTAACGACGTTCTCTTCATAACTTGCAATTTTATTATCCAAGCGCTCCAACGTTTCCTGCATGTCTTCCAGTCTTTTTAGCAGTTGTTTGCGCTGCTCAATCAAGAGATCTTTTCTTGCCTCAATCGTTTCATCACCCTGTTGAAACAATCCAACATACTCAATTAACATTTCAATCGGAAGCCCTGCCCCGCGCATACAGAGGATAAATTCGATCCACTTACAATCCTCTTCCGAATAGTCTCGGATTCCGCTTTTATTGCGACTGACACGAGGAATCAGTCCGATGCGTTCATAATAGCGGAGTGTATCTGGTGAAATATTGAATTTTTCGCTTACCATTGCAATCATCATTTGGATGCACCTCCTGACACGGTATTATTACACTTGGAGTTAACTCCAAGTCAAGAGGATGCGATTGACAAAAACCAATCAGAAATGGTTTATTCTTTAAACGCTAAAACCCTCCACCTTTCAGTGATGTAGGAGGGTTTTGTTCATGATTTTAGGTCTATGGCCATTTGAAAAGTGTAGTGATCAAAGGGATTGTGGGGAAAATAAACGACATACTACCTTCACAATCAAGTCAAGAAACTCCCGGATATGTTCAATTGTTATAAGCTGCATCCATAAAAGGTTTCGCTAACTTAGAAGGGTGCAGCTTAGATCCGAGACTGAAGAACTCACAAAAATTCATAATCAGAGGTTTCCATTCATCGGGGTTGATATAGTTCTTCTCTCTACCCGTCAGGAGTTTTTCATCAATATGCACACGGAGTATCTTTACCTCCATGGCTACTAACGAGCTAGGCTCTTCAAAGGAATGGCTTTTCACCAGTTGCGCTTCCAACTGAACAGGACATTCTTTAACAAGTGGGGCCCGAACCAAATCCGATGAAATCGGAGTAAGTCCAGATGCACCAAATTTATCGGGTTCATATCGATATCCCATTTTTCTTTTTTTCTCGGGGACCGGATTCTTCCCGGTTAGCAATGCTAGTCGGTCGACAGCACTGACAAGTTCTGACGATGGCAGGTTTAAGACACATTCTCGCTCCCGTTTCAAGTTCTGAATGGTTTGTGAATTGGAACTCATTCCAAGCATACAAGACTGATTAAGCCACCATGCAGATGACATCGGTGCCAGATTTGCTGATCCGTTTTCGTTCATTGTGCTGATAAGAACAACAGGGGTTCCAAAATACAAAATTTTAGGTTCAATCGTTTTATGCATTTTTGATACTTCCTTCACCTTCATGATAACTTCTTTCCTTCTCTTTCATTCTTCGGCGATACTCGGTTGGTGTAAGGCCCAATTTTTTTTGAAATAGTGTTGAAAAATGAGCAGCATTTGGAATGCCTACGGAAACGGCAATATCCATAACAGAGTGATTGCTGGAAGAGAGATGCTTCATGGCCGTGGAAATTCTTATCTGTTGCACATATTCGGCAACCGTTCTTCCCTTGATACGCTTGAATGTGCGATGCAGGTGGTAGGGACTAACATGGAACCGCTCTGCAAGGTTTTGAAGTGTCAAGGTTTCATGATAGTGGCAATCAATCCATTTTACAATCTGATTTATCCACTCCTCATCTGGAAGTTGTATTTCATCCGGTCTGCACCGTTTACAGGGACGAAAATGCTCCGCCAGTGCTTGTTGGGCATGTTTAAAAATCCGTACGTTCTCTCTGTTTGGAACCCTCGATTTACACGAAGGACGACAAAATATACCAGTGGTTTCTACAGCGTAAAAAAAAGTTCTATCGAAAGCTGAGTCATTTTGGATAATGGCTTGCCAATATTCTTCGTTGACAGCATCTTGATTTTCATCGAGGTTGGGCTCATTTTGCACATTCCTCTGAGATTGCTGATTCTCAGTTGCCATGAAAATCACCCCCATGGACATAGTATAACCCCAGATTAAGGCGAATGTCAGTCTCTGGGAATGGGAGAGCAAGAATACAAAAGCGACACAGATGCGAGAAGTAACCCGCACACCTTTGCCAAGGGACGGGTTACCTCTTTTTAAGCGCCTGATACTCGGTATAAACAGAACACGGCTTTACACTTCTTCTCAACAAACAACCCCCCCACAAATCCGGAGGGTTGTTTGCTACTCAATCATATTCCGCTTTAAACCAAGATCACCCACAAAATAAATACCGTCACAAACGCCGTGATACCTTGTAATAACGTCGCTGCGGTTTGTGCGCGATAGGCGTCTGTCACTTTCATGCCGCTAAACTGGGTCACCACCCAGAAATAGCTGTCGTTGACATGGCTGACAGTCATCGCACCGGCTCCAATCGCCATCACAACCAGTGCCAGCGGCAAAGCACCATCAATCCCCACTTCTACCAGCAAGGGGGCAACCAGTGCAGAGGTGATCACCAGAGCGGCGGTGGAAGAACCTTGCGCTGTCTTTAAAGCGGCGGCAACACCAAAGGGAATCAATAAGAACAGAGCGCCGCTCCATGTACCTCCTTCCGCTAATCCTTGAATTAGATCAGTTACCGGCGTCTCCCGAATCACCGCTCCAAACGCACCGCCGGCACCGGTGATCAACAAGATACCGGCTGCGTCTTTTAAGGCATTGCCCACCCATCCGGTCAAGGTTTCCTCATTCCATTTCGGCAATAAGGCGAAAGAAGCGAACACGCCGAGCAGCAACGCTACGGTGGGTGAACCCAAAAAGAGAAGTAGGGTTGCTAAACCGCCTTCCCATCCGACAAAAGTAGTGACGGTTCCAAGCCCGATGAGCAAAATGGGCAATAGGATCGGAGCAAAGGATAAAAAGGATGAAGGCAGATGTCCAAACTCTTTTACAATTTCGTCATAGTCCAGCCCCTCATGCTCTCCTTCGATCCGAATCCGACTGGCAAACCGCGTCGCCCACAGATAGCCCACAACTACGGTAGGTACAGCAACAATCAACCCCATCAAAATCACGGTGCCTAGATAAGCTTCCGCTCCGATGTTACCAGCTGCCGCTATCGGGCCGGGTGTCGGTGGGATCAAGGTGTGGGTGGCGTATAAGCCCGTTGCTAATGCGACCGCCATCGAAGCCAGGGGGACCATGGCTCGCTTGGCCAACGCTTTTTTTAAGCTGGATAAGATCACATACCCCGAATCACAAAAAACGGGAACACTGACGATAGAACCGATGAGCGACATCGCTAACTGTGGCCGCTTTTCTCCTACCAGGCGCAGCACCACTTCCGCCATGCGCAAAGCCGCTCCTGTTTTTTCTAAAATATGACCAATGATCGTTCCCGCTACAATTACAATGCCGATCGATCCCATCAATCCCCCAAACCCGTCATTGACGGCGGTAACCACGTCCGGCAGCGGCATTCCCACTGCAATCCCCACAGCAAAAGCAGCCGTCAGCAGAGCCAAAAACGGATGTAGTCTCCACTTAGCTGTCGCAAACACAATAAATAAAACACTACACAATAAGACCAAAAAGAGTAGCGGTCCACTCAACATGACATCTTCCCCCTCACCATTAACGGTTCGTCTCCACTACCCGAATCAGTCTCCCAACCTCTCTGGCCGTTTCAAATAACAACGATTCGGCGTTTTCTATGGCTTGCTCCAGTGACATCGGCCGTCGAACAATGGCATGCATGCTTACGAAGTACGGATACAAGGGTTCCACGTCGGACCCGATGCTGCCGGAAATTAGGAGTGGTTTGGCCCCGTGTCTTTGCGCCATCTTTGCAACTGTGATGGGTAACTTACCGTACTGTGTCTGATAATCGGTCTTCCCCTCCCCAGTGATCACCCAGTCGGCGTGACGAATTTTCTCTTCCAGTCCCGCTGCCTCCGCAATCAACTGTGCACCGGGAATCAGCTTTGCACCTAAAAACAGCAGAGCAAAACCCAACCCACCTGCCGCTCCTGCACCAGGGAAATCCCGTAGGGATTCTCCCCGATTCACTTCCAATAATTGAGCAAAATGGGCCAATCCACGATCCAACTGCCGAATCTGCTCCGCTGTCGCCCCTTTCTGGGGACCAAATACCTTAGAACTTCCTTGCTCTCCGCAGAGGGGGTTGGTAACATCCGTTGCAACGAGGATTTCGCATTCCCTGAGGCGGGGATCGAGAGAGTTCAAGTCGACACGATCGATTTCTCTGAGAGAACCTCCTACCGGGATAACCGTTTGGCCGTTTTGATCATGAAAGTCAGCACCGAGGGCCTGTAACATTCCCAAACCGCCATCGTTGGTGGCGCTTCCGCCCAAGCCGATAATAAAGCGGCGATAGCCCTGATCTAGGGCGTGTGACCAGACTTGGCCTACACCAAAAGTGGAAGTATGAAGCGGATTTCTCTCCTCCTTTTTCACCATGGTTAAACCGGCGATGTTGGCCACTTCAAGGACAACCGTCTCCCCGTCTCCCAAGATTCCATAACCCGTATCAACCGGCTGTAACAACGGCCCCTTCGTCTGTACCGTTTCAATCCTCCCATTCATCGCAAAGACGAGCGCTTCCATCGTCCCTTCTCCTCCATCTGCCATCGGGACGAACGTAATCTGGGCTCCTTCCAGCTCAACCGCAAGCGCTTTCAAAATGGTGCCGCCTACCTCTTTCGCTGTTAAGCTGCCCTTATAGGAATCCGGTGCAACAACGATATTCAGTTCTTTTGTGTGCTTATATTTGTTATCCATAGTTTGATAGTACAACACTTTGGTTGATAGGGTCATGATAACGCTACCTTTTTTTCTGTTAGCGCTTTCATTCTTTGTCGGTTGCGCTGATGGTGTTGAGAGAATCTTGATTGTTTTGAACCCCTATGCTATTCTGTGGATGGAAACCATAACGGCGGCAGGTGGATCCCTACCACCAACCTAACATAAATGAGCGGCTAATAATGCAAGAAGAAGTAACCCGCAATCCTTTGCCGAAGGGAGGCGGGTTACTTTCTTTTTATACGGCACATACCAACCATTTTTTGTATCATTTCATATCAAACTTTCATAAGGGAGATTAAACATGTTGAATCGTATTCTTATATTTTTGATATCCATGGTTTTAGTGTTGACCACCCACCTTCCCAGTGCGTCCGCAGAAAATAAGGAATCGATTCGTCATGAAGTCAAATACCGTATAATATCCGACGATTTGGTAGAAGTCCAAATGATTGTACATGCAGAAACCGATGGAGAATGGACGCTTTCCATCAATGGTGTAGAAGCTGATAAGATCGAAAGAGGAGGAGAGGATGGCCATAATAGCTGGGCAAAGGCCCAGATTCCCGTGAGGAAGACAAAGAATGATCAATACCGTATTCACACCCAATATACCGGCGGCGTTGATCCCTATTTCGACGGGGCATTTGCGGAAGTTGTTACGCTGGAGAATGAACTTACCTTCAGTATGAAGGATTGGCAATTTGAATTTGAGCCTATTGTGGTCGAAAAAAACAGACTGGGCGGCAAGTTTATTGATGCAGATCAGGTTAAGGGCAGTTGGTTTATACACGTTTACGAACCGGATGTGGAAATCAAAGCCGGAGTCGGCAGCATTTGCGCCGGTGGAAAACGTGATTACTCAGGTACCCAGTTCAGTACACCTTTTTATTGCTGGAAAAACGAAAACAAGCCCGGAAAATACCGAATGCAGGTTATGTTTGACGGAAAAGTGGATGGACAAGACATCTCACTGAAAAAAAGCCGCCTTATTCTTGTTGATGAGGATGGGGAAATCTTTTATGCCGATGGGGAGCCGAAGGAGTCAGATCCTGACCCTGACTACAACTATTCCCTTCTTGTTTTAACAGGGCTTCTCGTCACAGTCCTAGGAGTGATGGGGTGGTGGTGGCTAAGGAAAAGGTCCCATCAATGAGCCGAAACAACATCAGTCATTACGTTCAGACAAGATTTCCACTAAATGATCAAGATCCAACTGTAAATGCTCAACCATGGCTTTCGCCGCCTGTTCATCATTTCTGTGTTTGATATGATGAAAGATTTGACGGTGTTGTTCCAAAATGTCTTCGGCACGTTTTTCCCCTTCAAAATTTAAAATACGGAAGTAGTATATCAACCCTTTTAAATCATAAAGCTGTTTTCGCAATCGATTATTTCGGGTGTATTGAATGATCAACTCATGGAAGCGTTCATTTAACTCGATGATAGGATCGGGATCGATTGCTTGTTGAATAGCTACTTCCGTCTTTTGCAGGACGTCCTCGATTTTACCCAATTCCTCAGCCGATGCGCTTCTCGTCGTTAACCCTGTCGCAAAGGATTCCAGTGCCATACGACAAAAGTAAATCTCTTCAACATCCTTTATCGTCGGTTTATAAACCATCACTCTTGAGTCAATGGTCACAAGTCCCTCTTTTTCCAGAACCCTGATCGCTTCTCTTAAGGGGCTTTTACTGACACCCAACTCCTTAGCCAGCTTCGCTTCCGCGATTCGTTCTCCGGGCTTTAATTTTCCTTCAAATATCATTTGTTTAATGACACGATAAGCTTGTTCATAATATGGAACTGGCTTCTCAATCACTTCTCTCATCCTTATCAACCTGTTTTTCCGGCCGTTTATTTTTGTCTCAGCCTTGCAACAATCTCTTGGATATGGAATCCGGTCGACTGAATCCATTTAATATGCTATCAGTAACCAATGGATTTGACAAGTCATATTTTTAATTGTTCGAAAAGGGATAACAGATCAAGGGGAGAATGCTCCCTTATTTCCCGGTTCTTTTCCTGATTAAAAACTAGGAATGCGATCCGCCCTCAACACGTTGGTTAATAACTCAGAAAAAGTTTGCGTCACCTTACGCATAGGGTCCAGATCAGGATCCAAAATAGTTACATCCATCCCGATTACTTTGGGTGAAGATAGTAGTAGTTTCAGCAGGAGAGTTAATTCTTTCCACAGTAGACCATGGGGTTCCGGGCAATCAACACAAGGCATGATCGTGGCATCCAGTATGTCGGCGTCCAAATGAATCCAAAAACCGGCAACTTCCGTTCGATTGATGAAATTTATAAAGTCTGTTGCTACTTTTTCACTTCCAAGTTGATGCAATCTGGCCGCACTCCAACAGGTAATACCAGCGGCGATTGCTTCCTGTATGATCTCCTGTTCAGGATCCGTTTCACGGTAACCAAAACTGATGATGTCCTCACCGTGTACGTATGGTCTTCGATTTTCAAGGTTTGTGAGAATTTCCGTTCCTTTACCCGAAACTATTGCCAAAGCCATTCCGGCCACAGCCGCTTGATTTCGATTATTTTTATGATAGTAATCTGGATGGGCATCAAGATGAATCAGCCCGTATCTACCTTTACGCTTTAAAGCCAGGGCACTCCCGACGAGAATACTGCAATCCCCACCCAACACAAGCGGAAACTCTTGGCACGTCAACGCTTTTTCCACTTCATCAGCCAGTGTAATCGAAAAAGGAGCGATGTGGCGACCGTTTAAAGCACCTTCATCAAAATGGTCATATGCCGGATAGTCCGGTTGAGGGAGTTTGATCACGGCATTGGGTTCAATTGAACGATGCAAACCGCTTCTTTCAAGAGCTTCCGGCAGCTTACCGCACCCTCGCTCTTTACCGTCAGCATGTCTTCTTAAACCGAGATTGATCGGGGCATGAATGATGCGAATATTCTTTCCCATAAGCTCACTTCCCTTTCAATTTTTTCGAATCGGGGTTGCCTTACCTATTTGTAATACTTAAAATGTACTCTGGGTATTACATTATAACAAGACCATGAAGGAGTCAATAAAAATGAAGTACGATAGAGAACAGTGGCTCGCATTTACTTGTCACATGCTAAACACATATGATCCCTTTTTTAAACAACCGGAGTTGCTTGACAGCCCGAAACAGTTGAAAGAACTTCTAAACAAATACGGGCTGTTTGCAGGAATACCGATTTCGGCAGACGAGCTTCAAAGAACACGATCCTATCGGGATCAACTCAGAAATCACATCGCTCTGGAAAATGATACAAAACTGGTCCAACTCTTGAATGGTTTTGAAAAACGATCTCCGGTACAACCCCGCTTACAGATCAAGGGAGATGGATCATTCGATTATCTGTTTGAACAGCACCACGACAGTAAAAGTAGTTTGGCCGACCGCATCGGTGCGATCTGTGCGTTCACATTGGGAAGAATGCTTGTGGAATACGGAAGAGCACGGCTCAAAATTTGTACTTCCTCTCCCTGTGAGGAGATCTATGTAGACCGATCAAAAAACGGGTTGCAGCGATTTTGTAGCAAACGCTGCGCCACCCGTTTTCATGTAAAAAAACACCGACAGTCTAATAAAACCTAGCGGCTGTGTCATCATGCACTTGAACTGTCATTGACATCGTTCAAACAAAAAGGCACCCTTTGGGTGAAGCCTCACAGAATCGGTATCCACTACAAATTGTGAACAATTACAAAAATACCCCAGAGCTATTTGGCTCCAGGGTATTGATCGATTTCAATTCAGTTGATCACACCGACACCCGCATTTCGCATGACGATGGATTTCACGTCTTCCGTCGCATCCAGCTCATATGCATAAGGCACGGTATAGTTCGTCGTAGAAGAAGTGGGCTGACTGCCGGTGCAATTTTGATAAATATTACCGGACAGGTTCCAATAGCCCACTTCATCACTGTACTGGGAAGAGATCGGATCATTCACGTTTTCAAAGTAATTGTTTTCAATCAATAATTCCGCGCCCATGCGGGCGTTAATGGCCGAGCTTTCTATATTGTTGAAATAATTGTTGAAGAGATGGGCTTTTCCAAATCGATAACTGGGTACACGGGAGTTAAGGTTTTCAAACCAGTTGTGATGGTACGTAATGTTGCGATCATGATTGTCTCCGTCCGAAGATCCGACCAGCATCGTTTTCCAGCTGTCGTGTACACGATTCCAGGAAAACGTGATGTTGCGGGAGTCCCCCTTTACATCAAACAAACCGTCATAATAATCTTTGTCTACCCCTTGGTATTCGTTGTACAGATCATTGTGATCCACCCATACATTTCTGACGTCGCCCTCAATCCCAATCGCATCTTTATCTCCCTGGTTCACATGATGGATGGTCAGATTGCGAACAATAATATTGCTGGCACGCCATATTTTGATACCGATCCCATTTAGTTCACCGTTTGTACCGACACCGATAATGGATACATCGTCGACATCTTTGACATCGATTTTATTGGCGTCGGTATTGGAGGCATTGATCGTTCCGTCCACATATATGGTTAGAGGCGTATTCGGATCTTTATTTTTTAATGCGTTTACCAGATCGTTTCCATTATTGACAGTGATGGTGTCTCCGCCTGCACCACCAGTCGTTCCGCCATCCATCGTCGCAAAACCGACCATACCCTCTTGCATGATCACACTCTCAGCAGCATTCCCCTGCGCTGGAGAAAACAAAGCCACAGTCATACAGAACACAAAAAATAGACTAAGCCAACGTTTCATCCCATACACCCTTTCATTTTATTTATTTGATGGCCTGACGCCTTTTTTTAGCTCCTTAAAATCTATTCCATGAAGAATAGTGATTAAAGAGCAAAACATGAACTTGCAAACCCTCCTTTTTGACCATCAGGCCAGCCAAACCAACTGATTGGAAAGATACAGAGCAAATTGACCCAATTTTAGAATATCTGGGTCAAGAGTGGGATTATTTTCGCGCATCAAAATGACAACGTTTTCATTTTGGTGTATACCTAAAATAACATTAAAACGGTCGAGATTCCATATCAAAAAAGCATTTTTTTTGCCGAATGTTGTCGCTCTCAATAGACGAGAACAAAAAACACCCCCAACCGCACAGAGGGTAATTTTTAACAGATTAGACATATAGCAAAAATGTTATTTTTGACCTTCTATTGCACTTCCTGGGCGCTTAGCGGAATTTACGACGACGACGCCCGCGATGATTAACACGATTCCAAAAGCTGTCATAACGCTAAAGGGCTCTTTCCATATCAATAAACCGATCAACGCCGTTAAAGCCGTCCCTACTCCCGCCCATATGGCATAAGCGGTGCCTAACGGAATCACTTTCAAACTAATGGATAGAAAATAAAAGGCAGTTCCAAAACCTAACATAAAACCAATGGAAGGAATCACATTTGTAAACCCCTCCGATAATTTAAGCATGGAGGTGCCGACAACTTCTCCAATAATTGCAATTGCTAATGGGATGTACCCTTTCATCAAATCGCCATCGCCTCTCATCATAATCTCCTCTTTTCTATTGATTTCACCCGGCGAGTTTTATAATCACAACGCCACCAATAATGAGGACCATACCAAAGAATTTTTGGACATGGAAACTCTCCTTCCAAAATAAAACGCCCACCAATGCCGTTAAAGCCGTCCCTACTCCCGCCCAGATGGCATAAGCGGTACCTAATGGAATACTCTTTAGAGCCAAAGAAAGACAATAGAAAGAAGATCCCATGCCAACAACAACCCCGATAGAAGCAAATACTTTCTGAAAACCATTTGATAGCTTAAGCATGGAGCTACCAAAAATTTCACTTAAAATAGCAGCCGCCAATAAAATATATGGATTCAAGATGATATCTCCTCACTCGTCATCTCTTTCAAATATCGGATTACTTTTTCCCGTAATTCCTCATCCAGATTTCCCATTCCAAATATCTCTGCAAACCATAAACCATCTGCTGCTAATCGGACAATCGTTGACCGTACTTGGTCAATTCCGTCGTTCTCGATATTTTTTTGCCAAAGGAAATACTCCTTTTGTTGTTTAGCGAGCAATTCCGGATTTGAAAACAATGTAGCGATCAAAGCGGTACTAAGTTTATTTCCTTCCCTCACATCTTCAACAGTAGCTTCCAGATATGCGCGGCTCCATCTGCCATTGTCAGTAGTCTTAGTCACCCTGTCATGAATGTCTGCCACAAAATCGTTTACCGACTCTTCTACCATGGCTTTGATCAATGCATGTTTATTGGGAAAGTGATAAAGCAAACCACCCTTACTAATCCCCGCTTCTTTTGCAACTGCCTCCAGTGTCAGTTTTTCAACACCATCGGTTTTTACGATCAATAAAGCAGCGGATAAGATATTCATCCGTTTGGAATTACGATTCACTTGGTTCACCTCTAGAATTAGTATACCGTCTGGACGGTTTTTTCGTCAATGAAATGGAACGTGAAACCAGCATACCCGATCGTGAAACGACGGGTTGGTCCAGAAAAAAGCATATGAAGGAACAATCGAAAATAAAAAACCGCACAATCATGCGGTTGCATGAGTATTCTTGGCTTGAATGCCACTCCTGGGACGTCGATCCACCCATCACACGGTTGATTTTACCGATTGAACCTCGCTGATTTTTACCGGTCGTCCCTCTTTTAATGATCGATTTGCCGCATGGGCAATCAGCTCCGCTTGTAAACCATCGTTCCCATTGGCAAGAACTTCTTGATTATCCGTAATCGACTGAATAAATGCTCTCATTTCCGCTTGAAAGGCATCGTGATATCTTTCAAGAAAAAATATTTGGGCCTATTCCGATAGATCCCTTGCTCCGTGCTTAATACTGCCGTGTGATGAAAGTCATTGCCTACTACTATACTCCCTTTTGACCCAAACACTTCCACCCGCTGATCATAGCCATACACAGACCAATCCGACGATTGGTCTATCCAAAAACCCCCCTATCAATTACGACAGGGGGGTTGGACTGTTTACGGTACGTTGGCGTACCATTTATACTAAATCAGGCTACACCTAGCCTGTATGGAGAGTTAGCTAATTATCACACTTCGCCCTTATTTCATCCTTGTTCTAATCGAATGGGGAAGCTTTCGAGTGATTGCCCGATCGCTGAATCGATTAGATGCTCCGTCACTTCAAAGTTCTCCACCAGACCAATGTCGGCAAACCGCTTCACAAATGAAGTTAAAGCGATGTTCGCCTCCATGCGGGCAAGGGGAGCACCCAAACAGAAATGGGGGCCGGCTCCAAAGGTGAGGTGGCGTTGATTGCCCGGACGGTGGATGTCAAACTCTTCGCCATGGGCAAACTGTGCCTCATCCCGATTGGCAGCGCCAACCCAGGCCACAACCACTTGTCCCTGCTTCATCTCAGGCCCGAAGACATCCGTATCTTGCGCCACTTTGCGGTCCATAGCCGCCGGAAAGCGGAAGCGGAGCACCTCTTCGGTCAGCTTGGGTACCAATGACTGATCCGATCGCAATTCCTGATAAACACCAGGTTTGTCCACCAACATCGAGTAGAACATGTTGGAAATAAGCATTGTCGTAGTTTCATTTCCCGCACCCAGCAGTCCGATCCCCGACAGTACCACTTCTTCGTCGTTCAATCGTTCGCCATCAAGCTCGGCCTTGGTCAAATCAGAGAGGATGTCATCCGCGGGATGCTTCCGCTTTTCCTTTACGATAGGAAGCAAGTACTCATGAAACTCCTTCATAGCCTGTGCTTTCTCTGCGACAACGTCGCTATAGGTATCTTTGGCGTAGGGCATAAAGAGAATGTCCGACCAGGATTTGATCTGATGCCGGTCTTTGGTAGGGGCTCCCAACAATTCAGCGATGACAGTCACCGGCAAAGGAATCGCCAGCTCCTGTACGATATCCACGGTATCCCGGCCTTCCATTTCCGCGATCAATTCATCGACAATCATATGGATACGGGGTTCCCACTCTTTGAGATTGCGAGGAGTAAAGGCTTTAGCGAGAAGGGCGCGTCGATTTCGATGTTCCGGTGGATCGACAAAGTTAACATTGGCACGGTTATCTTCTCGGGGTGTGGGAATCAAACTTCGCTCTTTTTTGTTGGAGAATAACGCATGGTCAAACAATACACGCTTGGCATGATCATACAAAAACACATTCCATACATCTTGTTCAGCATCATAAAACACCGGATTATTTTCCCTCATCTCTTGATACCAAGCAAAAGGGTCCCATTGCGCTTCCTTTGTTTGAAGCTTCGATATTTCATGCACAAGGATGGTTTGACTCGCCGCCTTCACAACAACCCCTCCTTATAGGTTAATCTTACATATGTTATTTTAACATATGGAAAAAGACAACGACGCGTTTTCACAAAAATTACACAAAGGTGATGCCGATGTATGCGGAGATTTTAATATTAAGCCAGCTGCTCTCTGGCCCTAAACACGGTTATGAAATCAAAAAAAACATTCAAGAAGCCCTCGGAGAAGAGTTTGAAATCAATAATAATCTGTTGTATCCCACGTTGCGCCGTTTTCTGGAAATGGGCGCCATCACCAAAGAAGTCGTAACCTCCGTAGGAAAGCCCAATCGCCATGTCTACCTGTTGACGGATATGGGGGAAGAGATCTTTAATGAAATGATCGGCGATTTTCCACGCAAATTGGCTACCAACCAACTTGAATTTCTGGTAAGGGTAGCATTATTCGACCGCTTGGAATTGGACAAGCAGCAGGAGATTTTGCAAAAGAGGCAGGAAGTATTGGAAGAGAAATTACGCCATTGTCACCATATCGAGAATACCCGTCCGCGAAATCCCTTTACGGTAGAGGTTTTTCATTTTCAAAAGTCTCAGCTTGAAAACGAACTAGCCTTGATTGCAAACTTAAAAAACAAAGTGAATCCGATATAGCAAAAATGGCAGGAATAAAGGATATAGCCTTTACTCCTGCCATCTTCGATTAAAGCTGCTCCTTGGATGGAAAGCTACAGATGGTTCGTGCAACATCTAAAAACGCGTTGATCGCAGGCGATAGCCATTTTTCTTTGTGCCAAACCATTTGTGTCACAATACTTAGGTCCGGCATTTCCCACGGCAGTGAAACCAGTTCACCGCGCTCCAGTTCGGTCTTTACCGCCATCTCTGGGAGAAAGGCTACGCCGATTCCGGCGATCGCGCACTGTAAACGAAGCGGAATCTTCCACCACCGGGCTTCGAGCCGTTGGACGCGTCTATGCCGGATGGGGTTTCTCCCAGGCATTTTATCACGAAGAGCAGTTCCGTCAATTGGGCTATCCGACGCTGGATGAATTTCTTACCGGCTTCTGGGAAAATAACTTTGTCAGCCTGGATCCTCATAACCTGCTGTCCATGCTCTGGACCGGGCAACACGGCGATATCAGCACCAATGCCATGTACGATGGCGACTTTGAGAAAGCACTCGGCAGCATTAAAGCCCGAGCGGTCGTCATGCCGGGGGCAACAGACCTGTACTTTACCCCGGAAGATAGCCAGTATGAGACAGAACGGATGCCGAACGCCATCTTTCGTCCCATCCAATCTGTTTGGGGCCACTTCGCCGGCCGTGGCATCAACCCGAAGGATACGACATTCATTGACGACCAATTGAAACAATTGCTTGCTTAATTCAACGAGTCCTCTCTGCAAAACAAACCGTCTCCGGGTTCAAAGTTCCCAGCCGAAAAAATAGCTTTTGCTTTTAAAAAAACACTCCCTTAGGACAAGTGCCCTGACGGAGTGTTTTTATAATGGGAACAGCATGAGTTGCTAGTAGCTGTTCTATTGATTTACTCTCACATGGAAATACTCACCGGGATACGTCCTTCCATCGATGATACGGTCATAAGCATACCAAGCCCCCAACCATCTGCCGGCTGCATTATTATCATCAGCTGAAATCATGCGGATGGAGAAGTTACCGTCAGCAAAAGCAGTACCCTCCCACGTTGAGGCAAAAGGGAACTCGTCGCATTGGTTATTTTCTGGTCTATCCGGGAACCATCGATCACACTCGGATCGCGTCCGATTCCGATTTTGATTATATTCATCAGGATGGTGCCGGCGGGTCAACCGATGAAGCGGTCGATCCCCCTCCGCTCCAGGTATCTGTTTGTTTACCTTTGGTGGAACAGTGGAACCGGGCCGCTCCATTGCATCCTTATAATGCTGAGCTGCTTCGTTCATCGCCGGTTCACTGAGCGAATATTGGAGAACGGGCTTTGCGCGAGGAAAGATGGCGCCGTGTGGGAAATATTGTCTCGGATAAAAAACAAACATATACCGAGCCGAATCAAACCGGACTTCTTCTCTCGGACTGTCCTGTGTTCGTGTCGGTAGACCGGAAGGAGAAACCGTTGACCGAGCCCAGAACTCCAAATATCCCAACCGATCGGGGTTATAGTCTGTTATTTCAGGAGGGATGGAGTACAGTTTCTTCGTTCCAAAGCCATTATTTTTCCATTGGGCAACCGTTCGTTCAACGGCAGGAGTGCTCGCATCCTCGCGACAATCCCCTGGATTGACCAAGGCAGCACAGTTGACATCAATCTTCAGTTTGGCCCCATTCATCCGGGGATGAGTCACTTGAATGTTATCCACATAATAGTCAAACTGCGCTTCCCGTTTTCCGTTTGAGCCAAAGCCAATTAGTGTCAATCGGTATTGAACCCCATAAGTAGTACACCTTATAAACGGCCACCATCCCCGACATTGCACCTCTACATAGCTAAAGTTACCCGCTCGACAAAAGGCATACCGGTTTTTAGCCCAGCCTTCTAAAGTACCGCCAGCTGGATTATCCAAACACTCCTGTTTAGCAATATAGTCGTACCGAAATTGTGGAGGATTCCAAGTGTCGGCCGTCTTGACAGGGGGATCCATATTCACGGTGTACGGTTGTTTCTTTTGCTTGGACTCCTCCTGTATTTCTTCCAACGTTCGTAACGGTTCTGATTTCGATTTTCCTTGTAACAAGCCCAACTCTTCCGGTGATTTCCCCTCTTCTAGCTGCCGTTTAATCTCCTCTTCGTTTTCTAAATCCATGGGGAGATAAGTAAACGAGCCGTGAGAATCAATCTCTTCTGCAGTATCCGGCTTCTTCGCTTCCACCTCCGCACTTGGTGCAATGAGCAAAGTGAGCAGAAGCACAACGATCAGCATTTGTTCCCACATCTTTTTTCGGTGCATCGGATCACTCCTTTCGGAAGATAAGGTTATATTTTCTAGATTTAATTGATGAAACCTTCCAAAAAACAAAAAAATACGTTTCATATTGACGAAACGGTTTCAGTAAAGAAGTGATTTTGCCCGTAAACAAATAAACCGCCAATTTTAAAAGGTCGGCGGTATTAATCGACGATACATTTCACTTTGGCGTGAGTTATTCTATAAAAGTACGGACACCCCAGATATTTTGCAGTCTAAAAATCTTAAATATCGTAACATCGGCGCTTATTCAAAAGTTGATTGATTCTTATTCGATTGTATCTTTGCAAACAAAAGGGGTATATATTGATGATGATATTTAGTAAGAGAAAAAACAGCAAAAATAGAACATCAAAAATGCCGTTTATAAACATCGCTATTCGAAGCGTATACAATAACATCACTACTGCTATGAGCAGATGAGCCCTTTCACTCTTCCTGGTTTTTCTTTCAAATGCTTTTAATCCGTCAATCGAATATTCGGTTAAAAAATAGTTTTTAAACGGAAATTCGTTTCTTCTTTTTTTAGCAATAAGCAGTAGTTTCTTTTTAAAATGATTGATTCCGATCGATTCATAAATCTTCCCTTCTTGTTCCCACCGTTTAACCCTAAAATACTGATCGCCAAATATTATATCTAATATTTTTTTAGGATGTCGATTCGGATCTTCCATCAGGTCACATCCTTTTTCGGGAAGTTGGTAGATGTAACAAAGCTAAGCTTAACCGAAAAAGTAACCGAAGGGAAATGCGTTTGCTCTCGCTGAAACAACAACTGAAGCGCATAATATCCTTAGGAGTTGGAAATCGAGCCGACGGTTCGGTTTTTCTTCGCACATCCTCACCATCTCAGCCAATCAGTCCGTTTTAAATCGGGTCAAATGGGAAACCGCCGATCTTGAACGGATCGGCGATTTATTTATTTTCTAACCCTAATTATTTCCGTTGCGAAAAAATAACGATTCCCCTTATAATTGATCACATGTACTTTTGCCACGACACTTCGCTGCCAGTCGGCAAAAAGGCCGGTTTAAAGCGGAGGTTTTTTATATTTTTATCCAAGAAGGTATGTAGAAAGGTTGTATATCATGCAAACGCAAGTATCCACAAAACCGCTTATCCAGCAAAGCCGAGGGATGATGGCACTCATCCTGGGAGCGCTGTGCGCTTTTGGACCTCTCTCCATCGATATGTATCTCCCTTCACTACCGGAGATTGCAAACCAACTGCATACCGGGACTTCCCTGGTTCAGGTAAGTTTGACGGCCTGTCTGTTGGGGTTGGCTTTGGGACAATTGGTCGCCGGTTCCCTCAGTGATACTCATGGCCGCCTCACCCCTTTGAAGATCGCATTGATCGTTTATGCCATCGCTTCGATTCTTTGCGCCGTCAGCCCTTCCATCGAGTTATTGATCGCCTTTCGATTCATCCAGGGAACGGCTGGCGCTGCGGGTATTGTGATCTCCCGGGCCGTCGTCCGCGATCTCTATTCGGGGGTGGAGATGACCAAATTCTTTACTCTTCTTATGCTGGTTAACGGTTTGGCCCCGATTTTCGCCCCTATATTGGGAGGGGCTTTACTGATGGTGACCTCCTGGCGAGGGGTATTTGTCGTATTGGGACTCTTCGGTATCCTAATGCTCCTGGTTGTCACCACCTCTCTTCCCGAGACACTTCCGCAAGAACGCCGATCCGCTGGCGGCATCCGAGAAACCGTATCCATTTTTAGCCGCCTGCTGAAGGACCGCATGTTTATGGGGTACACCTTGATACAAGGATGTGCCATGGCCGCCGTCTTTGGCTATGTATCCGGCTCTCCCTTTGTGATGCAAGAAATCTTCGGAGTATCTCCCCAGGTATTCAGCCTGCTCTTCGGCATTAACGGTCTTGGCTTAATCATTGTCAGCCAGATCACGGGCCGCCTTGCGGGTCGAATCCCTGAGAGGAACATTCTAGTCGCTGGCCTGTGCTGCGCCCTTTGCGGCGGTCTGGGCTTATTGATCACCGTTTTGGCAGGAGGAGGGATCTTTCTGGTTGCGCTGTGTCTTTTTTTCGTCGTCGCCAGCGTCGGATTTATCAATCCGACAGCCTTCTCCCTAGCAATGCAGGAACAGGGACAATCAGCAGGCAGTGCCGCCGCTTTGCTGGGTATGTTCACTTTTATCACCGGCGCCTTGTCGGCACCTTTGGTCGGCCTCGGCGGCAGCGGTACAGCAGTCCCGATGGGCATCGTAATCGCCGTCGCCGAAGTGGGGGCCGTGCTGTCCTACCTTTTATTAATCCGACGTGAGTTGAAAGCGTCTTGATTCGTCCCCATTCAGCCAAATGGATACTTATCCGTAGCCAAACAGCCCTTCCAAAGTGGAAGGGCTGTTTGCTTCTGACAAGGTTAAACGTTCGTCGAAAAAATGATACACCTTTACACAAGAACCGTCTTTCTAAGGTTTCGTTCAATTCCGTTGTTGAAAAGCCATTTGTACACCTAAACCGAGGTAGACAGAACCAACTACCTTACCTTGCCAGCGAGCAATCCTTTGATTCCGTGACAGCCATTTTACAAATGATCCGGCAACAATGGCTATCAAGGTTGTATACAATATGCTCAAGACAACAAAAGTTATCCCAAGGAACAATAATTGAGTGACGATTGGTCCTTTTTCCGGATGAACAAATTGAGGGAGAAACGATAGGAAAAATAAAGCCGTTTTGGGATTTAGGATTTCAGTTAAAACCGCTTGATGAAAAACCCGTCGGCCATCAACGCGATGGATTGATGCGATGTGGATACTTTCCGTTTTTTGAAGAAAAGTACGCATTCCTAAATAAACCAGATAGGCTGCACCTAGATATTTTATAATCTCAAAGGCAGTGGCGGATGTCATTATAATAGCAGAAAGACCAAGCACTAAAGCGATTGTATGAATCAAATCACCGACACCGATTCCAATCCCCGTAAATATTCCACTCTTCCTCCCTCCATTCACACTTTGAGCAAGTGTTAACATCACGGCTGGACCAGGGATTATAAGTAGTGCCAATACAACCAATACAAATGTAACCATGATAATTCTCCTTCATGACATTTACTATGATATATCGCAATTATCTTACCACATACAATAACATAACCACCGTGTTGTATAGATGGCGATTTAATGCCTCATCCCCTTCACAAACCGATGTTTTTTCCATTATTAACGCCGTTACCATCAAAATCACTTACCAATCCTGAGAATATGATATGCTCCTGGCAGAAAGCGAAAATCCGTAGGTATTAGCTCCACCGTGACGCCTTGTTGTTTGAAGGTATCCATCAATTTATCCAAATGCGGATACGGTTCTCTTTTGAATCCGACCAAGGGATAAAGGCGAATTTCACCACCCTTACGGCAGATCCGGATTAACTCACTAATCGCTTCCAAATGGTAGGTATAATCAAATTGCTCTTGGTATAAAAACAAAAAATGGCTACAAAGGATCAGTGAAGATGTTGGATTTGATCGATTTTTTCAGTAGTTGAGACGATCTCATCTCCTCCCCGTTCCTTTATCTCCTCACTGCTCAGTTTATAGAGTGGATCCACGGCAAAAGCCGCATACCCCCTGCCGTTGGCTTCCGCCACAAAGGAGGAAGCCCCCGCTGCCACATCCAGTATTTCCCCTTGTGACATCACGCCATGGTCCAAAGCAAACATCGTTTGATACTCATCAAAGGAACGGCAGGTCATGGCTACCCCGATTTGCTCGTAGTGTTCTGTACTCATAATACTTCACTCCTCCCACCTCAACATGGCACCTTAATTGGATTATATCACCATGGAAACCAACACAGTAAAAGTATAAAGTGTACCGTCAACATAAAAGGGGGTGGGGGTGAAAACGGCAGCAAACAACCAAAAAACCCCTCGGTCAATCGCTGGGTTCCCCTACCAACACAAAAAAAAGCACCCTTTGTTGGATGCCTCTCTGCGTCGCGATCATCATTTCTTTTCTTCTTCTTTTGCCAAGTGCTTTCGTAAAACCATCGGCAACACACCGCCATGACGATAAATATCCACTTCCGCTTCTGTGTCAAATCGGATCATCGCTTCAAACGCTGTCCGACGTCCCTCTTCATCCACAGTGGTCACGGTTATCGATTGATGCGGCTGGAGATCTGCACCGATGGGGATGTCGTAAGACTCCCTTCCTGTTAAGCCTAGACGATCCGCATTTTCTCCCTCTCTAAATTGCAGCGGAAGCACCCCCATCAAGGCGAGGTTGCTGCGATGAATCCGTTCAAAACTCTGAGCGAGCACGACCTTTACACCGAGGAGTTGCGTCGCTTTTGCCGCCCAGTCCCGTGAACTTCCCATCCCGTAGTCCAACCCGGCGATAATGAGCAGTCCGGTTCCATCTGCTTGATATTTCATCGCCGCCTCATAGATAGACAACACTTCTCCAGTCGGAAAATGGGTGGTAAAACCCCCTTCCGTTTCCGGAGAGATCTGATTGCGGAGGCGGATATTGGAGAAGCCCCCACGAATCATCACATGGTGATTTCCGCGACGAGCGCCATAAGAGCTTAACTCCTCTCTTGGAACCTCTTTTTCCAATAAATATCGACCGGCTACACTGTTTGCCGGAATCGTCCCTCCCGCCGGGGAAATATGGTCAGTCGTGATGGAATCCCCCAGTTTGGCGAGCACCCGTAACCCTTGAAGTGGTCGGATATTACCCGGATCTCGTGTTAGGTTTTGAACGTATGGCGGATTTTGCAAATAAGTAGAGGTTTGCTCCCACTCATACAGAGGGGTATGGCTCGCTTCCAACCGGTTCCAAGAGCGATTTCCGGTAAAGATTTTCTCTTTTTGAGCAGCAAAGAGATCAGGCGTAACCGCTTCCGCTATCGCTTTCTGAATCTCAGCCGCCGTCGGCCACAGATCCGCCAAGTATACCTCATTGTCGTCTTGATCCTGTCCAAGCGGTTGATGCTGAAGGCCAATATTGACCGTCCCGGCAATGGCGAAAGCGACCACAAGCGGCGGGGAGGCGAGGAAATTGGCCTTGATGAGCGGATGGATCCGGCCTTCAAAGTTGCGGTTGCCGGACAAAACACTTGCGACAATCAACTCTTGCTCCAGAATGGCATTAGCCACTTCTTCCGGTAGCGGACCGGAGTTGCCGACGCATGTTGTACATCCGTATCCAACCAAATAAAATCCCAGCTTCTCCAGGTATGGTAAAAGATTCGCCTTTCGTAAATACTCCGTCACCACCCTAGAACCTGGTGAAAGGCTTGTCTTGACATAAGGAGGAACCGTTAACCCCTTTTCCACCGCTTTTTTCGCCAGCAGACCCGCTCCGATCATCACATGGGGATTGGACGTATTGGTACAGCTAGTGATCGCAGCCAAGACGATGGATCCGGTTTTCAGGGTAGAGGTTATCCCATTTTGATGGGCGATGACCGCTGTTTTATCGATTTCATTGTCATTCAGACCGTATCCATGATTGCCTGCTTTATGGGTGAGCGCCTGTTGAAATGAATCCTTTACATCCGATAGGCGAATTAAATCTTGGGGACGTTTGGGACCGGCAACACTTGTTTCAATCGTCGACAGATCGATCTCGATCACATCGGAATAAACCGGTTCTTCCGCATCGGGGGTAAAGAACAACCCGTTTGCTTTGCAATAAGCTTCCACCAACCGTACATGCTCCTCCGATCTTCCGGAGAGGCGGAGATAATGTAACGTCTCCTCATCGACGGGAAAAAACGTGACGGTTGCCCCATTTTCCGGAGACATATTGGAAACCGTCGCTCTGTCCGCCAAGGATAAGGTAGAGACTCCTTCGCCGAAAAATTCCACAAATTTATCCACTACCTTTTTCTTACGAAGAAGGTGGGTGATCGTAAGCGCCAGATCGGTGCCCGTTGTCGTAAGCGGCAATTTTCCTTTGAGCCGAATCCCGATCACTTCAGGCGCCGGAAAGCGGGAGGGCTGACCCAACATCGCCGCTTCCGCTTCAATTCCGCCGACTCCCCAACCCAATACACCTGCACCATTGATCATCGGTGTATGAGAATCGGTACCAAAGCACGTATCCGGGAAAGCCAGATATTCTCCTGACTCCTCCTCCCGACAATGGACCAAGGAAGCCAAGTATTCCAAGTTGGCTTGATGAATGATCGATGTCGACGGAGGCACCGCTCGAAAATGCCGGAAGGAATGAGTGGCCCATTTAAAAAATCGATAACGCTCCTCATTCAATTGAAACCCGCGATCCACATTATATTGCAATGCATCGGGGGTCCCAAACCGATCGACCTGCTCCGCATGATCCATCACCAAGTCCACCGGAATTTCCGGATTGATCTGTTCGGGATCTCCCCCCATGGCCGCCATCGCCGTTCGTAGCGATGCCAGATCGACGACAACGGGTACCCCTGTAAAATCCTGCATCACGATGCGGGCCGGCCGAAAGGGCACATCTACATCCTTTTGTGCCTGATCGCTTCCCCATCTTACCAAGCTTTCGATATGTTTGCGTGTAATCATCGATCCGTCATACTGACGCAGTACCGACTCCAACAAGATCTTAATCGAGTAGGGCAAGCGGGAGACATTCCCTACTCCTGCCTCCGCTAACGCTTGCAAGCGATAGTAGTAAACGTTCTTCCCGTTGACCGAAAAAGTTGAACGAGCATGGAAAACATCCTTTTGTGCCATCACGGTCTCCCCCTTTATGCGGGAATATACAACTCACCCTTCATAATTCGCCTCGCAGTTCGATCGATGCCGACCAAAGCTACATCGCTGCCATCTTCCATCAAAGCGGCACGAACTTCCGTCACGCCTTCTGGATGCCCCATGCGAATCAGGGCTGTCCCCGTCGCGTCCGCCTTTTTCGTGTATCGGTTCGGGATCGTACCCAGAATCAAAGCCGCAGCCGCGATGCAATAAAAACCACTTCCCGCAAAGGTGCGATGAAATTTCCCCATTGACAACATCTTGGCAACCACATCTACATCCTCCGCTTTGATCGCTTTTCCCGCTGATGTGGTGTAATCTTGCGGATGAGTCACAAGCGCGATTTTAGGAATGGCAGGGGTTTGTTTCGCTTCTTCCGCCGTCTGCGCCATTCCAGCGGCAACTGCTGCTTGGAGGCGGATATTCTCTAGCTCTTGTAAAAGTGCGGCATCCGCTGCCAGGGCGCTATTGGGCTCTGTTCCCTTCAGGCCGAGATCCGCAGCGGATACAAAGACAAACGGATTTACAATATCGATAAAGGAGACTTCATAGGTCCTCGATTCCGTCGCGATCGTCGCCTTTACCCCCAACGGCAGGGTACTCCCGGTTTTACCACCGCCGGGTGACAGGATATCGACGGAATACTTGGCTCCGGCTTGATGAAGACCCGGCATCAAAAAATTTCCCGTTACCTTGGCTTTGCCATTAACCACCGGAACCGTAATGTGTAACGTCTTTCCGATGTTGGTGTTAAAGATGGAAACCTTCACTTCACGGTCGGAAGGATCAACTTGTACATAGCCTTCATCAACGGCAAAAGCACCGACACCGGCCATCAGGTTGCCACAAGTCCCTCTGTCATCCACCACCTCTTCACCGATGCCGATCTGGTAAAACGTGAAATCGACATCAGCTCCCCCCATCGTCGAAGGAGAAATGACACACACCTTGCTGGAATGGGACGTACCCGCTCCCAAGCCGTCAATTTGCGAGGGATTATACGCATCGATCCCAGCCATAAAAATCTTCTTTTGTTGTACCATCTCTTCAGGTAAATCATGCTTATGAAAAAAGAGACCCCGGCTTGTTCCACCACGATAAACGGCACATGGCACCGTAAATTGAGACATTCCTATCCCTCTCCCATCATGATGTTTAATTTGATTATAAGCCAACGTTAGATCCCAAAAAAAATATCGATATCTGATACTTAACCATAACCAATGGGAATGGCTCATCGATATTAAAGAGCTGTTCTCAACCGCTAGAGGGAAATTTTAAGAAGCAAAGTATCTACGGATTACATAAGCGAGAAGTAGTAGACGGTCTGTTCCGACCCATGTACAAAATTGGCATGTTGCTTGCTTAGGGATTCTGATATCTCCCGATCTTTGATCGAGTGTATGAGCAAACCCTGATACACCCAGAAGTGTCTGCACTCCTTAGACCACAAACCTCCTCCCTTCGCGTTGGGCGGGAAGTTCATTCCTGAGTATCCGTCATAAATCGGACAAAGGCCCGTACGGAATGGAGGTGTAGCGATTCTTGATAATAAAACATCCATGTTTGCCTTAATAAAGGGTTTCCCGCTGCATCCGTAATGTTTATCTTATTTACATCCGCTACTCCGTCCAACATCGCTCGGGGGACAATCGCGTATCCTAGGCCATTGATAATCATTTCCCGACACGTATCCACCTTGTCCACATTCATGCCGACGAGGGGTGGTTCGGTGTAATTTTCCGTCCACCAGTTATCCATCAACTTCTGAAACGGAGATTCCGTTTGATAGTTAATTCGCGGGTGTGTGGGAAGCTCTTTTAGATCGATCGTTTCAACCGATGCGATACAGATGGGTTCCTCAAACAGCAGATGCTTTTGATCGGGCCAGCTGTAATCCCCGCGTACAAACCCAATGTGAACCTCACGGTTATATACCAACTGATGCACTTCCCGGGACCAACCGGTGGTTACTTGAAACTCAACCTGAGGATATCGACTTTTAAACGCTTTCAATATACCCGGCAATTTAAACTTGGTAAAGTAATTAGAAACTCCTAATCGCAGAGGTCCGGCGACCTTGTCATCAATATTTTGTACCTGTTCTTTAATTTGGCGAAGATTAAACAGCATCTCCTTTGCAGCCTTTGCCAAGTACTCTCCCTGCGGGGTAAAGTGAACACCCCTTCTCCCTCTCTGTACAATTTTCACTCCCAATTCTTTCTCGATGTGACGCAGCCGTTTAGTCAATGAAGGCTGGGATATAAATAATGCCTGAGCGGTTCGTGTAATATTTTTGTATTTGTAGAGCTCTTGTAACACCACCCAATCGCGATCCTCCATCGCTCGCCCATCCCTCCTTACTATTCGTGAGATGCAAATCGGTTATAACCAACCATCACCATTATATATTTTATAAATAAACAATTTTATATTACATTTGCTCATAAGATGAAGGAGGGATCCACTTTGACAAACATCATAAGCCAGTTCGGTAAAATCCCTACCCCCTGCATTTCCGACGCAATGCAAGGCTTAAATAACATGAACTCCTCCATTAAACCTTTAAAAGAGAGCCATAAGCTTGTCGGAAGAGCGTTTCCCGTCAAAATGCCGGTGGGAGACAATCGTGTCGTTCTGCAAGCCATTCGTGAAGCGCAACCGGGAGACGTTCTTGTCATTGACGCAAAAGGAGATACGTATCGAGCAGTTGCCGGTGACTTTGTTGTAGGAATGGCACAAGCGTTGGGAATCAAGGGACTAATCGTGGATGGTGTCATTCGTGATATTCAAGGAATCAAGGAGCTAGACTATCCCGTCTTTTGTAAAGGGACCACTGTAGCAGCCAGCGGTAAAGCCGGGGCGGGGGAGATCAATGTTCCCATTTCCTGCGGTGGAGTCACCGTTCACCCCGGCGATCTGATCGTAGGGGATGTTGACGGTGTAGTAGTGGTCCCACAAACAAAAGAACAATCCATCTTGGCAAAAGCAATGGAGAAAATGGAAAAAGATCAGAAACGGGCCACTCTACTCTCTTCACATCCCGATGAGATCCGAAAGTATCTTGATGATTTGCTTGGATGATATCAGAAATAACAGGTTAAAGATCAGTTAAAACTTGTGTAGAAATAATAACGGCGGTAAGGGAAATCCCTACCGCCGATCGTATGTAACCGCCATCCTTTTATTTCTATTCATTATCGTATCTCTCCCTACACCCTATAAAAGGAGATACCCGTCTACTTCCACTTTCGCGAATTTGGCTGTTGAAACCCGTTTACTTCCGATTCATTCGATTGAAAGGGAATTGGCTTAATATTTCAGCGGTGAATTAACCGTCTTTCAAATGGTGAGCTAGGCGGTTATGGCGGCGGTCTAACACGCAAAAAGTGGCTGATTGCTCATGAAAAACGCGAAGGATTAGCTTGAAAAAAATGATCCACATCAACGTGGATCATTTTTTCGTTTTCACACCCTACTCAAAAATCGATCCAGCGATGAATCGTTCCTCGGACAGGAACGCGTTGGAACTGTCGGTCTTGGGGAACGACATGCATCGGCATCCCATGAACGGGTCGCATCATCAGATTGGGAGAGATTTTGGCGTTGTGAACCGCCGAGAAGCGATACCGTTGGAGCAAGATGGCCAGCACCACCTTCATCTCTTGTGTGGCAAAGTTCCAGCCGATGCACATATGTTCCCCTGCACTAAAGGGTAGATATTCAAAAGGGGTTCGTTTCATCGTGCTCCAGCGTTGCGGTTTAAAGCGATCAGGCTCATCGTAAAGGTCCGGCAAGCGGTGGGTAACCATTTGACTGAAGTAAACATTGGTCCCTTTCGGGATCTCATACCCGCCTAACTCACACGTATCAGCAGTGATACGAACACCGATCCCCGCCGGTGGTAATAAGCGTAAGCTCTCCTTTATCACACTGTCGAGCAATGTTAAGGAAGCAAGCTTTTCCAAGGTGGGATCGCTACCACCCAGTGCCCCATCCAATTCTTCCAGGAGATCCGATAGTATATCTGGATGCTGACTGAGTAAAAAAATGGACCATGTTAACGCATTGGCGGTTGTTTCATGCCCTGCGACATATAACGTAAAAGCATGACCCACCAGCTCATCATCCGTGAGAAAAGAACCATCCTCATCACGCGCTTGAACCAGGGATGCCAATACATCGGTTGCATCGGTTTCCGCTCGTTTTTTTGTAATCATGGACCGAATATGATGATTCAGTTGTTCGGCGATTCGCAATGCGCGGCGATAAGGCGTTCCAGGGAGGTTAATGGGTGCAGCCGTTGCAAATACCAACGACTTCGTCAACCCATCGATCAGCTTACCCATCCGCTCCAATTCCGCTTCATTATACAAGCCAAAGAGCGTTTTCACCGCGATGTATTGGGTCAACTTCTTCATCTCATGATTCAGTTCAACCTCCGCTTGCCCCTGCCAACTGTCACTGATGCGATGGGTTAGTTGCACCATGTCTTCACAATACGCTCGGATCTGTTGCCGATGAAAAGCGGGTTGCATCAGCCTGCGATGTTGCCTGTGCTTCTCTCCCGTCATTAATAAGAGGTTATTAAAATACATTCGTCCCAGTACGGTATCTCTCGGTATCTTGACAAGTGAATCACTCGCCCCAAACCGATCCGGATCGGTGAGAATCTGTTTATTTAGTTCCGGTCCAAAGGCGAACACATGGGAAGGCTTTTTGCTCGATCCCAAAGCGACCACGTTGCCGTAGGTTTGATACAACCAACGGGAATACACCAATGGATTTCGATAAAAACGAACCATATTCATCTGCGCACCGAATATTGATCGTGGACCCGGAATGCTTTTCTGTATGGCCGTGCGATCCCCTTTGATTTCACCCATGTGAACACCCTCTTTTTAATAAAATGAAATGTTTACATCTTTATTATTCATTTTATAGCGAAAGAGCATCAGATGTAAATATCTTTTTGGATGAAATTGATTGATTGGTTACAAATCATTTAGTATAGTATTGCTGAGGTGACAAACATGGATGGATATCAACTCCGCACCGAAAAGAAAAAAGAACAAATCCTAAAAACAACCTTTGAGCTGATCTGTACCTTTGGCGCCAACAAGACAAGTATCGCTGAAGTCGCCAAAAAAGCGAATGTCTCACCGGTTTCCATTTATAACTATTTTGGTAGCAAAGATCAATTGATTCAAAAGTCATTGCTGCGCTTTGTGGAGAAAAAAATCGAGGAATATGAAGCGATCTTGGAGCAAGATATTCCCTTTTCACAAAAGATGGATCAAATCATGTTTGATGGTGGAGAGGCCGCCAAAAATATCGAGCAAGATCTATATCGGGCAAATATCGATGATACCGTGATCCAAGCGTACATCGAAGAATGTTACCAAACAAAAACGATCCCTTTTTTTAAGAAGCTGGTGGACCAAGGAAAAAAAGAGGGCGTAATCGATCCGCACCTTTCGTTGGAATCGGTCTTGCTCTTTATCCAAATGTTTAAAGAGGCATTCGCCCGACCTGGATTTTTTGCCCATGCCACCCCAGCAATGCTGCGCGATATCGAGCACCTGTTATACTATGGCCTGATCGGCAAAGCACAGATGGACCAAAACAATCCTCATTCAGAAGGATGAACCCTGCCATCGGACTATGTTCGAGTATCTCACATGACAAACCCGGCTTCCCTAACAATCAGAAGCCGGGTTGTTCATATAAAAACAAGACACCTAATTACGGGTGTCATTGTTTTTCGCTTAGTTGTTCTTGTAAATCCAACAACCGCCGTTCCAGATCGTTTATACGCCGTAGGAGAGGTAGCCCTGGCGCACCAGACTTTAAACCTACTTTTACTTTTTGTTTGGGATTTTTGATTTGATACAAATAAACAAAGGTATCTATCAATTTAAGCAGATACCTTTGTTTATACCGTCATTTTAGCATGCTGGTTTTAAAACCCGTTAACTTGCGACATAAGTTGGAGAGGATCCGACGCAGCCATCGATTCCATGCCACCATATGTCCAGGAAGAGCGCAGATCGGCACGCCAGCCGTTGTTGGGGAAATAGTTATGGATGATAAAAGCAGGGCCCATGCCTTTGGCCAATATGTTATCCCGTTCGATCCTCAATTCCATCGGCCCGCCGACGTTTCCATTGTCATTGTTGTCTTTCCACACCTCGTATTGCTTGATGCAGGTTTGGTTTTGAAAGTATTTGTTTTCGCAGTTACCCGGTGGGAACCAAACTTGCTTGTGATAGAAGTCGACGTTTGTTCCATTGGGGATGATGATTTCTCCCCACGCCTCCAGGCAGTATGGCTCAGACTGGATGTCCCATTTCACATAATGCTGCTTTCCACCCTCAACCTCAGGCAGGGGCTGCATATTTTCACATTTGACATCTCCAATCTGCTCACGGGTAACACGCTGTTCCAAAAAACCGCTATGATTGCCAAATCCGTCAAGCAAAACCCATTCTCCGTCATCACTCAGTTCAAATTTCTCATAATCTTTCGGTGGCCAATGGTCAGGATCTCCCCATCGAATGTACGACACACCGTCACCCTGAGGCTCCCATGCCCACTGATTGCGCCACGTGTCGGCCCAAAATTGTCCTGCGCTCTGCTCAAACATACGGGAATAATCCCCATAAGTTCCCAACGATTCTGCCTGGGCACTTTCAGCGGAAAAGCCGACCAACAATACGGTTACCACAGAAAGAATCGCCATCGCTTTTATCTTCATTCTGCCAAAAACCTCCTTGTCGTTCCATACCGGCTTCTCTTCTTGTTCACCTGCCGATCCTTCCACCCAAACCAAGCCTCTTGCTTAGGTGTTACTATTCGGGAGTATTTTCCCATTACCGCCAATTTTGAAGCTTCATACTTCCCTTGTCAATGCATGGAGTCTCTTTTTAAACTAGTGAATTATCCCTACTAATACCTTGGAGTTAATCGCATGCATATCAAAAATTCATTCCAACTTACTTTTTATGTATAAAACCAAAACAGAAAACCAATACAAAAGTTAGGAAAAAAGGGGGCGTTAGATGGAATACTTACAAATCCTTTTGCAAACCGTAATCGCTTTTGCCACCATTTTGGTAATCACCATGATCTTAGGGAAGCAACAAATTGCCGAAATGACTTATTTTGAATATGTCAACGGCATCACCTTCGGTTCCATTGCAGGTACCCTTGCTACCGATTTGGATCATAGTATGGGCTACCATTGGGTTGGGTTGGTTGCGTTTGGAGTCTTAACCTTTACGATGTCCTATCTCGCTATGAAAAGCCGAAAAGCGCGAAAGTGGCTGGAAGGAGAGCCCTTGGTCGTCATTTCCGGTGGTAAAGTGATGGAAGACAATATGCGAAAAACCCGCTTTACCATGGGCGAAATCATGCAGTTATTGCGGAAGAAAGAAGTATTTGATCTGTCCCAGGTACAGTTTGGCATCTTGGAAAACGACGGCTCCCTGTCAGTATTGATGAAGCCGGATTACCAACCGACCACTCCAAAGAATATCTTTCAGCCATCTAACGTTCCCCAGCTTCCCATCGAATTGGTGATCGACGGTCAGATCATCCAAGATGGTCTGCAAAAATTGGGACAGTCGGAACAGTGGCTACTTGAGCAGATTCAAAAACAAAAATCCGTCCATTCCATTGAGGAAGTGTTTTACGCCCGCATGGAAACTGACGGAAAGCTAAAAGTGGATTTACGGGACGATGGCAAGAAAAAACATTAAACCTGTCCCCCATGATACAGGGGGACAGGTTTTTTATTACCCTTTCATATCCTCATTTATTTTTTTCAGCTTTTGTTGTGCAGCTTTTGTACGGTATGAAGGATTTTTCCTCTGTTCGGACTCCATTTTTTTTAGTTCAGCAAATAACTTGTTATCGGTGGTGACCTGTATTTGGTATGGCTTAGGAAACTGTTTTTTTAGGCGATCATGATTCTCTTTACGAATGCGTTTAAGGAAAAAGCGATTAAAGTTACTAACCTTCAAACCGACGGAAAGCTCATGATCCACAATCACCGCTGTCGCTTCATCTACCCGTTGATCCTGGCGGACGAGCCGTTTTGCCGTATCCATTCGCTGAAGATCGTCATTCCCTTTTGCAGCGATGGAATGAGGAGCAGCGGGCTGCAATTTTTCCTGTGACTGTTGCGCACAACCGGTCACGATGAAAAAAACGATCATCCCCATACAAAACCACTTCAAGCGATCCACTTCCTCCTTGGCCAAAACTTTTTCCTTTAGTATGTCCCAGGTATAAAATCATCTGTTCAATACCAAAATTTACATTTAGAGGGGTGATTGCATGACCACCTATTCCAAAGTGAAACAAACCCTGGTCAGCCTGCAAGGAGCCAAAGCTACGATGGAGTCATACGCCCAATTGGCCCAAGACGAGGGGACTCGAAAATCCTTCCGTCGAAATGCTGAACGCTTGGATGAAGTTTTGGCAAGACTAAAACGGCGGATTCAATCCATGGAATTTGAAGAACCGCAATACAAAGGATTTTAAATCAAGGGGGGAAGGCAATGCCGGATTGGCTTCAGATCATTTTACGATCACTGGGGGTCATCATCGTATTAGTCGTTTTGATGCGATTGCTGGGCAGAAAGATTGCGGCTAGAATGACCTTTTTTGATGTAGGCTACACCGTCGGCATTGGAGTGATCGCCGCCGTGTTATCGTTAAATCTCGTACACCCCCCGCTGTTGGGATGGATGGCCCTGTTGACATGGGGGTTGACAGGGATCGTTCTCAGTTTTCTCTCTCTTAAAAGCAAAATGGTGCGGGAGTGGATCCATGGACAGGAGAGCGTGGTTATTAAGCATGGGAAGGTGATGGAAGACCAATTAAAAAAAATGCGATACTCTCCCGAGGATCTGCTGCAACAACTGCGAAGCAAACAGATTTTCAACCTGGCTGATGTGGAGTTTGCCGTTATGGAAGCCAATGGAGAGATTAATGCCTTGTTAAAAGCCAATCGGCAACCCCTTAACGCCAAACATCTCGGTGTGGAAACTTCACCGGAAACCGGAACCCAGACTGTGATCATAGATGGAAACATGATGGACGAACCGTTGGCTACCATGGGATTAAATCGGGGATGGCTGCAGACGGAATTGGATAAAATCGGCGTCTCGCCGGAAAATGTTTTTCTGGGACAAGTGGATGCGATGGGAGAGCTATATGTCGATCTGTTTGATGATGCCATCCAAGTACCAAAACCGACCACACGCCAACTCTTATTGGCCACCTTGGAAAAAGCCAAGGCGGATCTGGATTCCTTCTCTTTGGATACCGACAATCCCAAAGCAAAAAAGATGTACCAGCACAGCGCCAAAGAAGTGGCTTCGATCCTTTCCGATGTACGGTCGCTGTTGAAATAAATCCAAGGAGGAAACGAGATGTCCGATAAAAAGAAGAAAAAGTTGACACCGACCCAGCAAGAGTATCAGGCATTTGTAAAAAAGCGGGAGCCACAGCGGCCCATCGTGCGAAACTGCATTTTGGCTTTTTTGTTCGGAGGGGCGATTTGTATGCTTGGCCAGCTGATTTCTCTCTTTTACACCCATTACTTTGATTTCACCGAAAAAACAGCGGGAAATCCCACAGTCGCCACGCTGATTTTTGTGTCGGTCCTGTTAACCGGACTGGGAGTGTACGACCATATTGCGCAATGGGCCGGTGCCGGTACCGCCATCCCGGTTACGGGCTTTGCCAACTCCCTCGCTTCAGCCGCGATTGAACACCGTTCAGAAGGGTTTGTGCTGGGAGTGGGCGGCAACATGTTTAAATTAGCCGGTTCGGTGATTGTATTTGGAACTTTTTCTGCGTTTGTAGTAGCCATCGTAAAGGTGTTGATCTTAAAGGGGATGGGAGGGTTTTAAGTGATTCAGGGACGGACTTGGCTGTTTCATCGTCAACCCGCCATCGTTTCTTCAGCGACGGTCGGAGGCCCGTTTGAAGCGAAAGGCCCCTTAGCCAATGATTTTGATTTACTCCATGAAGACTTATGGCTGGGGCAAGACAGCTTTGAAAAAGCCGAAAAAAAAATGCTGGAACAAGCCTGTGAACGGGCCGTCGATAAAGCGGGATTAAAAAAAGAAGATATTCAGTTTTTGCTGGCAGGCGATCTCATGAATCAGATCATCTCCAGCAGTTTTGCCGCTCGTACCTTGGCTACCCCTTACCTCGGGCTGTTTGGCGCCTGTTCCACCTCGATGGAAAGCCTGGCATTGGGAGCGCTGTTGGTAGACGGGGGTTATGCGCAACGCGTACTGGTGGGAACCTCCAGCCATAACGCCTCTGTAGAAAAGCAATTTCGCTATCCGACGGAATATGGGTCGCAAAAGCCTCCTACTGCCCAATGGACCGTCACCGGCGCCGGGGCTGCGGTCGTCTCAGCGGAGGGAGAAGGGTTAAGCGTTACTGCAGCCACCATCGGCCGGGTAGTCGATATGGGCATCCAAGATCCCTTTAATATGGGAGCAGCAATGGCGCCAGCCGCCGTTGATACGATTGAAGCTCATTTTCGCGATTTGCGTATCTCCCCCTCATCCTATGATCTCATTTTAACTGGGGATTTAGGGGAAATCGGGCACCGCACGGCGGCGGATTTACTGGAGAAGCACGGGCTAAAACTGCCGCAAGATCGCTTTGGCGATTGCGGTTTAATGATTTACGACAAAAATCAGCCGGTCCAAGCCGGAGCCAGCGGCTGTGCCTGTTCCGCCTGTGTCACCTATGGACATGTATTGAATCGGATGCGCAAAGGTGAATTGCATAAAGTGCTAATTATCGCTACGGGAGCTTTACTTTCTCCCCTTAGTTTTCAACAAAAAGAGAGTATCCCCTGTATTGCCCATGCTGTCGCGATTGAATCAAAGGAAGGAGAATCCACATGATCTTCTTATGGGCGTTTGTAGTAGGCGGTTTATTTTGTGTGATTGGTCAGCTCTTGATGGACGGACTGCGGCTGACGCCAGCCCACACCGTCAGCTCAATGGTGGTGGCCGGGGCGATCTTGAGTGGGCTCGGTCTGTATGAACCGCTGATCGACTTTGCCGGAGCAGGAGCCAGTGTTCCCATCACCAGCTTTGGCAATCAACTAGTCCACGGCGCGATGGCTGAAGCGGAACAACACGGCCTCGTCGGGGTGATCACCGGCATTTTTGAAGTAACCAGTGCCGGCATCTCCTCCGCCATCGTATTTAGCTTTTTGGCGGCATTAATTTTTAAACCAAAGGGGTAATGCCTCTATTTTAAGGATCGGTGAGTTTTTATGGTCTACGTTTTAAAAGTAATCACCTTATTTACCTTGGCCATTACCGTTTTACGTTTTATGGGGAAATCAACGCTGGCACAAGTCACTCCACACGATCTGATGGCGATTGTGATTATTGCGGCGTTAGCCACCAATCCCATCCTGGTGGATGATTACGTCAAAACAGTGCTGGCGATAATCCTGGTGGCTGTGATCCATATTCTCTTCGCCAAACTAACCCTGTATAAATGGGTCAATCGGCTCATCCTCGGGGAACCTACCATTTTAGTTAAACACGGCAAAATCATTAAGCAAAACCTGCGTCGCTGTGAAATCTCTCTCACAGAATTACTAGCGGATATCCGAGCCAAGGGATATCCGGATATCCGTGAGGTACAGTATGCCATTCTCGAACCGACAGGCACCATCAGCATCTTGCCGCGGGATGACCTATATCCAGCAACACCAAAGGATTTAAAGATCGAAGTTCCTTATCGGGGATTGGCCCTTTCTCTTGTCGTCGATGGACGAATCCAAAAGCAGAACCTTAAACTGATCGGAAAAAGCAACTACTGGTTGCAAGAAGAATTAAAAAAGAAAGGATATCACAATGTGAACAACGTGATGTATGCTGCAACCCGAGACCATGAGCCAAATATCTTCGTCGACAATGGAGCCGGGCGCTAAACAAAAAAATCCGGGTAGGGTCTCCCCGCCCGGATTCGTGGTTATTGATTGTATTGCGGCTCTTCAGACATTACCTGTTGTTCGCGTGTTTTCAACTGTTGTACAATGGAATCCATGTTTTGCGCCAGTTGATTGTACACCTGTTTTGCCTGTTGATTATCCGTATCCAATGCAAAGGTTTTCAGGCTTGCCGCCACACTTTCCGCACTGGCAATCGTTTGCTTAATTTTTGTTCCAACCGTCATTGAGTTAACCCCTTTCTCACTTTGTATGATTCAAGCAGTATCATGTACATACTGGCAGAAAATATTCATGGACTATTCCAGTAAGCCGAATTGAAGATATTCGGGGAGATGAATTTGGCCTGTTACAGACAGATGAT